>CAKTBC010000005.1 GCA_934533005.1 uncultured Oscillospiraceae bacterium | reverse complement strand
CGCGCAGCTTTTCCCCGGAGTCCGGCAGCCCGATCTGCTGGATTGAGGAGCTGTACATCCGTCCGGCCTTCCGCGGCCACGGTCTCGGCACAAAGTTTCTTACGTCCGTCCGGAGGGAGTTCCCGTCGGCACGTCTGCGGCTCGAGGTCGAGCCGGAAAACGCCGGGGCGGTCGCGCTCTACGAGCGTCTCGGCTTCACGCCGCTCGAGTACGTGAGCTACGTTGCCGAGCCGGACGGCGCAGACGCATGAGCGGCGCGGTCACGCTGCGTCCCTACGCCGGAGAAGAGGACGCCGCGGCGGAGCTGATTGCCGCGTTCTGGCTCGCACACAGCGATTATGTGCAGACGCGCGAAGAGGCGCTCGACGATCTGCGCGCATGGACTTCCGACGGCCACCGGTTCTATTTTCTCGACGCCGATACCGCAGCCGCCGGTTTTGCCCATCTCGGCAGCCGCGGCGGCGAGATCGACTGGGTCGAGGAGCTGTTCATCCGCCCCGAATTTCAGGGGTGCGGTCTCGGCGCGGCGGCGCTCGAGGCGATTGCCGGGCTCGTGCGTGGCTACTCGGAATCGCTGTATCTCGAAGTCGCGGCGCGGAATCTCCGCGCGCTCCGGCTCTACCGCCGGGTTGGGTTCGACTGTCTGAACACCGTTACGCTCCGGCGGGACTTCCATCCCGAGGAGTTTGAAACCGTCCGCACAGACGAGCTGCTCGGCCATTCCTTTGACGTGCGCCGGAAGCGCGCGCCTTCTTCCAATACAGAAAACACAGGAGGCGGAAACCATGTGGTTTCGTGATCTTATTTCCAACCAGTTCCTGCTGACCGGCGTTTCATCGTGGCTGTGGGCGCAGATCATCAAAACGATCATCCATGCGCTCGTCACGCACCGGTTCGATCTCTCCCGGCTCGTCGGCGACGGCGGTATGCCGAGCGGCCACTCCGCAACGGTCTCCTCGCTCGCAGTAGCGGCGGCGTTCGTCTATGGGCTTGATTCCTTTGAGTTTGCCATCGCCGCGATCCTCGCCGTGATCGTATGCAAGGACGCGATGGGCGTCCGGCTCGAAACCGGCAAGCAGGCCGCCATCATCAACGAAATCGTAAAGGCATTTGACGAGCTCTCCACCGGCAAGCTGACGGACGTTAAGCTCAAGGAATTTGTCGGCCACACGCCCATCCAGGTGCTCGCCGGGATCGTGCTCGGCATTTTGAACGCGGTGCTGCTGCACCTTTTCATTTTTCCGTAGCGTCGCACAAAAATTTGATACGATACGCCATCACGGCCTTCAGAAAATCGCTCTTACTCGCGATATCGTAGCCGTGCATGGCGTTTTTTATTGCGTGATACTCGCACGCCACGCCTTCGTCAGCGAGCCGCGCGGCATATGCCGCGCCCTCGCCCCGCAGGCAGTCATACTCCGCCGTTTCGATGTACGCGCACGGAAGCCCCTGCACCGACGCGCTCTCCGCCGGGGAGAGCCACTCCCGCGGCGCGGCAGACGGGCCGGGCGCGTACATGGCAAAGTATTTTCCCATATCGCGCGTATTGCACATGGGCGTGTCGGTAAAGCGCTTATAGCTTTCCGTTTCCATGCGCGCGTCGAGCACCGGGTAGAGCAGCATCTGCGCGCACGGCATCGGAAGACGCGCCTCACGCGCCATAAGGCAGAGCGCCGCGGCAAGGTTGCCGCCCGCGCTGTCGCCCGCGGCGGCGATTTTTCCCGGGTCGATACGGAGCGCTGTGGCGTTCTCCAAAAGGAAGCGGTAGCCCGTGAGCGCGTCCTCGTGCGCCGCGGGAAACGTATGCCGCGGCGCGAGACGGTAATCCGGCATCGCAACGCGCACGCCGAGCGCGCGGGCGAGCTCTCTCGCCAGCGCGAAGTGGTGCGGCGCGGCATTAAACGCAAACCCGCCGCCGTGGAAAAAGTACAGGCACGGCGTCGTGCCCGTCTCCCCCACGGGGGAGTAAAGGAGCATGCGCATCCGGCTCCCGTCCGGCCGCGGTACGCTCCCGCGCGAAACGCGCAGCGATTTATCGCTCCGCTGCATGGCGTACAAAAGCGCCATCGGTCCCTGCGAAAGACGCACGAGCCGCGGCGAGAGCGGGAATTTCATGCGCGCATACGGCCGCAAATCGGGATGATAGGTATATTCCGGCATGGTTCTCTCCTTCTATGACAGCGCCCGCCGCACGGTGATCTTCCCGTGCGGCGGGCGGTTCTTATTTTTCTTCCGTCAGCTCCGGCTTCTCCGGCTCCTTGCGCAGCAGCATGAGCAGCACAAAGAGGATGCAGCAGACGTTGATGGCGATGTCTGCGATGTTGAACACCGCGAAGTGCATGAATTCGAGCTCGAACATATCCACAACGTAGCCGTAGAGCGCACGGTCGATGCCGTTGCCAATCGCCCCGGCCATGGCGAGCACCGCGAGCCAGCGCTCCCACGGCGCGCTGAGCTTGTTGCACGCGAGCGCCCAGATAACGATCACGCAGAACGCCGCCAGCAGTGCGAGGAAGAGCCACCGCCCGCCGGAAAACATGCCGAAGGCAACGCCGCTGTTGCGGATGTGCGTGAGATGTACGATGCCGGGGATCAGCGCGCGCTGCTGCGCGGTCGCGGCGTTGAGCGGGATGTTCCGCACGACCCACGCCTTGAGCGCCTGATCCGCTGCGATGATCGCAAGCGAGGCGAGAACATACCCGATCACGGTTTTTTTCTTAGCTGTCATACCGGCTCCTTCCGCCAAAAAAGCAAAGAGCCGCCCGGGAATTGGGGCAGCTCTTCGGAAAATATCTTACTTCTTATCGACGGCTTCCTTGAGAGCCTTGCCGGCCTTGAACTGGGGAACGCGGGAAGCGGGGATCTCGATCTCCTTCTTGGTCTTGGGGTTGCGGCCCATGCGGACGCCGCGCTCCTTGACGTCGAAAGCGCCGAAGCCGACGAGCTGCACCTTCTCGCCCTGGATGAGGGACTCGGTGATGGTCTCGAGAGAAGCGTTGACAGCGAGCTCGCTGTCCTTCTTGGACAGGCCGGTCTTTTCGGCGACCTGAGCGATAAGTTCTGTTTTGTTCATGGATATCCTCCTCTTTTGTTTACAACCCGCAGCCGGCGCCAACCGGGCGCCGAGCCGCTGTAATTCATTTTTCGGCGCAAAAAAGCGTCTTTTTTTGTGCGCCCGGAAACCGTATCATATTTTTCACCATAACGCAAGAGGAAATTCAGTGAATGCCCGGTTTTGCGTTCTTTTTTGGCGAATATTACCCGGTTTTCATCGATCCTTCTTTTTGAGATGCGCTCCGCCGCGGCTCGCGCTCCGGCGTGTGCTGCCGGACGGGCGGCGGTGTGCCGATTCATCCAGCGTGTGCAGATGAAGGATCCGCCCGATCTTTTCCCCGTGCGGGATGAGCGCCATATCCTCCATCGTAACGGCGCGGGTAAGGCCGATCATCACAACGTACACGACCACTGCTGCGGCAATGGCAACGACCATCGCTGCCGCCATGGCAAGCCGCTCGTTCATGCCGCGCAGCGGGATGCGCGCAAGCCCGTACACCGCCCATGCCGCAACGCCCATCGCAAGGCTTGAGAGGAGCGGCGCGCCGAGCACGCGGCCCAGCCGAGGAGAACTGCCGAGCGTCCGGCAAAGGAATACGTAATCCATAATGCAGATGATCGCAAAGCAGCAGATGCTGCCGACCGGCGCGCCCTGGATGTTGATGGCCGCGGTGCCGACGAGCACCCAGTTGACCGCGATCTTCACAACGCCGCCCACGGCGGTGCTGACGATGGGGAGCTTTTCCTTCCCGCTCGCCTGCAAAATGGCGTTGCACATCATGGACATGCACACAAAGAACGACGCAACGGCGAGCAGCTTCAAAAGCCCCGGCCCCGCCGGGTTGCTGCCCCAATAGATCACACGGAATACCGGGTCGGCGAGAACGAAGAGCCCCACTGCCATCGGCATCGTGACAAGCGCGGAGATGCGCAGCGACGATTCCGCGAGCCCGCCCGCCTCGGCGCGGTTGCCGCGCGTAAGATTCCCGACGATCGCCGGGACGATGCTCAGCGTGAGCGGCGTGATAAAATACGACGGCAGGTTATAGAATGTCTGCGCCTTGCCGTATACGCCGTACAGCTCACGGGCGCTTTTCTCTACAAATCCGGCGGCGGATTGCAGCCGGTTGAGGCAGAGCGCGTTATCAAGCAGATTGATGAGCGAGAGCACCGAGGAGCCGATGGCAATCGGAATGCCGATGCGAAGGAACGACCGGACGATCGTATCGCGGCTGTCCGGGATATCCGCCGTGCCGTAGGGGCGCGCAGGATAGTTGCGGCGCTTGTAGAGCATCATGTAGATGAGCGCGCCGACCGCGCCCGCCGTTACGCCGAAGATCGCGCCCGCCGAGGCGACCGGCAGGGGCTTGTGCGCGCGGATGAGAAGATACGCGAGCGTCAGGCCGACAACGAGCTTGCCGACCTCCTCGATCACCTGCCCGAACGCCGTGGGGATCATGTTCCCGCGTCCCTGGCAGTAGCCGCGGTAGGCGGACGTGAGACACACGATCACGACCGCGGGCGCGAGCGCGAGAATGCTCGGCGCAGCGTCCACGTTGCCCATCATCGCGGCGAGCTGGCGGTTGAAGAGGAGCATCAGCAGCGTGAAGAATCCGCCGATGGCCGCAAGCGTCCCGGCGGCGGTGCGGAAGATGCGCTGCACCTGGGCAGGCCTGTCGAGCGTGTCCGCTTCTGAGATCATGCGCGAGAGCGCCACCGGGAACCCGGCGGTCGCGAGCGTGAGGAAAAAGCTGTAGATGTTGTACGCCACCATAAAGTGGGCGAAGCCCTCGTCGCCGAGCAGCTTCATGCTGCCGAGCGGGAGTTTATAGAAGAACGCCGCAATCTTGACGATGACCGTTGTTCCGACCATGATCGCCGCGCCGTGGAGATAGTTTTGCTTTTTGGCTTCCGACAAGGCAGTCCCTCCTTTGCGGTGGTGCACCGCACGATCCCATAATAAGGATATGCGGTAAGAATGTATTTTACACCAACGCGCGGGAAAAGGCAAGCATGGCAAGCCTTTTCCCGCGCGGAATCGTGAGTGGCGAGCTGCCGCTTTTCCATATAGGCACTATCTGGCACTATATAGGCACTATCTTCAACCAATTACACGAAATCGACAGAAAGGGTACAATAGACGGCAGGAAACTACAGGAAACGCAAAGGGGCGAAAACGATGGCCGAACCGTTTTTGAAATACAGGACGAGATTTACCTCGTCAATGAAAAATGAGCTTGTCCCTCTCTTTAACGACCTTGCCAAACAGACGCGCATCCCCAAAAGCCGTCTGCTGGATGACGCCATCGAAGACCTCCTTCGGAAATACGGCATTGATCCCGAAAAAGAAAAGGAAGCACAGCGCTGACTGTGCGTCCTTTTCGTTTTAGTCCGAATTATTATAACATCACAATCACAGGAGCGGAAGGCGTGGTCTTCTCTCCCCCAGTCAGCGGCTTACAGCCGCTGACAGCCCCCTCGTCAGATGGGGCCGAGTGCCTCCCTCTGACGAGGGAGGTGGCGCGGCGCATAGCGCCGTGACGGAGGGAGAGAACCCTTCGGCACAAAAAGTCGATTTGTTTATCGGATCTCCTGCTCCAGCTCGTCAAACTCCGGGGCAGAAAAGAACTCTCCCAGCGTTATGCCCAGCCCGTCGCACAGCTTTTTGACCGTAACGACGGAGACGTCCCGCCGCCGCGCGTCCAACATGCTGTACACCGTGGACGGCGTTACGCCCGAAAGCGTCGCCAATTCGTTCGGCTTTATCTCCCGCTCCCGGCAGAGCGCTGCAAAGCGCGCCGCTACCGCGTCCTTTACCGACATGCGTATCACCTCAAGTCGATAGTATTGAGATGATCGCGCGTGCGTATACGCACTTGCGTAATTCTGAAAATTATGTTACGCTGGTGCGTAGGTGAAGATAAAGTCGTTCGGGGCGGACTGTTTATCGGATCTCCTGCTCCAGCTCGTCAAACTCCGGCGCGGAGAAAAATTCGCCGAGCGTTATGCCCAGCCCGTCGCACATCATTTTGATCGTCAGGAGCTTGGGGTTCTGGCTCTTTCCATACAGGATGTTCTTGATGCTCGACGGCGGGAGCGCCGAGATCGTCGCCAGATGGTTGATCGTAAGCTTTCGCTCCTCACAGAGCCGGAGAATGCGCGTGCGCAGTGCGGTGATCGTGTCCATTTCTTTTCCCTGCCTTACTTTTTTATGTAATTACAGGTACAAGAATACAAAGCCATATTGCACGAAGTAGGCTATGCATGCTACTATTAGGCTATGTATAGCCTAATAGTTAGGAGGATGCCGGATGGACAGCAAAAAACTTCGTATCGCCGAAAACGCGCTGCGGCAGATCGCCGAGCGCGAGGGAACGACCGTGGACGCGGTACGCGAGGAGATCCGCGCCGCAATCGCCATGGGGCGGAACGATCCCAGCCCCGCCGCCCGGGCGTTCTGGCAAAGCTTTCCCTGCGAGGGAAGCAAGCCGACGCCGGAGGAAGTCATCCTCCGGCTGGCGGAGGAGTCCCGCCGCCGGGCAAACGGCGGAAAATTTTAGACCGGGCCATAAAACCGTGCGGTGTATAACCGCGCGGTTTTTCATTGACGGCGGTTTCTTTTGCGTGTAGAATCAAAGCGAAAGGCGGTGTCCCATATGAAGAAACGGCTCTTCGCGACCCTTTTCCTCTGCATTGCCCTGGTGTTTGCGCTCTCCGGCGCAGCTCTCGCTGCCGACACGGTGGAATACGAATCTTCCGAGCTCGGCCTTTCCTTTTCCGCACCGGCGGATTTCAAGATCGTCTCCCGGGATTCGTATGAAACTGATCCTGTGGTGGACGAGCTTCCCTACACACAGGAAGATCTGGACCGATGGTTTACGGGCGATGGGGATTATCATTTCTTCGGCATTCAGGACTCCACACATTGCATTTTCTCTCTGCATGCTTACCCTGGCGGCCATGAGCGTCTGCTCGCCGCTATCGACAGCGGAACGTTAGATTCTCTCGTAGACCCCTTGGGGGACAAGCTTGCAGAAAGCGGCATTGAGCTCTTGAACGCCGGGACATATGCGCAGTCAGAAACCAGCTTCCTGCGTTTTGGATTTTTCAACACAAGCGAGGATGGCACAAAGGACTATATTGTGAGCTTCTTCACCGCCTATGGCGAAAACACCATCCGCGCAGATTTCTGGTTTGTATACGGCACCAACACACCAGAGCAGAATTCTCTCGCAAACGGCATCATTGACTCCATGAAGTTTTCTGCCCTGCCCGGCAATAGCGCTGCACCGACCGACGCCCCTGCCGAAAAACCGGCAAAATCCGATTTGGAGCAGTCTCTCCATGCAGAGTCTATCAAAGCCACCGTCTGCTGCGTTCTCCTTGCCGTGGTGGTGATAGCTCTCTATATCCTCAGCCGCAAAATGCGCAGGGATAAAGAAGCCGCCGCGCAGGCCATGGCGTCCGACGCTCTCCCGAAGGTGCCGGCGGATGCCCCCGCCGCATCGGTGACGCCGGACACGAAATACTGCCCCTATTGCGGCGAAAAGATCCCCGCCGCGAGCAAATTCTGCCCCAAGTGCGGCGCACAGCTCCCGCCGCGCAGCGAGAATCTCTAAGACAGCGGTCTCTTTTGCGTGCAGAATCGAATCGAAGGGTGGTAATCGGGTATGAAGTGGTTTTTTTCGCGTAAAAGCAAACCGGACAAGGCCGGCGACGCCTCAAGCGCCGTCCAATACGACGTGCCGGAGATTGGTGTTTCCCTGTCCCTTCCCAGCGATTTTCAAGTCGCTCTGCGCGACGTATACAACGCCGACCCTTCCGCCTGTCCCCCGCTTTTCCCCGCAGAGCGCATGGAAAAATTCTTTACCGGCGCTCATTATCTCCTAGGCATTTCGAGCACGACCGGCGTTATCATTGAGCTCCACGCCGACCGGGACGACTATGATTTCTTTTCCTTCTGCATCAACAATGGCTTCGCCGGAAATTTCATTGGCTATATGCTTTCCAGATTTGAGCAAAACGGCACAGAAGTTCTTCGGCACGGACAGCACCTGCATCCAGAAACATACATTTTTCACTTCGACTGCCGCGAAAAATTTGACGACGGCTGCGTCGATTACGGCGTGCTTTTCTATTTGCTCCATGCTGGAAACGTTGTACGGATATGGATCTGGTTCCCCAACAGCGACGGCACGCCGGAGCAGGATGCTCTGGCGAACTCCATCGTTGACACGCTCGTATTATCGGAAGTACCAAACGATTTTCCCGCCGGTCTCGTCGCGTGCCGCGTGGAGGATATCGGCATATCCCTTTTGCTGCCAGCCGATTCGCATTTCTTTATGCACGATTCCGAGGAGCCCTTTCTCAAGGCGAGGTACGGCTGCACAGCCGAAGAAATTCTCAGGGCCTTCAGCGGAGAAGAGCCCGGTGCTTCTGCTGTTATGCTTTATAAAGACTGCATGGCATACGCCGTTTTTTCCGCCCGCAGCGCTTCCTATGAGGATTTCCGCGGTCTGAGCGACGAAAAACTCCTTTCCTTATGGGGTAATTCCACTCTTTCCGAGCCAAGCGACCAGCATGCATGCCTTGTGGAAGATGTCCTTCACACGCCGGAAACGAAGTTTTACCGGACGATCGAGCGCCGCGGCAACGATGACTCTACATATTCATATTCCGCTCACTACATCACCTGCACGGCAGATAAAATTTACCACATAAGCATCGTTTCGCGTCATCCGGGCGAGCTCACGCCGGAGGAACTTCATACCGCTGACGAGATTGTAAAAAGCATTCGGTTCCTTCCCCCGGCAGACGGTGCCGACAAAACACAGGAAACAGAAAAGGAAGAAACAAGCCCATGAAAATTCCATGCAAAAAGCTCCGTGACAATGCCATACTGCCCACGCGCGGCACCGCGCTCGCCGCGGGCGTCGATCTTTACGCCCTGCTGCCAGACGGGCAGGAGAGCGCCACCGTTGCCCCGCAGGGCAAATATCTTTTCCCCACCGGCATCGCCGTGGAGATTCCGGAGGGGTATGTCGGGCTCGTGTTTGCCCGCAGCGGCATTGCCACGAAGCGCCAGCTTGCCCCCGCCAACTGCGTCGGCGTGATCGACGCCGATTACCGCGGGGAGCTGCGGGTGTTTCTGCAGAACAACGGCACAGAGCCGCAGACCGTGGAAAACGGCGAGCGGATCGCACAGCTTGTCATCACGCCGTGCCTTGACATTGAGATCGAAGAAACGGACACGCTCTCCGAAACTCTCCGCGGCGCGGCGGGCTTCGGCAGCACCGGCACGCGCTAAGACGCCGGGAGGGAATGGTATGAGTCCGAAGATCAAGGGGATCCTCCGCATTTTTCTGCCCGCGCTCGCCGTCGGCATTCTGCTCTCGCTCCTCTTTCTCGCGCTGATGAACGGCCCGCTCGCGCAGCCTGCCGCCAATCCGGCAGCCGCGCCCACGGCGACCCCCGCCTCGGAGGCGACGCCGTACGATCCGTCCGTGACGCCGGAGCCGACGCAGCCGCCGGACAGCCTGTTTGCGGGCATGACGAAGGACGAGATCGAGTCCAGCCCGTGGATGCTCGCGGCCTACGCCGCCGCTGTTTTCGGCGGCATCGCCATGGCGCGGCGGATCAAAAACCGCAATGCCAGCAAAGGTGCGAAAAAAGGAAAAAGTCAAAAATAACGCCCCCCCGCGTTTTGGAAGAAAGCTTCAAAACGCGGGGAATCGTTTCTTTTACCGGTTTACCGAAACAGCGAAAGACTTGCCTGCACTATGCTCTGGACAAAGCGCACGACCGTTTCACGCTCGTAGCGGTCATATCCCTCCACCACAACGTGCATCAGGCCGTTTGAAAGGTGCGTGTACAGCATATCCAGCTCCTCATCGGCCGCATGAAGCTCCTGTCTCCAATAAGCAATGCTCTGCGACCGGGCGTAATCGATCATCCGGTGGATAACCGGCGAGCCGGGGTTTTGAAAAATCAGCACGCGGCAAGCCTCTTCGTTTTTCCCGATCATATCGTAAATTGCTTCGATCAGTGCCGCCACATCAAACGACTTCACCAGCGTGAGCGACTGCGCAAACGCCTCAAGCAGTTCGTTCTCGATCGCCTCCAGCAGATCGAAGCAATCGCTGTAATGCGAATAAAATGTTGCACGGTTCAGCTCCGCCAGAGCACAGACCTCCTTGACCGTGATTTTATTCACGCTTTTTTCCTTCAAAAGCGTCAAAAACGCCTGCTTGAGCGCGTGCTGCGTATAGCGGACTCTTGCGTCCGATTTCCCCGCCATAGGACACTCCTCATAACAAATTGTTTACAAAAATGCACAACGCTTCCGCGCCGTGTGTCGGTTTTCTTTCATGCAGCGGCCAGTTGACGGTTGTCTGCCGCTGTAAGGGATAGTATACTATGTATATGAAAGATAATCAACATTTGTCTTTTATATTTCTCCCATGGGGGGTGGATTCCTATGTATAAAACCTATCTCGTGACCGGTGCGACGGGCTTTCTTGGCCGCACGGTCGTTTCGGAACTTTTGTCCCGCGGCGCGGCGGTACGGGCGCTCATACTGCCGGGCGATCCTCTCGCCGCGGCGCTGCCGGAAAACGTAGAACGTGTGGAAGGCGATCTCTGCAGCGCCGCAGCGCTCACGCCGTTTTTTTCCGGATCCGGGGCGGACACCTGCGTCATCCACACGGCGGGCATCGTTACGGTGGCATCGCATCCGGACGCTTCGCTCTACCGTGTGAACGTGGACGGGACGCGCAACATTTTGCGTGAGTGCATCTCGCATAACGTCGGAAAGCTCGTCTATGTGAGTTCCGTCCATGCGCTTCCCGAAAAGCCGAAGGGAATGACAATCACGGAGACCGACACCGTTTCTCCGGAGCTTGTTTCCGGAGAATATGCCAAAAGCAAGGCGGAGGCGACCGCACTCGTATTCGCCGCCGCAAGAGACGGTCTAAACGCGAGCATCGTATTCCCGTCCGGCATCATCGGGCCGGGCGATCTTGCCGGGGGCAGTATGACGACGATGTTCCGCTCGTTCCTTGCGGGGCGGCTCCCACTCGCAGTGCGCGGCGGGTACGATTTCGTTGATGTACGCGATGTTGCCCGCGGCATTGCCGACTGCACAGAGAATGGGCAGCGCGGCTGCGGCTACATTCTCTCCGGGCACTATGCAACAATCCGCGATATGCTCGAAACGCTCAAAACTGCGACCGGGGTACGCCGCACGGTAATGTATCTCCCGCTTGGCTTTGCCCGGGGCGCTGCGGCGGTTTTCGAAAGTTTTGCCCGTCCCGGCAGAAAAAAGCCATTCTTCACGCCCTATTCCGTCAATGTGCTCGGCTCAAATGCAGATTTCAGCCACAGCGCAGCCAGCCGGACATTTGGCTATGCGCCGCGCCCGCTGCCCGCAACGCTGCGTGACACAGCGCGGTGGCTCCGCGGAGCAAAGCCGCTTGCAGTGGCGACATGATCGCATATAATACATACCCATACCCCGAAAACGGCGGAAGTGGTCAGCAGCCACTTCCGCCGTTTTCGTTTTCCGTTCGCCGTTCCACATCGCGCACGAGCGCTTCAAAGCGCCGGGCGGTGTCCGGGCTGTCCGACTCGATGCAGAGCGCCGCACGGTCGGCGCAGGGGGCGATGTGCACGCCGCCCGGGACCGAGCGCATTGTCAGCCCGTCCGTGAGATCGGCGCCCGCCTCCATGAGCCCTGCGGTGAGCGCGCGCATGAGCCGCGCACGGTGCGGCGCGCCGCAGTACACCCGGCAGGCATACCGCGCCCGCTCCGGGGAAGCGTCCGGCGCGCGCTCAATCGTGCCGCCCTCCTGCTCCGGCAGGCGGAGCCGCCCTTCCCAGGCGTCGAGATTGGCCCGGTAATACGAGCCGGGGTCGCCGATATCGCGCCAGTAGCCCTCCATCGGCACACCGCGGATCCCGCGCCCGGACGCCATCAGCCGCGGAAAGAGATCGCGCGCAAAGTCGAACGGCGTGTCCGCCGGGATGAAGCGCAGCACCTCCGGGGACAAAACATAGATGCCGGTGTTCACGAGGTCGGTGACGACACGCTCCCACGCGGGCTTTTCAATGAAGCTCCGTACCCAGCCCTCGCCGTCCGTTACGGCGAGACCGTAGGGCAGCGGCGCCTCGTGCGGATAGAGCGCCATCGTCACGGCGGCATGTGCGCGCCGGTGCTCGTTCCAGAGGGAACGAAGGTCAAAATCGCACGCGGCGTCGCCGCTGATGACGAGCACATTCTCCCCCGCAATAAAATCCTCGCAGTTTTTCACCGCGCCCGCAGTGCCTAGCGCACACTCCTCGCGCCGGTACTGCAAATGCACGCCGAAGCCGCTCCCGTCGCCGAAATACCGCTCGATCTGCTCGGGCAGGCACGCCGTTGTGCAGCAGAGCTCGCGAAAGCCGCAGCGCTTCAAGAGCGCAATAATTCTTTCGAGCATCGGCGCGCCGAGCAGCTCCGCCATGGGCTTGGGCACCGCACCGTGGGTGACCGGCGCGAGCCGCGTCCCTCTTCCTCCCGCCAAAATGACCGCTTTCATCTTTGTATAAAAGCTCCTTTTTCTGTATTTACAGAGGAAGTTTCTGCATTGACGCGAAAAAATATGCAAAGAGCGGAAGAATGCGGCGAAAAGGGCTCGCATTCCATGGATATTTGTGGTATATTATATTCTGTATTTTTATCTGCCCGCCCTGTGTTTTCGGCGGGCATGGGGAGAGGATACCTTGAACAGCCGCAAACCGCAGAAATTTGCCGAGCCGGGCATTCGTATGTGCCTTGTCATCATGCTCCTGTTCGCGCTTGTTACCTTCTTTTTCGCCCGCTTCAACCGCTATATCGCCTATGGCGAGGCGGCTGTCACGGTGCTGCTCGCGATCTACGCTCTCATCCGCGCGAGAGCACGCCAGAAGGAATTGCAGGCGTTCGTTGAGAGCGTCACGTATAATGCCGAATCCGCCACGAACAACACGCTTATCCACTTCCCGCTGCCGATGGCGGTGTTCCGCCTGAACGACAGCGGCGTTGTCTGGGGCAACCAGCCGTTCTGGGAGATGTGCGGCCGGACGAGCCCCGCGTTTGACGCGAAGCTCGCCTCGCTCGTGCCGGAGTTCAACAGCAAGTGGCTGCTGGAAGGCAAGAGCCGCATGGCAGAGCTTCTGGAGGTCGACGGGAAAAAGTATCAGGTCAACGGCAACATGGTCCGCGCCGGAGAGCGCGAGGAGACCTATGAGTTCATGGGCATCACCTACTGGGTGGACGTGACCGAGTACGACGACGTGAAGCAGGAATATCTTGCCACGCGCCCGGTCGTGATGGTCATGCTCGTGGATAACTACGACGAGCTCATGAAGCCGCTCACCGACCGCCAGCGCACGGAGCTGCGCGGCCAGCTGGACATTGCCATCGAGAAATGGTGCGAAGGGCGCGGCGGCATTCTCCGGCGCGTGGATCGCGACCGGTACATCTTCATTTTTGAAAAGCGGCATTTTGACGAGATCACGAAAAACCGCTTCACGCTCGTCGAGAGCATCCACTCCATCGTCAATCTCACGGGCATCCACGCCACGGTGAGCATCGGCGTCGGGCTCGACGGCGCAAGCTACGACGAGGACTACTCCTTCGCCACGCTTGCCGAGGACATGGCGCTCTCGCGCGGCGGCGATCAGGCCGTTGTGAAGAATAAATTCAACTTTGAATTTTTCGGCGGGCGCGGCGCGGAGGTCGAAACGCGCACAAAGGTAAAGTCCCGCGTTATGGCAAACTCCCTCTCCCGGCTCGTGCAGGACGCCTCGCAGGTGTTCATCATGGGCCACCGGTACGCCGATCTCGACGCGGTGGGCGCGGCGGTTGGCGTGCGGTGCATCGCCCGGCGCTTCCATTGCCCGGCGAAGATCGTGCTCGACATGGACAAAAACGCCGTCGGACCGCTGCTCACCATGCTGCACGACGAGGAGGAATACCACGGCGCCTTCATCAGCGCGCAGGAGGCGCTGCTCGAGGCCGACAGCCGGACGCTGCTCGTTGTGGTGGACACCAACCGTCCCGAGCAGGTGGAGGATGAATCGCTGCTCACCGCATGCAGCAACCGTCTCGCAGTCATCGACCATCACCGGCGCGCTGCAACGTATATCAAAAATGCCACGCTCACGCTCTATGAGCCGAACGCCTCGTCCTCGTGCGAGCTCGTCACGGAGCTCATGCAGGAGCTGTGCGAGCCGGCGGACATTCTCCCCTTTGAGGCAGACGCCGTGCTCTCCGGCATCGTGCTCGACACGAAGAACTTCACGATCCGCACCGGCGACCGCACGTTTGACGCCGCAGCGTTCCTCCGCCGCAGCGGCGCGGACACCACGCGCGTGAAGAAGCTCTTTCAGAACGGCATGGAGGAGACCATGGAGCGCTACGACATTATGAAGCAGGCGCGCATCTACAAGGGCATCGCCGTGGTCGCCGCGCAGGAGACGCAGAACCGCATCGTTGCCGCGCAGGCCGCGGATGAGCTTTTGAACATTTCCGGCGTGAACGCGAGCGCGGTACTCTACCCCACCGGCGACGGCGGTGTTGCGGTTTCGGCGCGGAGCATCGGCGATGTGAACGTGCAGGTGCTGCTCGAAACGCTCGGCGGCGGCGGCAACCGCTCGGCCGCCGGGGCGCAGATCGCCAATTGCTCGCTGCGCGATGCGGTGAACAAGCTCTTCGTCGCTATCGATGAGTACCGTGCCACCGATAACTGAATCAAAAAAACCATCAGACCGAAGGAGGTCATATACCATGAAAGTTATTTTCCAGCAGGATGTCCGCGGACAGGGCAAAAAGGGCGAGATGAAGGAAGTCTCCGAGGGCTACGGCCGCAACTACCTTCTCCCCCGCGGTCTCGCCGTAGAGGCGAACAAGGATAACCTCAACACCCTGGCGCTCAAGGAAAAGGCGAAAAAGGCGCAGGAAGCGCGCGAGCGCGCCGAGGCCGAAGAAGCCGCCGCCAAGCTCAAGGACGTCATCGTCACGGTGCGCGCCAAGGCCGGCGCGAACGGACGGCTTTTCGGCAGCGTCACCTCGCAGGAGATCGCGGACGCGCTGCGCGAGCAGCACGGTGTTTCCATCGAGAAGAACCGCATCGTGCAGGCTGAGCCGATCAAGAGCTTCGGCAGCTTTGAAGTTAAGTGCAAGTTCGGCTACGGCATCGACGGCACCGTGCAGCTCCTCGTCATCGAAAAGTAAGAGCGGATGGAAGAACTGCTCGGACGGCGGGTGCCCTGGTCTGCGGAAGCGGAGCAGGCGGTGCTCGGCTCGTGCCTGATCGACCCGTCCTGCCTGCCGGACGTCATGACGGCGGTGCGCGGCGCGGATTTCTATCTGCCGCAGAACCGGGAGATCTTTGAAACGATCTTCTCCATGTTCACCTTCGCCAAGCCCATCGACCCGGTCACGGTGCTCGATGAGATGAAGGTGCGCGGCGTTTACCATGACGAGGGCTCGCAGCAGTATATCCGCGAGCTGATGCGCCTGACGCCCACGGCGGCAAACGTTTTGAAATACGCCGCCATCGTGCGCGACCAGGCGCTGCTCCGCAACGTCATCACCGTGTGCGAGGAGACGGTCGAAGCCGCGTCCTCCGGCGCGGGCGAGGCCGGGGATGTGCTCGACCTCTGCGAAAAGAAGATCTATGCGCTGCGGCAGGACCGCATTGTCGGCGGACTGATGCCGGTGTCGCAGGTCGTGAACAGCGTCTACTCCAACCTTTCCGAGCTCGCCGCCTCCGGCCAGCCGATCCCCGGCATTCCGACCGGCTTCCGGGACGTTGACCGGCGCATCATGGGCATGAACAAGGGCGACTTTATCCTCGTCGCCGCGCGCCCCGGCATGGGCAAAACGAGTATCGGCCTCAACATCTGCCTGAACGCCGCGAAGGCCACCGGAAAGACCGTCGCCATCTTCTCGCTCGAAATGAGCCGCGAGCAGCTCGTGACGCGCTTTCTCTCCAGCGAGGGGGAGATCCCGCTCGGGAATCTTCTCACAGGCAATCTCACGATGGACGAGTGGAAGCGCACGGCGCACGCCTGCGCCGCAGTGTCCTCGCTCGATATCCTCGTAAACGACAACCCGACGCTCACCGTTGCGGAGATGAACGCGCAGTGCCGCCGGCTCAACAATCTCGGCCTTGTGATGATCGACTATCTTCAGCTCATGCAGGGCTCCGGCAGCAAGAACAACTGGGCGAACGAGAGCCGCCAGCAGGTCGTCAGCGACATTTCGCGCATGATGAAGATCATGGCAAAGGAGCTGAACGTGCCGGTGCTGTGCCTTTCGCAGCTCTCGCGCGCCAACGAGCAGCGGCAGGACAAGCGCCCGATGCTCTCCGACCTTCGCGAGTCCGGCTCGATCGAGCAGGACGCCGACATCGTCATGGGCATTTACCGCGAGGGCTACTACAACCAGGAGATCGAAAATCCGAATCTCACGGAGCTGATCGTGCTCAAAAACCGCCACGGCGAGACCGGCAAGGATAATCTCCAGTGGCAGGGAGAGTATACAACGTTCCGCGACGCCGACCGCTGGCACAATGAGTGAGCCAGTGCTCGACCGCGCTCTGCTCCCGGCGGGGTGCACGGTGCTGTGCGCCGTGTCCGGCGGGGCGGACTCGGTATGTCTGCTCGATCTCGTGCGGCGGCTCGGCGACGTAACGGTGCTCTGCGCCCACTTCGACCACGGCATCCGCGGCGCGGAGAGCGCGCGGGACGCCGCGTTCGTCGAAGCGCTCTGCGAGGAATGGGGCATTCCGTTTTTCCTCGGCCGGGGCGACGTCCCGGCGTATGCCCGGGAACACGGCTTGAGCCTTGAGACCGCGGCGCGGGAGCTGCGCTATGCCTTTCTGGAGCGCACCGCCGAAGCGCAGGGCGCCGGTGTCATCGCCACGGCGCACAACTTAAACGACAACGCCGAGACCATTCTCTTCCGCATGGCGCGCGGCACGGGGCTTGGCGGACTCGCCGGGATCCCGGCGCGGCGCGGCAGCATCGTCCGGCCGCTTTTGAAAACGCCGCGGCGCGACATTGAGGAATATCTCGCCGCGCGAAGTATTCCCCATGTGGAGGATTCCACAAACGCGGAGACGGACGCCGCGCGAAACCGCATCCGGCTCGATGTGCTCCCGGCGCTCGAGAGCATTCACCCCGGCGCGGCGGCGGGCATCGCGCGCATGAGCGAAACGCTTGCCGAGGACGAGGCGTTTCTCATCTCGTTTGCGGAGGAGCGGCTCGCTCTCTGGGGAGAGGCGATCCCCGGGAAAGAGCTGTGCTCGCTTCCAAAGCCTGTGGCGCGCCGCGCCGCGGCGCGCTGGCTCGGCGGGGAGCTCTCGCGCGAGCGCTTTGAAGCGCTTCTCCGCTTTGCCGCCGGGGACGGCGCGGGCGTGCTGGAGCTGCCGGGGCGGCGCATCCGCCGGGAGTTCGGAGTTATCCGGCTCGACGAAGAGCGCACGCCGAAGCTCGAGGAACGAGAGCTTTTGCCCGGAGAGACGATCATTTATCCCGGCCGGTGGCAGATTTCGTGCGAAAGTTGCGCTACGGGCGCGGAAATTCAAACTTCGTTCAACACTTTTTGCTTTTCATGTGCCAATATATGTGGTAAACTGACCGTTGCGTCCCGCGCCGCGGGCGATTCGCTCGTGCTGCGCCGCCGCGGCGGCACGCGCTCGGTGAGTAAGCTGCTTGGCGAGGCGCGCATCCCAGTCTCGCAGCGCGACGGTATTCCGGTCGTGCGCGACGGGGCGGGCGTTTTAGCCGTTTACGGCATCGGGCAGAGCAAGAGAGCTTTCCCCTTGCCGGAAGAAGAATTTTATAAAATCACCATTTCGCCAATTTCGGAGGAAGAGAGAGAATGAGAGAAGATATTGCGTCCATACTGCTCAGTGAGGAGCAGCTCCACACGCGCGTCCGCGAGCTGGGCGAGGAAATTTCCCGCGACTATGCCGGGAAAGAGCCGCTGTTTGTCGGCGTATTGAAGGGCTGCTTCATTTTTATGGCGGATCTGTTCCGCGAAGTGACCATCCCCGGCAGCGTGGACTTCATGGCCGTGTCATCCTACGGCAACGGCACCTCCACCACGGGCGCGGTGAAGATCAACAAGGATCTCAGCCAGGACATCGAAAACCGCGACGTCATCATCGTCGAGGACATTCTCGACTCCGGCGTCACGCTCAGCTATCTCACCAAGTATCTCCAGAACCGCAACCCGAGTTCCATCTGCATCGCAACGCTGCTCGATAAGCCCGCGCGCCGCCGCGCCGATGTGCAGGCAAAGTACGTCGGCTTCACCGTGCCGGACGCCTTCGTCGTCGGCTACGGTCTGGACTATGCGGAAAAATACCGCAATCTCCCGTTCATCGGCATTCTCAAGCCGGAAGTTTACGAAAAGTAAATCTTTGATCTATATATGTCCCGCGCCGTCCCGCCGGGGCGGCAGAAAAGGAAGTGACCGTTTTTGAACAACCGACCCTCCCCCAACAAGACCCGTCAAATCGGCTTTCTCGTGCTGATCCTCGTGCTGCTGCTCGGCACGATCTATTCCATGACGAGAAACACCGCCAGGGAATCGCTTGTCTATTCCGAAGTCATCGAGCTTTTTGAGAATAAGCAGGTCGAGTCCTTCACCATCGATACCGACGGCAATCTCACCATGCAGCTTCGCTCCGCCTATAAGGGGCAGACGAAGTACGCCTATGAGTGCGGCAGCTTCAGCATCTTCTACAACGATCTCAACGATCTTGTGCAGGAGCAGAAGGCCGAAGGCATTCTCACTGAGTATGACTACCCGCCCGCCTGGGAAGCGGCCTGGTGGCTGAGCTTTGTGCCGTATCTCATCATCTTCGTCATCATGGGCGTGCTGTGGTACTCCATGATGCGCTCGGCGCAGGGCGGCGGCGGTGCCGGCGGCGTTATGAAATTCTCCAAGGCGCGCACCCGTCTCGGCAGCGAGGAAAAGAACAAGAAGACGTTTGCCGATGTTGCAGGCGCCGACGAGGAGAAGGAAGAGCTGCAGGAGATCGTTGAATATCTCAAGGATCCCTCCGCTTACTCCAAGATGGGCGCGCGCATCCCCAAGGGCGTGCTGCTCGTCGGCCCTCCGGGCACGGGCAAAACGCTGCTCGCCAAGGCGGTCGCCGGCGAGGCGGGCGTCGAATTTCTGTCCATCTCCGGCTCGGACTTCGTTGAGCTGTACGTCGGCGTCGGCGCGGGCCGTGTCCGCGACCTGTTCGAGCAGGCCAAGAAGGTCGCCCCCGCTATCGTGTTCATCGACGAGATTGACGCCGTCGGCCGTCAGCGCGGCTCCGGTCTCGGCGGCGGCCATGACGAGCGCGAGCAGACGCTCAACCAGCTGCTCGTCGAAATGGACGGCTTCAACGATAACCAGGGCGTCATCGTCATGGCCGCGACGAACCGCGACGATATTCTCGATAACGCGCTCCTCCGTCCCGGCCGCTTTGACCGGCGCGTGTACGTTGGTCTGCCCGATATCAAGGGTCGCGCCGATATTCTGAAAGTCCACGCCCGCGGCAAGCCGCTCGGCGAGGACGTCGATCTGCACGACATCGCCAAGGGTACGCCCGGCTTCTCCGGTGCGGATCTCGAAAACCTGCTCAACGAGGCGGCGCTCCTTGCCGTTCGCCGCAAGCGCCGGTTCATCATGCAGAAGGACATTGACGACGCCATTCTCAAGGTCTCCATGGGCCCGGAAAAGAAGTCCCGCGTCATCACCGAGAAGGAGCGGCGGCTCACGGCCTACCACGAGGCCGGCCACGCCATCGCCGCGCACTATCTCGAGCACGTCGATCCCGTGCAGTATATCACGATCATCCCGCGCGGCCACGCCGGCGGTTTCACGCTGTTCCGCCCGCAGGACGACAAGGACACCCGCTCGCGAAGCGAGATGTTTGAAAGCATCGTTGTGGCACTCGGCGGCCGTATGGCCGAGAAGATCTTCCTCGACGATATCTCCACCGGCGCTTCCGGCGACATCCAGCAGGCGACGCACACCGCCCGCAACATGGTCACCGTGTACGGCATGAGCGACCGGCTCGGCCCCATCAGCTTCGATTCCTCGGGTCACAGCATTTTCATCGGCCGCGACTTTGGCCAGACGAAGAGCTATTCCGAGGAGACCGCCGCCGTTATCGACGAGGAGGTCAAGCGCATCTTTGACGAAGCCGCGCTCAAGTGCGAAGAGGTGCTTCGCGCCCACGCCGATGTGCTCGTCGCGCTTGCGGAGTATCTGCTCATCAACGAGACGATCGACGGCGACGACTTCCGCTATTTCTGCGATCACAAATGCATGCCCCCGCTGCCGGAGAAATCCGACGCCGTGAAGCAGAAGGAAGAAGAGCTTCACAAGGAAGCCGAAGCGCCCGCCGTACCGGAAACTCCCGCTGAAAGCACAGAGACGCCGAGCGACCCGGAAAACAAAAAAGAAGAATAAACCAGCAAGCCCGCCCGTTGGATAATTCCAACGGGCGGGCTTTAACTTTCGCGAGGATGAGAACCCCCTCAGTCACGGCTTGCGCCGCGACAGCTCCCCTATAGAGAAGGTGGCAAAACCACAGGTTTTGACGGAGGGGTTTTTCTCAGCACAGCAGCCGGGAGGACGATCCGTCCTCCCGGCTGCTGTTTTGTCCGTCTTATTTCACTTTGTACTTTCCGCGTCCGGCGCCGGAGAGGCCCATTTCGGTGCCGTTCCAGATGCGGACGAAGTTTTCGCGGTGCTTGATGAGGATGGCGAGCGTCGCCACGCAGAGGATGATGAGCGGCAACCAGCCGCTGCGGATGGCGGTGTAGATTGGGAAGGAGACAACGCTCGTTACGGTGCCGACGACGATATAGTCCGTCAGCACGGTGAGGATGACGACCGCCGCGAGAACGCACAGTGCGAATTTCCAGTTGATGGCGAGGATCATGCCGAGATACGAGGCAAAGCCCTTGCCGCCCTTGAATTTGAGATAGAACGGGAACATATGACCCAGCACGCACGCCACGCCCGCAATGAAGCCGAGCAGCGGCACTGCCGGAAAGATCCACTTGGCAAGCTCGACCGCGAGCACAGCCTTGCCGATATCGTGCACGGCGACGAGCACGCCCGCTTTCCAGCCCATGAGCGCGAAGGCGTTCGACGCACCGAGGTTTTTCGACCCGCCGGCGCGAAGGTCTACGCCTTTCCAGTGGGAGAGGTAAAGCGCCATGTTGGAGCAGCCGATGAGGTATGCACCGAGAATGGTGATGACATAGGGAAGCATGTTGGCCCCCTTTCTGCGGAAAACCGCGGGAGGATTTGATTTTGTTATCGAATTAAGGAAATCTTAATCGTTTTTTATATTTTACGCGCATACGGCACGGGTGTCAAGCGTTCGTTTTCCGCAAGACCTCCCGCGCCGTATGCGCGTAAAACATTCTATGCTTCAAATCACTTGAAAATCGCTGTGCAATGCCGGAATGTTGCCCTTGAACTCCTTAAAATAGTCCAAGATCAGGTCCGCCATTTCCGTGCCGATCTCGCGCACGACGCGGCAGCCGACATAAAAGTCGTACCCGCCCGTGCCGCTGGCGCGGTAGCTGTTGAGGCAGATGGTGAAGGTGTCGCCGTCGCGCACATCCTGTCCGTTCACACGCATCGACGTCACCCGCTCGCCCACGGGGCGGGAAATGTCGTACACATACGAGACGCCGGCATAGTAGTCGTAGTTATAATGCTCCACCTTCGGGCGAAGAAACACGTCCGAAACGCAAAGCGTCCCGTCCTCGCCGCGGGAGAAATATTCCGCGCTGCGCTCAAGCGCCGCTTGAAGCACTTTGCCGGTGATTTCCAGCACCGCAAGCGTATTCGTGTACGGATACGCGATGAGAAGATCGCGGCGGCGCACGGTTTTGGGAAGCCCCGCCACGTCGTTTGCAAGGCTCGTCGCCGAAAGCTGCGCCCCGCTCGCCCAGAGCTGCACCGCATTGAAGAGTTCGGCAAGGGCATTCCCCTCCGACGCCATGCGCAGCGGCGTATCCGGCGTGAGAGCGCGCGGCAGCGTACCGATCACCTCGTCGAGCCAGTTCTGCGCGCCGCGCTCCATTTCGGAAAACTCCTCCAGCCACGCGCGGCAGCACGTGCCGTGCGCGGGGACGGTCTCGCTCGTGATGCATTTTTCTTCCCCGGAGAGCTCCGCTTCGATGCGGATGAACTGCTGCCCGCGGTCGGACGGCTGCACGACGAACGTACCGAAAAGCGTCTGCCCCGGCACGGACATGTGCTGGTGGCCGGTCAGGAGAATGTCGAAGTCCAGCTCCTGACAGATGCGGTAGGCGACGTTTTCGTGCGTGGCAGAGAGGACGCGCCCCGTGGCGAGATCGCGCTCAAAGCCGCCGTGGTAGACACAAATCGTTATGTCTGAGATCTCCTTGAGCCTGCGAAGCGCCTCGGCCGCAGCCGGGATGGGATCGGAGATGCGGATGGAGGCGATGTGCTCCGGCCGTTCCCAGATGTTCACATAGTCTGTCACGATGCCGGCGATGCCGACGCGCAGGCCGTTTTTGAGCGTGTGGACGCACGCCGGATAGAGCGGCGCGCAGCCGTTTTTCGCGCTCACATTCTCACACACGCACCGCGCATTCAGATTGCCGAGATACGAGCCGAGATAGTCCATGCCGAAGTTGAAGTCATGGTTGCCGAGCGTCACATAGTCGTAGCCGCAGCGGTTCATGATCTCGGCGAAGGCGCGGCCGTCGCCGATCGTGTCGTGGCAGAAAGCGCCCAGCGGCGAGCCCTGCAAAAGATCGCCGCCGTCGATAACGAGCGTGTTGCCGTCTTTTTCAAAGCGGCTCGCGCACTTGAAAAGGCCGATGTCGCGCTCGTCGCGGCTGCGGTAATCCGTGGGGTAAATGTATCCGTGCAGGTCGGAAGTGAAGTAAATGGTCAGCTTCTTATCTGCCATAGCGTTTTATCCCCTTGCAAGCTTGGTACGGATCTTTGCGGAGATCCATTCGATGATGAGCACGAGCACGATGAGCCCGAGCAATATCGCGCCCACCTCGTTCCAGCGGTAGGAGCTCATCGCGAAGATGAGCGGCGCGCCGATGCCGCCCGCGCCGACAAGGCCGAGGACGGTCGCGTCGCGCAGGTTCATATCAAAGCGGTAGATGATCGTGGAGGTAAAGTCCGCAGTGAGCTGCGGCAGTATGCCGTAGCGGATCTTCTGGAACGTGGTGCATCCGGCGGCGTCAAGCGATTCAAGAATGCGCTTATCCAGATCCTCGATGCTCTCGATAAACATCTTCGTCACCATCCCGATCGAGCAGAGCGACATTGTGAGAAGACCCGCAAACGGCCCCGGGCCGGTGACGCGGATGAACATGAGGCCGTAGACAAACGCCGGGATCGTGCGGATGGCGGCGATCACGGTGCGCCCAATGAGCGCGACCGGCTTCGGCACGAGATTGCTCGCCGAAAGAAACGCCAGCGGCAGCGAGATGACGGCGCCGACGATCGTGCCGAGAAACGCGATGCAGAACGTTTCGAGCAGCAGATACGGCACGCCGTTCGTGCCGAGCGTAAAGAGAAGCTTTCCCGACGGATGGAAAATGCCGGAGAGGATGTTCCCCGCCACGGCAAGACCGTTGCCGGTGGGGTTGCTCACGCGGACAGCGCTGCCCGACCATGCGAGCAGACATGCGACGATAAACGCCGCCAGAAGCTGCCAAACCCACGTTTTCGGCGCGGATTCGTAGGCCTTGAGTATTTTCTTGTCCATAGCTCGTCCCCCCTCAGGTCAGGCGCTTGCGCAGCCAGTGGCTGAGCGCCTCAATGACGATGACGGTCACGAAAAGAACGATGAGGATCATGCCGAGGCTGTCGTACTCGCGCCAGCCGATCTTCTCGTTCATGATAAGGCCAAGACCGCCCGCGCCCACGTAGCCGAGGATGGACGCATAGCGCACATTGCCCTCCAGACAGAAGAGGGAAACGGAAAGATACGTCGGCAGCACCTGCGGGAACACGGCGGTCGTGAAGGCCTGCAGACGCGTTGCGCCGAGCGCCTCCATTGCCTCATACGGCCCCATATCGACCGTTTCGATGATCTCAAAGAGCTGCTTGCCGACATAGGCAAACGTGAAAACGGCAATGGCGCACGTGCCGGCCATCGTGCCGAGACCAAAGATGTAGGTGGCGATCAGAGCACACACGAGCGTCGGCAGCGTGCGGACGAGGCTCAGGAAGAGCCGCACGATGAATACAACGACGCGGTTCGTCACAATGTTGCTTGCCGCGGCGATGGCAAACGGGATGGCCAGCACCGCACCGATGAACGAGCCGAGGAACGACATTTTGATCGTATCCCACAGCGGCGTCCAGATTTTGGAGAGGTAGGCGGTGTTCGGCGGGAACATGGCCTTGAGGATATCAAAGAACTTGCTGCCGCGCTTTACGAGCACGGCAAAATCAAACCCCGTCACGCGCACGGAGATCGCACCGAGCACCAAAACGATGAGAATGACGATCGGCGCGCGGCTGCGCTTTTCCTTCACGACCGTTCCGTCGGAGAGCGTGTAGGTGCGGGGCTTGAACACGCGGTCGTAGAGGCTCATGCCGGCTCCTCCGTTTCGTCCTCGCCGTAGATCGCGGCGAGCACGTCCTTATCGACGTTGGCGGACGGGCCGTCATAGACGATCTTGCCCGCGCGGATGCCGATGATGCGGTCGGCATACTCGAGCGCCAGCTCCACGTGGTGGATGTTCAGCAAGATCGTGATGCCCATGTCCTTATTGATATGCACGAAGTCCTGCATGACTTGCTTGGCAGTGACGGGATCGAGCGCTGCGACCGGTTCGTCGGCCAGGATGATCTTCGGATCCTGCGTGAGCGTGCGCGCGAGCGCCACACGCTGCTGCTGGCCGCCGGAGAGCTGGTCGGCGCGCATATATGCCTTGTCGAGAATGCCGACCTTGTCGAGCGATTCCAGCGCCTTGATCTTATCCGATTTCCGGAACGCGCCGAGCAGCACGCGCCAGAACGGCATATCCGGCACGCACGCGGCCAGAACGTTCTGGATGACGCTCGTGCGCGTCACGAGGTTGAACGACTGGAACACCATGCCGATGCCGCGGCGGAAGCGCCGCAGGCTCTTGCCGGAGAGCGAGCTAACATCCGTGCCGTTCACCGTGAGCGTGCCGGAGGTGATCCGGTGCATCCGGTTCACGGAGCGCAGCAGCGTAGACTTGCCCGCGCCGGAGCGGCCGATGATGGCGACGAACTCGCCGTCGGCGATCGTGAGATCAACATCGTCCAGCCCGACCGTGCCGTTGGGATAAACCTTGGAAACGTGGTCAAATACAATCATACGGACTCCTCTTTCTTATATGGCGCGCGGGGAGGGCAGCACAGCGGAAGGTTTGATGCTGTGCCGTCCTCCCCGCAGTTGGGAAAGTGTCTCAGTTGGCGGCGGAGAGCTCCTGGATGAGCTTCTGCGCGGCGCGTTCGTTGTCGTAGTCAGAGGACTGCGCGACCTGGTAGCCGTTGTGGCTGTAGATGGCGATGACCTGCTTGCCAGCATCGGTGTTGCCGATGTTGATGAACGCCTGCTGCAGCGCGGCGATCAGGTCGGCATCCATGATGGGCGAGTTCTTGCTCACGGAGATGGTGTCGTTGTAGATGGGGGCGGTGACGCCGATGACGCCGGTCTCCTCCCAGATGGAGCCTTCACGGCCGAACTCGCTGTTCCAGCGCTCGGCATAGTCGCGGCGGGCGTCGGCATAGGTCACGAGAACGTCGACCTGGCCGGAAGCGAGGCGGGCGAACGCGCTGGCGTAGGAGTCAGACTGCACGGCGCTGGAGAGATCCGAGATGCCCTTGCCGTAGTGATCCTGCAGCCAGAGAGCGGGGTAAATGTAGCCCGCGGGAGAGGAGGTGCCCATGACGCTCCAGTTGGCGCCGTCGAGGTCTTCCCAGGTGAGCTCTTCACCGGCGTTGACCTTGTCCTGCAGTTCCTTGCCCTTTTCGGACGGGCCGGCGATGAACAGAGCGCGGTAGGAAACGACCTGCTTGTCGGAGGCCTCAGTGGGCTGGCCGTCGTTCCAGTCCTTCGCGTTGTCGGAGTCCTTGCTCAGACCGTCGCGGGTGGCGGTGAGAATGACCTCGGCGCCGTCATCATAGAGGACGTAGGTGCCGCCGGGGATGAGGCCGACGTCGATCGTGCCGGCTTCGAGACCTTCGCCGACCGCTTCATACGTCGTGCCGACGGAGATCTCCACTTCGCCGACTTCGTAGCCGAGCGTGGCAAGCTCTTCCTTGAGCATCTCCTTGAGAGGCTCGGTAACGGTGATGATCTCCTGCGGCTCGCGGGACGGGACGAAAGCGACCTTCAGGGTGTCGATCTTCTTCGCGGTGGGTTCGGTGGTGGCGGGCTCTTCCACGGCGGGAGCCTCGGTGGCAGCCGGGGTCTCGGCGGTGGTGCCGCAGCCGGCCAGCAGGCCGAGCGTCATGACGACCGCCAGCAGGAGCGCAAAAATCTTTTTCATCATTTTTCCTCCGATAATACTCTTCTTTTTCTCGGGCACTCGGCAAACCAAAAGGTGCGCCATGCTCCAAAACGAGTATAGCACACCTCGGGAAAGAAAAATTTTCCGATTCAGTAAAAATGTTAGTTCTTTGCGTCGTCCCGCTCGAAATAATAGGCCACCAGTTCTTCAAAGGCGAGGATCACATGACCGAAAAAGGGGTTCGGGAGGCTCCCGGCAAGCGTCTGCTTCGAGCCGTCCACCACAACCACGAGATCGGACAGCCGCGCGAGCGCGGAATCGGCGCGCTTGGTGAACGTCACGATCTTGTGGCCGTTCTGCCGCGCGTGGCGCACGTCGTTGAGCACCGGCTCCGTCTCCCCGCTCTGACTCACGGCAAACATAACGCTCGGCGCGGCGTCCTCGTCGGTGAGATTGTGCGCGGTGCAGAAGAGCATATGATCGTAAAAATGGACGTTATTATACACCATGAAGCCGCAGATGGAGAGCCGCTGCGCGATGTAGGCGCCGACGATGTTCGAAAAGCCCTCGCCGGTCGTAAACATTTTCGCCGAACGCGAAGCGTCCAGCAGCGCGCAGAAGTCGTTCACAAGCTTTTCGGAATAGTTGTCCACGAGCGTTTTAAGATTTTCCGCGCTGCGCTCGCGGCGATCCATCTGGCGGCTGAGATAGTAGTAAAGCTCGCTGTAGCCGTCAAAGCCGAGGCGCTTGCACATTTTCACGATCGTCGCAGCAGAGAGAAAGTTTTCGCTCGCGATCTGCTGGATGCCGACACGCTTTTCCCCGCGCTCGATGTGCGCGGCAATGCCCGTGATCACGCGCTTCTCATCCTCCGACAGGAGGTTGGTCAAAAGAAAATAGCTGCCGTTCATTGAAGTCCTTCCCCGTCAAGTTGCTTACTATTCTTTATACTACTATAGCAAAGCCGCCGCCAAAGCGCAACGCTTCCCGCCCCTGCCGAGCAAAAAAGCGCGGATTTCCTTTGACTTATCGCCCGCAAATCCATAAAATAGAACCATCAGTTTATACACCGATCGGAGGAAAAGCCATGGCGGAGCGCGTGCGGATCTGCGATATTGCCGAGGAGCTGGGGCTGAGCACGGCGACCGTTTCCAACGTGATCCACGGCAAAACGAACAAGGTCTCGACGGAGACGGCAGAGCGCGTAACGGCGCTTTTAGAGGAGCGGCAGTACATTCCCAGCATGGCGGGCATCCTGCTCGCCCAAAACAGCTCCAAAATCCTCGGCGTTTTTGTCAACGACCACCCGAAGTACGAAGGCCACACGCTCGACGATTTTTTCATTGCCTCCTCGCTGAACGCTCTCTCCGCGGAGATTGAGCGCAGCGGTCAGTTCATGATGGTGAAGAGAGCTGCGAGCGCGGAGGAGATCGTGCAGTTCGCCTCCATGTGGAACATGGACGGCATCGTTGTGATCGGCTTTTGCGAGCAGGACTATGCGCTTCTCCGCCGCCGGATGCGCATCCCCTTTGCGGTGTACGATGGCATCTGCCGCACGCCGCGGCGGTTTTTGAATCTCACCATCGATAACTTTAACGGCGGATATCAGGTCGGGCAGCATTTCCGCGCGCTGGGTCACGAAACCGCCCTCTGCCTTTCGGATAATGATATCGGCATTGACCGCGACCGCATGGCAGGGTTTCGCCGCGGCTTTGCGCCCGGGCGCGCCGAGCAGCTTATCGTCCCCATGCAAAAGGCCGAGCGGTGGACGTTTTACCGGAAAAATCTGGAGATGTTCCGGCGCGCGACGGCGGTTTTTGCCGTGTCTGACGCTTACGCCGTTGATCTCCTCGGCTTTCTCGCGGAGGAGGGTCTTTCCGTGCCGGAGGATATTTCCGTTGCGGGGTTTGACGATACGCCCGTGTGCGAAATGCTCCGCCCGGCTCTCACCACCGTACGGCAGGACGGTGCGCTGCGCGCGAAGCTCGCCGTGGAAGCGCTGCGAGAGCTCAAAGAAGGACACGCCGTCGAGACGGAGATTACGCTGCCCGTCTCGCTGATAGTACGGAAAAGCACCGCTGAGCGCAAACGGTAAAACCGCACAAAAGCACCTCTTTTATTTTGTGTGTGGTTATGCGTTTAACCTTTGCAACTTCCCTTCCCGGAACCTACAATAAAGGAGAAATCCGGGAGGTGCGTTATGAAGAGGCAGCAAACTTTCTTTCAAACCGTATGCGCGCTCGCGATCCCCGTGGCGCTGCAATCGATGCTGCAATCGTCTTTCGGCATGGTCGATCAGATCATGATCGGGCAGCTCGGCGAAGTTTCCGTAGCGGGCGTCGGGTTGGCGGGAAAATTCACATCGATCTATTCGGTCATTGTCTCCGCCGTCGCCGCCGTGGCCGGGATCATGATTTCCCAGTATCTCGGGCAGGAAAAGAGCGCGGAAGTCCGGCGAAGCTTTTTCACGAATCTCGCGCTCGCCGCCGTTATCGCCGGGCTCTTCTCCGTCGTTTGTGCGCTCTTTCCCGAAACGGTCATGCGCGCCTATACCAAAGACGCCGCGACCCGGCAGGCCGCGGCGGAATATCTCCGGTACATCTCCGCCACATTTCTCCCCGTGGCCGGGGCAACGCTCCTTTCCGCCGCGTTTCGCTGCGCGGAAAGGCCGCGGCTGCCGCTGTACGCGAGCATTTTCTCTGCGCTGCTCAACACCGGTCTCAACTATATTCTCATTTTCGGAAAGCTCGGCTTTCCCGCGCTCGGAGTAACGGGCGCGGCAGCCGCGACGGTCGTTTCCCAATGCGTCAACGTCCTTGGAATGCTGCTCATGGTCTCCCGCTGCCACCCCGTTCCGAAGGCCGGAGACGGCGGCGCGGCGCGATGGAGCTGGCGCGCCTATCTCGCCATGCTGCTGCCCCTGCTTCTCTGCGAGGGGAGCTGGAGCCTCGGCGAGAACGTCTATGCCGCCATCTACGGCCACATGGGCACCGGCGCGAGCGCCGCCATGACGCTCATCAATCCCGTGCAGGGGCTGGTGATCGGCGCGCTCTGCGGTCTTTCGCAGGCGGCGGGCGTGATCGTCGGAAAGCAGCTCGGGCGCGGCGAGCGCGAGGAGGCGTACCGCTCGGGCGAACGGCTGCTCGTCTACGGCGCCGCGGGGGCGCTTCTGCTCTCCGCCGCGGTGGTACTGCTCCGCGAGCCTTACGTGGATATCTACCGGATGGACGGTGCGGTGAAGGCGATGACGCGGCAGATCCTGCTCGCGTATGCGATCATCGCGCCGTGCAAGGTGCTCAATATGATCCTCGGCGGCGGGATTCTCCGCAGCGGCGGGCGGACGAAGTATATCATGGCCATCGACATGGCCGGCACGTGGTGCCTTGGCGTACCGCTCGGTCTTTTGAGCGCCTTTGTCTGGAAGCTTTCGATCCCTTACGTGTATTTCATTTTATCGCTGGAAGAGGGCTTTCGCCTCGCCGTATCTCTATGGGTGTTTCGCCGCCGGAGCTGGATGAATCGTCTCAGCAGCGGTGCGGAATAAAAAACGGCGGGCGGCTCCAATTTTTGGAGCCGCCCGCCTTCTGCGTTTTTCAATTACTTTTTGCCGTGGATGTTCTTCATGCGCTGGCTGTGGTCGAGAATGCGCTTACGCAGGCGGAGGTTCTTGGGCGTAACTTCGAGAAGCTCGTCGTCCGCGAGGAACTCCATGCACTGCTCGAGCGACATCTGGCGCGGCGGGATGAGCCGCAGCGCTTCGTCCGAGCCAGAGGCGCGGGTATTGGTGAGATGCTTCGTGCGGCAGACGTTCACCGGGATGTCCTCCTGCTTGGGGCTGACGCCGACGATCATGCCGCCGTAGACCGGCGTGCCGGGCGTGATGAACATGACGCCGCGCTCCTGCGCGTTCCAGATGCCGTAGGCGACGGCCTCGCCCTGCTCCCACGCGATGAGAGAGCCGGTCGAGCGGCGCGTGACCTCGCCCTTATAGGGGGCGTAGCTGTCGAACACGGAGGCCATGATGCCCTCGCCGTGGGTGTCGGTGAGAAATTCGTTCCGGTAGCCGAAGAGGCCGCGGCTCGGCACGAGGAAGATGAGGCGCATGCGCGCGCCCACGGGGGTCATCTCTTTGAGTTCGGCCTTGCGCGTGCCGAGCTTTTCGATGACCGAGCCGACGTACTCCTGCGGCACATCCGCCACAAGCTCTTCCATCGGCTCGAGGAGATTGCCCTTCTCGTCGCGCTGCATGAGCACGCGCGGGGGCGATACCTGGAACTCATAGCCTTCGCGGCGCATCGTCTCGATGAGGATCGAGAGCGACATTTCGCCGCGTCCGGCAACATTGAAGCTGTCGGTGCTGCCCTCGACGTCCGTGACGCGCAGGGAGACATCCTTGAGCGTTTCGCGGTAGAGACGGTCGCGGATCTGGCGGCTCGTGACAAACTTACCCTCGCGTCCGGCGAAGGGGGAGTTGTTGACGGAGAACGTCATTTCCATCGTCGGCGCAGAGATCTTCACAAACGGCAGTGGCTCCGGCGTGCCGACGGCGCAGATCGTGTCGCCGATGGTGACATCGCCGATGCCGCTCATGGCGATGATGTTGCCCGCCGTGGCTTCCGTCACGGGAACCTTGGCCAAGCCGCTGAACTCATAGAGCGAGACGGCCTTCGCCTTGCGGGGCACGGCATCCGGCGAATGGTAGTTGCAAACGGCGATTTCCTCGTTCTGGCGGATCGTTCCGCGCTCAATGCGCCCGATGGCGATGCGGCCGACGAACTCATTATAGTCGAGCGAGGAAACGAGCATCTGGAAGGGCGCGGCGGTATCCTGCGCCGGTTCGGGGATATACTCGAGGATCGTGTCGAAGAGGGGCTGCAAATCGGTGCCCGGCACGTCCGGCGAATAGGACGCCGTGCCCTGGCGGCCCGAGCAGAAGAGCATCGGGGAGTCGAGCTGCTCGTCCGTGGCGTTCAGATCCATCAGCAGCTCCAGCACCTCGTCCACGACCTCGTGCACGCGCTGGTCGGGGCGGTCGATCTTGTTGACGACGACGATCACGCGGTGGCCGAGCTCCAGCGCGCGGCCAAGCACGAAGCGGGTCTGCGGCATGGGGCCTTCGGCGGCGTCCACGAGCAGGATGACGCCATTGACCATTTTGAGCACGCGCTCCACCTCGCCGCCGAAGTCGGCGTGGCCCGGCGTGTCGACGATGTTGATCTTGACGCCCTTATAGGTGACGGCGGTGTTCTTCGCGAGAATGGTGATGCCGCGCTCGCGCTCGAGATCGCCGGAGTCCATCACGCGCTCGACGACTTCCTGATTTTCGCGGTACACGCCCGACTGCTTGAGCATTTCGTCCACGAGCGTCGTCTTGCCGTGGTCAACGTGGGCAATGATTGCGATATTGCGTAATTCCATAATATCCATCTCCAAATGTAAATCCGATTCAAATCCAGCGCGGTATTATACCACAGTCGATCGTATATGAAAAGAGATTTTCCTTAATTTTTCATTGTTTTCCAGCAGAAACCGGCTTCCCGGAAGCCTCGAAGAGTCTGCGTCCGCAGACGCAAATAGAATTTTAATCATTTTTGCCGGCGGTATGTACGTCGGAGAAAATACCTCTCGGCCCGCAAGCGTGCTCTCGGAGCGAGTGCGCTGCGGCGGGCCGCTATCCTCTCAAACGGGAGACCTGTTCACAGGTCTCCCGTTTGAAGGATTAACAGAAAGGAGGATCGCCCCCGCCCTGTTGGGGTCGATCCTCCGAGGAGAAAAGTATTGGCTCTTCGCGCTGCTGTGCTGGGCAGGCGAAGGTCGGAGATGGTGGTCGTTGTTGAAAGCCCAACTTCCCCGCCATTATGATATTAGCGCAATTATTCTCTTCTGTCAAGGAATAATTTAAAAATTAAATGCCTCATGCGCCGCGGAGCAGCTTCCAGATTTCCTCCGCCTCGTCGCTCTGGATATCGCCGGAGGCGAGACGCGAGGCGATATACTCCACGGCGGCGTCCGTGCCGCGCTCGGCATTGAGAAGAAGCGATTCGGAGAGCGTGTCGGCAAGCGCCGAGCCCGAAGAGCCGGAGGCGGAAGCATTCCCGCCGTTCCACGCGCGGCGCACCGGCGCCACCTTGCCGTTTCGCCCCATCCAGATCTCGGCGAGATAGTCAGCCTGCTCCTGCGTGAGCCCCATGCCGACGTAGCCGGAGTAGTCGCCCGCCGCGGCCAGGAGCGCGGCGGCCTTGGCGGCATCCTCGCGGCGCTGCTTTTCCACCTCCTGCCAGAGTTTGGCAAGACTTTCGCCGTGCGTCTTCTTCGCCGCGGCGTCGGCGCGCTCCTGCTCGGCCTTTGCCGCAGCGAGACGCGCGTCGCGCGCGGAGTACGTCTGCGCCTCTTCGGCAAGGCGCGCTCTCTCGTTTTCGGCAAGCCCCTCGCCGTAGGAGTTGGCAAGACGTACCTGCGAGGATTCCGTAAGCCCCCCGGTGATGCCCTGTGCGGCGAGACGCTGCGGCAGCGTGCGCGTGCTCTCCATATACTCGCGGTAGAGCTGGCGGTCGGTGCTCTTATAGCCGCCGCGGATGCGATCGAGCGCATCCTGCGCGTCGCGCTCGGCGGCGTCCGCCTCGGCCTCGGCGGTGCGTTTATTTCCGGCGAGCGCGTCGGCATACTGTCCGGCGTAGTATTTCTGCATGATCTCGCTGTAGCTCGGGCCGCTCCACGCCGTTCCGGCGCTCCCCGAGCCGTTCCCGCCGCCCGCGGTGCTCTCCGCGGCAGAGCCGCCCTTCCACGTCGGCGAGCCCTCGTTTTTTTTCTTTTTGCGCGATCCGTCCGGGAGCGTGTCGGAAAGGGTCTTCGGTTTCAGATCGTCAAAGCGTTTGATCTTCATTTTTTCTTCTCCTTATCGTATTTGATGCATTTCGGATTGCGGCACACCCATTGCGCCGCAGTCTTGCGCAGCATTTCAATGCCGCAGTACGGGCACTTCATGCAAGTGTCACCGCCTCTCCGCTCTCAAGGCTCCCTTGACCTGCCGCCGGTGTCTGCGGAGGGGTCGTATTTTCTGCGGGGGTCTCAAATCTCCGCTCCCACTCCCCAACGATCTCCTGCCGGTCAGGAATATCGAGAATTTCGAGCTCAGCGGCAAAAATGCGCCAGTTTTCCGCCGTGATATTCGCGCGTGTCAGACTGTCGAGCGCCTGCAGCGTCGTCTGCCGGTCGCGCCGCGCACCGTCAGCGGCCTGCACGGTGATATCCACCCGCGGGAAAAACTCCCGGAGCGGCCGCACCACTTCGCCCGTGAGAGAGCGGACTTCCGGCAGCGTGCGGGCAAAGTCGGCGCTGTTGTAGATCATGCGCTGCCCCGGCGCGCTCTTCCCCTCCGGCGCGCCGAGATAGAGCATCCGGTCATCGTCGAAAAATTCCAGTGAGAGCCAGTCGAGCAGCTCGTAGAGCCGCTCAAACCCGGCGTTGCGGTCGGCGCGCTTGATGTCCGACTGCTCGCGCCCGTCGGCGCGGAGCATGGAAAGCCCCAAAGCGGTCGTGACGCGCGCCGTCTCCTTGCCGGTGCCGGTATCGTAGCTGCGGCTGGCGCGCTCGATCTGCTCCTTGAACCAGGTGATATCCATCGCCGCCTTGCCGACGCTCTGCAATCCGCCGAGACGCTGCACCGCGCCCATGCGTCCCTGCTTAAGATGCACGATCGCGCCCGGCTCGTTCGTCAGCTCCTCGCCGTCAGCGAGAGCGCCGTCCTCCACGAGCAGGATGTCGTTGGAAAGGAAGCTGTCGTTCAAAAGCGCCGCGGCAAGCTTGCGGTCGGCCGCGTCCACGAGATCAAGCACCGGCGTGAGCTCGCTTTTGTTCCAGAATTGGTTTTCGTCCTGAATGCGCCAGTAATGCACAAACGGAAAGAGCGTATTCTGCGCGCCCGTGCGCCGCCAGTAATGGGGGATATACCGCAGCTCGTGTCCGCCCGCCTGAACGGAGCACGCCACCGCCCCGGCGGGGATCGTCTCGCCGTTTACGGTCGTTTCGACCGGCTGGCGGAACCAGTGCTCGAGCACCTGCACGGTGTCGTCCGTGTCGCTCAGCGCGCTCGTCATATCAAAGATTGCGCTGCGCGGCACATAATCCTCGCCGAGCGCTTCCTCCGCCGTGATGCCGAGCGCTTCGAGATCGGCGCGGAACACCTGCGCGAAGCGCACCTTGTGGATGCGGTAAACGTAGTCGAGATACTGTCCGTCCTGCACGCTGCCGCCGCGCACCGCGGGGTCGGGAAACACCGCTTCCACGGGGATATCGCTCACGCGGATATCGCCCTGTGCCTCGCCGCAGCGCATATCCTCGTCCCAGTACGCCTTCCAGAAGGCGTCGCCGAGCTTCAAAAGGCGGCGCTCATTGCGCGTGTTCATATCGGAGAGGCGGTTGTTCTCGGCGATGTACCGCACGGCGAATTCACGCCGCTTGGCCATGGCGCTGTCAAGATCGTCATCGCGCCCGCGAAATTCCGGCTGCGGCACGGTCGGCTCGATCTGGCTCTCCACGAGGATATAGGGATCGGGAATGCTCGCCGGGAGCCACGGGATATCGTTTTCCCGGCAGAACTCGGTGAGAGAACGCGTCACATCGTGGATGCCGTTATAATAGTCGTTGCACTTCTCCCACTCGATCTCCACGGCGGTGCGGGCGTTTTTGGCGCGCTGGAAAAGCGCGTATACCGTCCGCTCGCGTGCCTCCCGGTCGGAATAATCGTAGCCGGAAACGGTCTCCGGCTGCGGCTGTTTCTTTCGTAATTTCATCTCACACCCCCAGAATTCGGTTCACTTCGCCCTGCACGAGATCGTAAAACCACGCGCCGAGCTTCTGCTTTCGCTCTTCCCCGTTGCCCCACTTCCCGTCAAGCACCTCCTGCGCCATCGCCGCGATGCTCACGGTCATCCCTTCTTTTTCCGTAGGGGAGGGGCTCTGCTCCTCCCGCTTCGTTCCTTCCTCGAAGTACGAAAGCGGCACATACATAACGTCAAGATCCAGCGGGCTCCCCCGGTACTGATGCATGACGCACTTCGCGCGGAGATCAGGGTAATTCACCCCGTCGTTCGCGCCCCATGCAGCGATCCACTTATCGTATCCCGTCTCGCCGATGTGCTCCTCAAACCAGCTCAGCGAGGCGTACACGCCGGTCTTGTTCCCGGCTTCCGCCATGGCCGCGCAGAACGCCCTGCACATGGCGGTGATAACGGTGTCCGACGGAAAGCCGTTCTTCTCCTTGTAGTTATCGGCATCCTCCATATCGAACCACACGCCGAGCCGCGGCTTTCGTCCGCCGAGAAATTTGAGACAGGCCTCCGCCTCCTGCCGGGTCTGCGTCTCGTCGAGCGCGTAGCTGTACCAGTAGATGCCCCACGGGATCGAGAGCGCCTCGCATTTGGCAATATTCCGCTCCGCCCACGGGTCAACGCTCGTCCAGAACCCGCCGCGGATGATCACGAAACCGTTTCGGTACGGCGCAAGGCTGATGTCGCCCTGCCATTGGGAAATGTCGATGCCGTTCATACGTCCGCCTCCAACAGTCTTTCCACCTCGGCCCGCAGCCGGGCAGGTACATCCTCGAGCGTCTTCAATCCCTTCCGTATCAGCGCAGCATAGATCTTAGCCATTGCTCATTCCTCCGATCATCATTTCATAGACCTCGGCCAAAGCCATCTGCAAGTCCGTAAAGGTACTGTCGATGGTCTCCTGCCGCTTCTGCTCCGCAGACTTCTGCCCGAGCACGAGCCACGAGCAGCCGTCGCGGACGATGTTGCTCAGCAGGACGCCGTCCTCGATCTGCTCGGCGGTGCCGTCCTCGAGATTCGTGATGGTGACGCTCGCCATGTTGCCCTTGAAAACGGCGTCGTCCACCGCCGCGGCGGCGATAAAGTTGTTGCCGTTGAGCACGAGACCATTCAGCTCCGTGCCGTCAGCCAAAGTGATTTTGTACATTGTCTCACTCTCCTTTATTTGATGCAGAACGACGGGCGCACGCCGTGGACGGCGGCAGCACCTTCGTTGTACGCATTGTTGTTCGTCCACGTGCAACTGAAACTGACCGTTCTCGCAACGTCACGCAGCCAGGACTTCTGATTATTGGAAATCAAGTCATGGCGGAAGGCAAACAGCGGAAACTGGCTGTTGTCAATGGTGTAGTTAAAGGCGTAGTTCGTGCCCTGCATGCGGTTGGCAAAAACGCTGCCGCCGTACAGATTCTGTTCTGTCATCAAGACGACCGTGACCTGATAGCCTGAGCCGCCGGTCTCGTACCCGCCTGTTGCAGCGTTTTTTAGATAAGCGTAATGCGACAGAATGTGATCTTCACCAAACGCATTGTTTACCAAAGTCTTCGCCTGATTCAACCCGCTGGTATACATCTTCGAGCTGACATACGCGCCCTCCGTAGTGTTGGTGTCGTTCATCGATGCTTCGTACAGATCTGTGTCAGGGACAATGACAGTATGGTGCTCGGTGGTCTGGTCGTTCAGGTAGTAGTCAAACGCCGCGATGCGCCAGTTGACGCCGTTGATCGTCCAGTAGTCGCCGATGAAAAGATCCTCAAACGTTCCGGCCTGAATCGCCGCCCATTGGGCAGCGGTCACCGCCGAGCCGAGGTTCTTCCCGCGGTAGACCGCGTTGTGCGTTCCCGCGTTGTCGGCGGGCGTAAAAGCGTCTATGGCCATTTTCTCGCGGGTGACCGCCTTTTCGGCAAGCTTCTGTGCCGTCACCGCTCCCGGCGCGAGATGCGCCGGAAGCACCGCGAGCGCCGCGAGCTTTTCGCCCGTGACCGCCGCCGGAGCCAGCTTCTCCGTCCCCACGCTCCCCGCGCCGAGCTTCGTGCCGTCCAGCACCGGGATGCGCGCCGCGTCCAGCACACCGGAGCTCACGTCTCCCGCGCCGTGGGTATGGCTCGCCGCCGCGCCGCCGAGGGCGGCGGCCGTCACCTCCGCGGCGAGCTTTGCGAGCGTAACGCTCCCATTTGCCACGCTGCCCTGCGAGATGCCCTGCATCACAGTTATGATCTCTTCGAGTGCACCCTGAATGCTCTCCGCCGAAAACCCGGGGATCGTCGCAATGCCGAGCTGCGCTGCGGCTTCTGTTCCCGTCAGCTCGTCGAGGAGCGCGTTGAAGCGCTCTTTCACCACTGCCGTGATAAGGTTATCAAATACCTTCTTGTTCTGCGCCGCCGTGCCGGTCAGTTTGTCCGGCCGGCTCTGCACGCCGTTCGTGGCCACGGCGGCTTCCGTTATCTTCTGTTCCTGTATGCTCATTTTCTTCACCTCTTGGCATAATTGCCCGTTACATAGTGCTTCGTGATCTGGAAGATGCCGAAGCCCTCGTTGGGCTCCCGGTTGCGGACGATGATCTGCAAACGCTTGTAGTTCTTCACCTTGCGGTTGAGGAATATCTCCTGCGGGCTCTCGTCCGTGCTGAACGTGATGCGCTCAAAATCGATGTCCGAAAAATCCAGAATGTCCATGGGCTTGGCGGCGATCTTCTTTTCGTGGCCGCCAGTGCGGTCGGCACGGATGTATACCTCGGCGCTCGAGCGCGTGTACGGCTGAATCGTCACGCAGCAGCCGCGCTTCAAAAGCGTTTTGAGAATGGCGGGCGTGCCGTCATCGTCGTACTTCGTCGCCCACACCGCGGCGATCGCCGCGCCGTCGTCGCTGTAGCGGCTCATGTCCTCCACATCCGTGTTGAACTTGCAGATCCTGCCGTCCGCCGTGCCAAAATACAGCTCCTCCTCCGTGCCGGAGTGCTTCACGAACCAGCACAGCGCCGGGACATTCTCCCAATAGAACCCCTCGTACACAAAATCGGCGAGCGACGCGCTGCGGAAGGTTTTGGTCTGCCGGCCGTTGAGGATATAAACGTGTCCCTCCGGCAGCGCGAGCAGGTACATTCCCCGCCACACCGCGGCCTCCGCCTCCGGCAGAGATGGCTCGTTGGTGAGCTGCGCGTTGAGATACAAGCTGCGGTTCTGGATGATCTTATCCCCGGTCAGACTGCTGCTCGTGATCGCCGCAACGCCGGAGCGTGAGAGGAAGAGCGGATCATCAAAGAGCGAGGCAAAGCTCCCCGGCGCGATCGCGCCGACGCCTGCGATCGTCTGCTGCAGGGTGAACACGGCCTCCCCGTCCTCGGAGAGCGCGGCGGAGCGGAGAAACACGGTGCTGTCGCTCCCGTCGTCCGCCTTGACGATGCCGAGCGAATTCCCGATGCGGCAGTAGCCGCGGATCAGCGTCGCCTCGCCGCCGACGGCGGCGTAGCCGAGATCGGGCATATACGTCGGATCGTCCAGTCCGCTCGTCCAGTCATAATTCGGAAAATCAGGATTGCCGGAGAGCACTACGCGGTCGTTGGAGCCGACGCCGTACGTCGTGATGACCGTGCATTTGTCGATCCGGTCGGCGTACCCCTCCACGGTATGCGGAAATTCCACGACCAGCCCGTCGGACGCACCCGCATCCGGCGCGGCGGGCGCGGCGGAAAACGTGATCGTCCCCGCCGCGCGGTCGAGCGTGAAGTCCGTGACCTCCTCGCCCCAGACCCAGGCGCGCACCGTGCCGGTCTCGTCGATCTCGCCGTCGAGCGTGAATGTCACGCTCTTGCCGTCCGTCTGGAAGGCGTTTTTCCGGCGCGGCGTGAGCAGGTTGACCGCCTCGTAGGAGACACCGCCGCCGGAGGGGCTGCGCGTGATCGTCGTCGTGGGGACATACGCTCCCTCGGCGGATACGCGCTTTGCCTCCGTCCCATCATAGGAATAAAACCCGCCGCCGGTGACGATCCAGAGCTTCCCGGCGAGAAAAACCGCCCGGCTCTTGTGCCGGGGCAGGCCGGAGAGCAGCTCCGCGGGCGTTCCATCGTCCGCCCAGGCATAGAGCTTTGTTCCGACATGGGCAAGGCGTTTGAGCGTCCCGCCGAATTCCGCGCCGAACAGCCCGTAAACCGTGTCCCCCAAATTCTGCACCGTGCGGTAGCCGAGCCGCTTTCGCGGCGTGCCGCCCGCGTCGGATACGATGTTCGTACACAGCGGGCTGCGGCAGCTGTCCACGAGCGACGGGTCGGTCGAAAAGTCCGCGCCGCGAAAGGCGGCGTACTGCGCGCGGGTGATCCCCGCGCCGCGTCTCTTTCCCATGGTCTCACCTCCGGAAAACGCTCTGCGCAATGCGCCGGTTCTCGCCAGGCGGTGCGGTGCAGAGCTGTGCCGTCAGGCGGTCGTACATCTGGAGCATCGAGCCGTAGTCCAGCACAAGATCGGGCAAAAGCTGCTGCGCCGCCACGTAGTACGGCATGCACTCGCAGGCCTCCGCCGCAATCTCAAATTCGTAGCTGTCCGGCGCATTTTCCGGGATCGTCTCCGGCACGGCGAAATACTCCACCGTCACCTCGGCGGCGTACCCCTCCGGGACAAGGAGCTTCCCGGCGCGCCAGCGGAGCGAGCGCGTGATGCGCCCGTCCGCCCACACGCGGTACGGCGCGGAAAAGTCCGGCGGCATATCGTAGGCGGTCTTGCCCGCTTCGAACGGCAGCACATACTCGCGCACGATGCGCCGGAGCTGCGCGAGCGTTTTCTGCGCGGTGTCAAAAAAGGCGGTCATCTTCTTTTCGATGTCCTCGTCGTGCTCCACCTCGCCGCCCGCGCTGTGCTCGTCGAGGAGCATGTATACCTTGTTTTTCGCTTCTCCCAGCGTCATGGCGCGCCGCTCCTCTCAGAGCTCGTCGAGCAGCAGCACGCGCACATCCGTCCCGGCGGCGGTGGCAACGAGCGAGAGATCGAGCGCCGTGAACGGCACCGCGGTGCGCTCGCCGGGCGCGAGACGCCAGCCGTTATCGGCGGTGGCGTCCTCGCCGTCGGCACGGCGCTCCTTCATGTACACGCTGGCAGATTCGCTGTTGTTCTGCACCATGCAGGCAAGTCCGCTCACGCGGACGGTCTGCGCGCTCGTGCCGAGCGTGAGCGTACAGACGGAATCGATCTTTTTCATGATGTCTCCTTTCAGTTATAGAGAATGCGCAGCACGGCGGCGAGCACCGCCGCGCCGATGCCGGAGAGGATGCCGATGAGCCAGTTGAGCTTGGTGTTGATCGTCGCCATCGAAACGTCCCCTGCGGCAAGGCGCTTCACCGTGTCATCCTGAAAGCGGGTAAAGCGCTTCTGGAGCTCCGTGAGCTCATGGCAGGGCTGGTTCTGGCAGTTGGAATCCATAACCGTCACTCCCCTCCCAGCCGCGGGCGGACAATGCCGTTATATACGGCGCTGAACCCCGCGGCCACCGCGCCGACGGTGAGCGAGAGAAGGATCTGCTTGCCCGTGCCCCAGTCGGTCAGCGCCTGCTGCAGCACGGCGGCGTCCGCCAGCAGATACGCCAGCGCCGCCTGCCAGAACGTCTTTCCGGCGCGGATCAGAATGTCTTTCGTATGTTCGTTCATGTTGTTCTCCTTTCTTTTTCCACAGGGCGGAGCAGAGCCCCGCCCCTACAGTAAGCCTCGCAGAGTTTGCGCCCGAACCTCTCCGTCAAAACCTGCGGTTTTGCCACCTCCCCTAAAAGGGGAGGCAAGTGAGTTTGTAGAAAACTATCTTGGCTCCCCTTCCAGGGGAGCTGGCGCGGCGCACAGCGCCGTGACTGAGAGGTTTTTCCCGCCTTAACCGGGATTTCCGAAAATAATTTGTCTTGCGTCGCCCCAGCCAACGCCGAAGTCGGCATACGCGGTGTAAAGATCCTTCAGCGGGTTATCCTGCGGCGACTGCATCACCGTCGGGCGCGTGTTGTAAACGATGTTCACGAGCTCCTTCATCAATCGGCGGTCACACACCGCCCACTGCTTGCTCGTGAAGCCGTCCGCGCCGCCGCCCATGACGATGTAGCGCATGCCGTAGACGGGGTTGGCGGCATTATAAGCGCTCTCGGGGTCGGCGGTGGGCATCAGGCGGGCATTCTCGCCGAACATCTTCTTCGCCTTCTCCTCCAGCTCGGGTGCGATCAGGACGGTGTCAAAATCGCACAGGAACGGCATGCCGTCAGGAGTAAGGAAGCGGTTGGCGCGAGCCTGCGCCGCCGTGATGGCGGATACGGAAAAAGCGTCCGTGGAGATGTTGGAGTAGGTACCGGCGTCTGCATCGGCAACGAACGTTCGGCCCGAGGAGCCGCGGGAAGCGACCGGGTGCGCAGCGTTGGCCCAGCTTACGCCGTCGCCGCCGTTGTGCTTGCCGTCGGTGTTCCAGGCGTTGGCGAACATACGCAGCACATGCAGATACACCGTGAGCGCCATGCTGTCGCCGAGCTTCGTGCCGACCTTTTTCGTCTCGCCCATCTTGTCCACCTTGGCCTCCTTGTAGCCGACGGGGATGGAGAGCGTGTACTCGACCGGCGTGATCACCGTCTTGAAGCCGCGCTTCAGGCTGCCCTCGTTGAGATTCTCGCCGTCGTAGCGGGGCGCCTCGCCGTAGCCGCCGGAGCCGGTCAGCTCGTAGTCGATGCTCTTGGCGTTCACCTCGCCGACAACGGGCGAGAGCTTGTTGAGGCGGTCGGCGTAAGCAAAGTCGAACGCCTTGCCGACGAACGCGTAGTTGTCGCTCGTCCAGTTTTTAAAGTTGCTGCTCATAATTCATGGTTCTCCTTTTCTGATTTGTTGGTTTTTAAGATTTCGCGGCGAGCGTGTGCGCCGCAGCAATGCAGCGGATCGTGTGACGCTCGTAGTCGTGGCCGATGCAGCGCGCCGCCGTAGCGCCGGTCGCGCTCACAAGAAGCGCGGTGGCCTTGTCGTTGAGCGCACAAACGGCGCTGCCGAGCGCGGGGTAGAGCTCATACTCGTCCCCGGCGGCGGCCGTGCCGCCGGTCTCCACGGTGAGCACCGTGCCGCTCTTGGTGTAGTCCGTCACGGCGCGGCGCGTACCTGGCACATCGGTGTTCGTGCTGCCCGCGGCCTTGCTTTTGAGCACGAGCACCGCGGCGTTGTAGGTGTCGTCCGCAGCAGCCGCAGCAATGCTGCCCGCAGCGGGCACGATCGTCGTGGCGCTGCCGCTCTCGGCCTTGATCGTCGGCACGGGGCATTCAAAGATCAGTCCCGGATTGTCGCAGACGAGGATCTCGTCGCCGTTTGCGCGCGGATTGAGCATATCCGCCGTGCCGGGATGATCCTCCCCGGCAATGCCGAGGATCGCGCCGGTCTGCGCAGCGATGGCCGGGACGACCTTACCGGCGCTCAGCTGCACCACCTGTCCGGCGACGATCGCGGTGGCGCTTGCCACCGGGTAGCTGCGGGCATGGATGACCTCCTCGCCGCCCGCATTCTGGATGGGTCTCATGTTTTGTGTCTCCTTTCACATTCACTTGTTTCGGCT
>CAKTBC010000004.1 GCA_934533005.1 uncultured Oscillospiraceae bacterium | reverse complement strand
GGACGCACGATCGCCGCGAAAATGAACGCGAGGAAGATCGGCATCATTATGTTGATGAGGTACTTGAACACCAGGAAAATGATTGCAACGATCACCGCCCAGTATGCAATGTTGATAAGAAAGTTTACGCGGGGATTCGTTTCCCGTTTTTCTTCCATAAGAATCCCTCCTTTATGAGTATCGCGTGTCGCTCGGCAGGAATGGCAGCGCGAGGCGCTGCTTCTCGCCGTCAAGCGTATATTCAATGCGAGGCATGCCGTCCATGCAGACACGCACATTTTCAGCGCTCCGCAACCGGCGCAGCTCGCGGTACGTCTCGCGCTTCTCCTCGTCGTAGGCGCTCATGTCGTCGGAGGTGAAGAACACGCTTCCGAGCAGAGCGTCTGCGCGCGCGAGCATTGTTTTCTGCGTATCGGAGAGCTTGAGATTGTCGCTGCGAAGGAAGAACACATCCGGATCGTTCCCAAACGCGCGCCCATTCAAACCGCGGCGGAAAAGCGTATTTTCGAGCGACTGCTTTGTGGAAATGCGCTCGCGGTGCGCCATTTTCATAATAAAGGAGCCGTCCCAGTCGAGCCCGACATCGCAGCCGATGCGGCAGTAGTCTACAAGACCGAACGCAGGCATGAGCGGCACGCCGCAGCCGATGACAAGATGGTCGCCGCACAGCTCGCGCAAAAAGGTCATGGCACGGTGCATGCGCTTGGCACGGCTCTCCGTCGGGAGATTGACCGGCGCAGCGGCATAGAGAAAGTCGAGCTTCACGAGATCGAAGCCCCAGTCGGTGAATACGCGGCGGAACACATCGCGCAGATACGCCGCGGCCTGCGGATGGTCAAAATCGAGCGCATAGAAGCCGCCCCAGTTCATGCCGCAGTACCACGGCTTTCCGTCCACGCGCAGCAGCCAATCCTTGTGCCGCCGGAAGATCTCCGAATCCTTCTGGCAGACGAACGGCGAGAGCCAGAGCCCCGCGCGAAAGCCCTTTTCATGGATCTTGTCTGCTGTGCCGCGCAGCCCCTTCGGAAATTTCTTTGCGTCCGTTGTGAGCCAGTCGCCCACGGCAGGCTCCCAGCCGTCGTCGATCTGGAATACGTCTCCCTCGGAGAGCACCCCGGCGCAGCCGGAGAGATCGGAGAGGATGCATGTCTCGTTGATATCCGCGTAACGGTTATACCAGCTTGAATACCCGGCGATGCGCTCTACGGGCTTTTTCGGCAGACCCATGGCGGCAAACCAGCCGTCGTAGACCTCGTTTTCCGTGCCCTCGGCATAGAAGAGATCAAACACATGGAACGCCCCGTTGCAGCGCACGCCGCAGCAGTCGCGCGAGAGCGTGAGCTTTTCGGCGTTGGCGTCATAGCGGATAAGCGTATACCCGCTCGTCTCGTCGAGCGAGCCGAGCAGACGGAAATACTCACCGCGCCGCCAGTAGGCATAGGACTCGCCGTGCGTAACGCCCGGCGTTTCCGGATAGTCGGTGAAATAGTAATCGCCATAGCGCTCAAGCCCCAGCGGCTTGAAGCGCGCCAGCGGGCTTGCAAAGGAGAGCGTATGATCGTTCACGCCACACTCCGGCGAATATGTCCAGCTCTGAAAGCCGTTGATAAAAATGCGCTCCTCGGGCTCTGTCTCCCAGAGCATCGCGCCGGTCACGCTTTTGAGCGTATCGTCCGGCAGCTCACAGACGATGCGGTTCTCGCCCGGCTGCAGCAGCGTGCTGCCGGTGACGGTCCCGCCGTTTTCCAGTTCCACGCGCCATAGAAGTTCCATATTCCTTCACTCCTGTTCGACGTTTTGTGCTTGGATCGAAAAGCGCACCTCTTCCTCCGGCAGGCCGGCGGCGGAAATGCGAAGAACGGCTTCCCCGCTCTCGCCGGCGGTGCGCACATAGGTGCCGGTCATGCCGCCCTCGGCGGTCACGGTCTCAGGGCCGATGAGCACTGCCGCGCCGGTAAGCGTGAAGCGCACCGGAAGCTGTGCATACGAGGCCGGGGTGCCAAACTCATCAAGAATGCGGACGCGCACCGCGGCAGCGTCCCACGTGTCGCCCTCGAAAAGCGCCGTTTTGCTCACACGCACTTCCATATGCAGCGCTGCGCCCGAAGCACGCGTCACGCTCGCGACGGTCTCGCCGCCGGTACGGGCATCAAAGCGCCAGCGCGTGGCCGCGCCGCCCCAGTTGCCGACGTATTTGCCGAAGAGCGCAACGCCGTCGTCCATGGTGAGCTTGTAGCGCGCCATCGCCCACGCCATGCGCGCCTTGTCTGCGACCGGCATCCCGGCAAGGCCGTTCTTTCCGGCAGAGACGAGACATTTTCGCAGCAGTTTTGCTTTGTCGTGCGGGAAGTGCTCCTGCGTCTCGAGCAGCTCGCCGATCGTGTCATCGATCGCGACCGGGCCATGCGGAAGCCCGTCCCAGTCCTTTGTACGGAACGTGGCAACATACTGGTCGTTTTTATAGAGCGCGACTTCCTCGGCGTTCGTGAATGCCCAAATATCGCCGATGTTTCCGGCGGGATAATCGCCGATGTCCATCGGCGAGCCTACTTCGAGCACCGGTGTTTTGTCTCCCTGACTGGCATAGAGCGCCGCGGCGAGCTTGGGATTCCGGAAGGCGTCCATCACGCCGTGATAGCACACGCGGTCGCCGGAGCCGAAGTCCTTGTGCGTCGGATAATCGAACATCACCCAGCCGAAGCAGCCGGAGATCTCGCCGTCGGACGCGGCGGCGTTCTGCACGCGCGCGTGGCGCAGGGCGTGCTCCTGCCGCTTTTCCCACGGGTCAAAGGATTTCGTCGGGAACATGTGGCCGTTGCACTCGGAGATAAGATAGGGCTTATCCATATCCGGCGTCACGGCGCTGCGCTTCTTCGCTCCCGGCGCTGCGCCGTCGTGCGAGAAGTCGTTATAGGCATACACGTCCTCCAAAAGATGGCTCCTTTCGAGATAGCGTACGCCGGAGGTCTGGCGCGAGGGATCGAGCGAGTGCGCGAGCGCATTTGTTTCGCGGTAAAACGCATCATCGTCCAGACTTTCGTTGATGCGCACGCCCCAGAGGACGATGGACGGATGGTTACGGTACTGCGTCACCATCTCGCGCACGTTTTCGACCGCCTGGCGCTTCCACGCCGCATCGCCGATGTGCTGCCAGCCGGGAAGCTCGGTAAAAACGAGCAGGCCCAGCTCGTCGCAGGCATCGATGAAATGCTGGCTCTGCGGGTAGTGCGATGTGCGCACCGCCGTGCAGCAAAGCTCCTCCTTGAGGATCCGCGCGTCCTCACGCTGGAGCGCCTCGGGTGCGGCATAGCCCATGTAGGGATAGCATTGGTGGCGGTTCAATCCGCGGAGGAACACGCGCTCGCCGTTGAGATAAAACCCCGTGCGGCGAAACTCCGCCGTGCGAAAGCCGAAGCGGACGGTCCTTTCGTCGGTCACCGCGCCGCTCTCGTCAAGCAGCTCGGCGCGGATCGAATAAAGATTGGGCTCGTCCAGCGTCCACGGGCGAGCATTCGGATAGTTAACATAATATTTATTATCGTAACCCTCTGCCACAGCACAGACAGCGCCGGTATCGTCGAGCAGCGTAACGCGGCGGCGGGAGGGATTGCCGGATACGGTGAGCGTGATCTCGGCGCGGTCGAGCGAGGGCGTCATAACGAAGACGTCCTCAATGACATCCGTGCCGCGGACATCGAGCCAGACTTCGCGGTAGAGTCCGCCGTAGGCGAGATAGTCCAGCACGAAGCCGAACGGCGGCACGGCGGGATTTTCCGTTGTATCGAGCCGCACGGCCAGGCGCTTTTCCATGCCATAGCGCACGGCGGACGTAATCTCCACGCGGAAAGCCGTGTAGCCGCAGGCATGAGCGGCGAGCTTTTCGCCGTTCAGATATACCTCGGCATAATGCGCCGCGCCGTCAAATTGCAGGAAGAGGCGCTTGCCGCGGTATTCGAGCGGCACGGAGAGCGTCCGCCGGTAGCCGCAAATGCCGGCATAGTCCTCGGGCTTTGCGTAGTGCAGCGGCACCTCCCCCGCCGTGTGCGGGAGATCGACGCGCGGAAAACGTCCCTCGCCGCGGGCAAAGCCGGCGCTCCACTCGCGGGTGAATTCCCAATCGCTGCAAAGGCTGATCATGGCGTCCCTCCGGAAAGAATTACTGCTTCTATTTTACATGCTGAGAGGCGCTATTTCAACCGAAAGAAAATATTTAACAAAATCCTAAAAGCCTTATAAGAGTATTCTTAAAAAAGGGAAACGCCCGGAGGCAACGCCTCCGGGCGACGGTTTTATGTGTTCCTTGTTTTTTACAGCCGGTCGTTGCCGACGGGGGTGAGGAAGAGCTGGCGGAATTCCGCATCGTCCTTGGCATTGGCGAGCGCCCATTCGACCTTGGCAGCGACCGCCTCGGTCGTCATGGTATAGGCCTCGAGCAGCTCGTACTTTTTCTTGATGCGGAAACCCACGCGGTAGAGCTCCATGTCGCTCCCCTCGTGGGAGACCTGCGTGGTGAAGATGACCTTCACATGGTTTCGCAGAAGATGGCCGATCTTTTCAGTGAACTCGTCGTTATCGTAATACGGCACACCGCCGACGCCGAAGCTTTCGATGATGACGGCGTGGGCATGCTCGGCAACGTAGTCCAGAATGCCGGGCGCCATACCGGGGATGAGCTTGATGACGCAGACGCGGCTGTCGAGCGCCTCATAAAAACGCACCGGGCCGGGGAACGACTCGCGGATATAGTAGCGCACCTCGCCGCCGCGGATAACGGCCACCTCCGGGTAATCGATGCTCGAAAAGGCGTTGAAGCTGCGTGTGCGCGTTTTCTGCGCGCGGTTGGCGCAGATGACCTTGTTATCGAACACAAGATGGATGCCGCAGGCGTCGTCGTCGGCAGCATACGTGATCGCGTTGCGCAGATTCTCCCGCGCATCGGTGTCGCGCGCGTAGATGGACACCTGCGAGCCGGTGAGGACGACCGGTTTGGGGCTGTTCTGGATGAGATAATAGAGCGTTGCGGCGGCGTAGGCCATCGTGTCGGTGCCGTGGGTGATGACGAAGCCGTCGTAGTTTTCATAATTATCCCGGATGATCTTCGCAAGCTCGACCCAGTTTTGCGGGCGCATATTCGTGCTGTCCAGATTAAAGGGCTGCACCGTGTCGATCTCGCAGAGAGCGCGCACCTCGGGGATGCATTGCAGCAGCTCCTCGCTCGTCATCTCCGGCGTGAGCCCATCCTCCGCCGGACGAGAGGCGATCGTGCCTCCTGTGGCGATCAGCAGCAGTTTTTTGCTCATGCGTTTTCCTCCTTCATCAGCTCGCGCAGCAGCGCCGCCGCTTCCTCTCCGGACGCGCCGACAGCCGCGCAGAACTGCGCGGCGTCGGTGAGCTTTTCTTTTAAAATGGCGCGGCGCATGGCCGCCTTGTCCGCCTCTCCAAGCGCGGCGGCAAACGTCCCGCGCCCGACAGCGGTGTGGATAAATCCGTCCCGCTCCAGTTCTTCCCAGGCCCGTCGCACCGAAATGAGACTGACCGACAGCTCCTGCGCCACAGTCCGAATCGGCGGGAGCACCTCGCCGGGCATTATATCCCCGCGCAATATCTGCGCGGCGAGCTGGTCATACATCTGCCGGTAGAGCGGCAGCGGCGATGTATTCGTCACGGTCAGCTTCACAGATCCACCTTTTCAAACCGCTCGGCACTGATCTTCGCCGAGAGCAGTGTAAACACCGCCCAGAGGATGATCCCGGCGAACAGCACCGGGAGCTGGCGGAGCTGCGCGCTCTTCTCCACGGTGTCGAGATACGCGCTGACCGGCGAGGGGATATACTGCGCGAGCGATTCGGCGACGATGATATAGAGGAACGTAAACACACCGCCCCAGAGGAACGCCTTGCCCTCGCTCCGTCCGGTCTTATAGAAAACCGGGAAAAAGATGAGGTTGAAGCCGCCGTACATCAGAAACGACAGGCCGAAGAACGCCACGTTCGGCTCGATGCCGGCGTTATTTCCTCCCGCGGGGTTGATTTTCGCGGAGATCACCGCAAACGGGATGGCGATGACGATGTTCGCAAGCTCCAGCAGCGCCACGGTGAGCACGCGGGCGCGGACAACATCGCCCTTGCGCACCGGCAGAAGCGCCGAATAAAAAATGTCGTTCTCGGCGCGGTTCGTCTTAAACGTGAGGAACGCGCCGAGCATCAGATAGAAAAAGCTGACATAATAGGGGTACGACGGCACGAGCAGCAGCGCCGTGAGCAGAAAGAAGATGTATACCGTCGGATAGATGGCAAGCCGGAACTCCTTATACAACAGATTTTTCATTCTCTCCCCTCCCTTTCGATGTGCACCATGATGTCCTCCATGCCGATGGGCTCCGCTGTGAGACCGGACGCGAGGGCGTCCTCCGTTTTCATCATCGCTTCAAAGCCGAAGCTCTGCTCGCGAAGGCCGATGGCGCATTCTTTTACCGCGTCCGTCAGCTCGTCCCGGCTGCCGGTCACCTTGCGGTAGGTGTCGGTGAAGGTGTCGCGGTCGGTGCTCGTGAGGATTTTCCCGTTGTGGATGTACGTGATAAGATCGGCACACTTTTCAAGATCGGATATAATATGCGTGGAGAACAAAATGCTGCGCTCTCCGTTCGCTACCGTGTCGCGGAAGATATCCAGCAGCTCGTCGCGGCTCACGGGATCAAGCCCGCTCGTCGGCTCGTCGAGGACGAGAAGGCGCGCCCCGTGCGAGAGCGCGAGCGCCAGCGTGAACTTTACCCACATGCCGGTGGAGAGCTCGCGCACGCGCTTCGTCTCGTCGAGCGAGAAGTGCTTCATATACTCGCGGTACGCTGCGTCGTCCCAATGCTCGTAGAACCGTGCCGTGACCGCCGCGACGTCACGCAGGCGCTTGGAGCCATAATACCGCGCGTCGCCCAGCACAATGCCGAGCTGTTGGCGGCAGGCCGATTCATTCTCCCGGAGATCCATGCCGAACATCTCCACCGCGCCGCCGTCCGGGTGGACGAGACCGAGCATGCTTTTGAGCGTTGTCGTCTTTCCCGCGCCGTTTCGGCCAATGAATCCCATGATATACCCGCTCTCCAAGGAGAACGAGACATGATCCAGCGTAAAACCCGGATACGTTTTGCAAAGATCGCGCACGGACAAAAGCTCCATCGCGCATTCCTCCCTGTTGGATGATTTATTGTGTATGCTCATTATACACAATCCATTTCATCTGTCAAGCCCCTCGGCTTGCCCGCCGCGAAAAAATCTGTTATAGTATTTCCGAACGATTAAGGAGAAACAACGCAAGTGAGTAAAAATACGAAATTATGGACGGCGGGGACGCTCAAAAGCCGCGGCTGGACGGAGGAGCTGATCGCCTCTCTCCTGCCGAGGCCGCAGCGTCTCTACCGGAATGGGCGCCGCGTGCGTGCCTGGCATATGGACGATATCCGACGCGCCGAACAGAGCGAGAGCTTCCGTTCGCTGCGCGCAGCATCTACGGAGAATATTGAAAACGTACCGGCCGACGCTGCGCTCGCCGCGGCGGCGCGGTTTTTGCAGGAGGCTTGGGACACCGCCGCGCTGCCGGAGAGCCGCGAGGCCACGCTCGCCTCGCGTTACCATGAGGCGTTCCTCCGCCAGATCCCGGCGGTCGGCTTTGCCAAACGGCTGCGTCCGGGACAAAGCATCAGCTATATCGAGCACTTTCTGCATCTTGAGGCTGGCACCGGTGCGGAACCGCTCGGCGCAATGCTCCGCCGGTTTGTGACCGCCGCGCCGTGGCTTGGCGCGAACACCACGTCTCCTCTCGCGGGGAAGCTCGCGGCACACTATACCGCGGCGCTGCTCGCGATCAGTGCACGGGATATCGCCGCCTTTTCTGCCGCGCAGCCGGAGGCAAACGTCGAGGGGCTTCTTGAAAAAGGCTCGTTCCCTGTGCAGGAGCTTTTGCAGCATCCGCTTTCCTATCTCTACTCGGTCTTTTATATCCCGCGTGCCATCCGTTCCAGTTTGAAGCTCCTCGTTGCGCTCAACCCCAAGGACGAATACCCGGAGGCACGCGCCATGCAGCGTCATTTTATCCTCCACATCGGCGGCACGAATACCGGCAAGACCTACGCCGGGTTTGAAAAGCTCCGCCGGGCGAGAACAGGCGTATATCTCGCCCCGCTCCGTCTGCTCGCGCTCGAAGCGCAGGAGCGGCTGCTCGATTTTGGCGTGGCCTGCTCACTCACGACCGGCGAGGAGGAGGATCGCCGCGAGGGGGACACCCACGTCGCCGCCACGGCGGAAAAGCTCGATCTCTCCGCGCGGTATGACGTGGCGGTGATCGACGAATGCCAGATGATCGCCGATAGGGAGCGCGGCTTTGCGTGGACGCGCGCCATTCTCGGCGTTCTCGCGCCGGAAGTGCATCTCTGCGCCGCGCCGGAGGCGCGCGATCTTCTGATCCGCATCATTGAAAGCACCGGCGACACATGGGAGGAAGTCCGGCATCTTCGCAAAACGCCGCTCGTGTGCATGCGCCGGGAGATCGATTTTGACGACGTAAAACCCGGCGACGCACTCATCACATTCTCGAAGCTCGGCGTGCTCTCCGTGGCCGAGGATCTTCGCGCGCACGGCAAGGAGCCCGCCATCATCTATGGTGCCCTCCCCTACTCTACGCGGCGGCGGCAAATGGAGGGCTTTCTTGAGGGGCGGATGCAGTATGTCGTTTCGACCGACGCCATCGGCATGGGGCTCAATCTCCCCATCCGGCGCGTGATCTTTCTTGATACGCGCAAGTTTGACGGCGTGGAGCGGCGTGACCTGAAGCCCGCTGAGATCCAGCAGATCGCCGGGCGCGCCGGGCGCTACGGCATGTACGACAGGGGCTATGTCGGCGCAACGGAGAAACTGGACTTCATCCGCGAGGGGCTGGAAGCAGTCGTGCCGCCGCTCGAGACCGCTGTGGCCGGGTTTTCCGAGCTCGTATTGCAGGTGGAGCACGATCTTTTAGAGGTGCTGACCGAATGGAACAAAATGCCGACCGTTGCGCCGTATGCGAAGCTCGATGTCAGCCGGTATATCACGCTCATCGGCAAGGTGCGGCAGGAGGGCTTTTCGCTCACGCGCGAGCAGGAGCTGCGGTGCGCGAATATCCCGTTTGACGAAACGGAGGAGGAGCTGCTGGAGCTGTTCTTCTCGTTTCTGCGCGACTTTTCGGAGAGGCAGCCGCTCTCCTGCCCGGATCTTCCCGAAGGGCACTCGCCCACGCTTCCGCAGCTTGAGCGCTACTGCCGGATGCTCGATCTCTATTTTTCGTTTTCCAAGGCATTCGGCTGTCCGGTCGACCGCGACGCGCTTTACGAAAAGCGCGAGGACGCCGCCGAGAGCATCAATCAGATCCTGCTTTACAATCTCAAAAACAATATCCGCTTCTGCGCGCGCTGCGGCGCGGCGCTCCCGCTCCATCAGAGCGGGCGGCTCTGCAAGGACTGTTACCGCAAAATCGACGCCCTCCGCCGCCCCAAGCGGTGGTAAAACTTGACCGCGCCTCCGTTTTTCAGGAGGCGCGGCTTTTTTCCGGGTTATTGGGCTTTCAGGCCGTATTCCGCGGCGAGGGCGGCGAAGGCGGGCAGCGAGCGGCGCAGCCGCTCCTCCGGTACGCAGTAGGCAAGGCGGGCGTAGCCCGGGCAGGCGAAATCGTCGCCCGGCACGAGCAGGAGATCGTGCGCCATCGCCTTTTTGCAGAAAGCACGCGCATCATTCTCCGGAGATTTTACGAAGAGATAGAACGCTCCCTGCGGCTTTGCGCAGGAAAAGCCGAGCGAAGTGAGGCCTTCGCAGATGAGATCGCGGTTTTTCTTATACTCGCGCAGCTCTCCCGTCTGGCCGAGGCACGCGGCGCACACGCGCTGGAAGAGTACAGGCGCGCAGACATACCCCAGCATCCGCCCCGCGCCCGAAACGGCGGCACGAAGTGCGGCGCGATCCTTGCTCTCCGGCGGCACAGCGAGGTAGCCGACGCGCTCGCCGGGCAGCGAGAGCGATTTGCTGAACGAGTAGCAGTAGATCGTATCGGTATAATAGGCCGGGATGTACGGCACGGCGTCGCCGTCGTAGACAAGATCGCGGTACGGCTCGTCGGCAAGGATGTAGATCGGATGGCCGTACTTCGCGGAGCGCTCGGTGAGCAGCGCGGCGATCTTCTTTATGCTCTCCTCCCCCAGGACGACGCCGGAAGGGTTGTTCGGGGAATTTAAGATCACGAGCCACGTTTTTTCATTCACTGCCGCGGCAAAAGCCTCATAATCAAGCTGGAACGTCCCCGGCTCGGAGGGCACCTCGCGCATGACGCCGCCAGCCGCCTCGGTATAGGTGCGGTATTCGGAGAAATACGGCGTGAGCGTTATGCACTCGTCGCCCGGTGAGAGCAGCGCGCGGCAGCCAATGGCGAGCCCCGCAGAGGCGCCGCTCGTCATATAGATATCCTCCGGCGCGTACGTCATGGAGAACGCGCCGTTCAGATAGTCTGCCACGGCCCTGCGCACCTCCGGCAGCCCCTGATCGGGGCTGTAGGCGTGAAGCTGCGTGGGGGACATTTCCTTCATAAGGTGCTGCGCCGTTTCCTGCACCGCTGCGGGCGGCGCAATGCTCGGCGAGCCGATGCTGAAATCGTAAACATTTTCCGCGCCGACCTCTTCGGCGCGGCGCATGGCGTAATCGGCGATCTCCCGAATGGGGTTGCCGGACGCGCCGAGCGCGTATACTTCGGATGGGATCATGCGTTTTTCCCCCGGTTCACAAGATATTCGACCGCTTTCCGGTAGCCCTCAAAGCCCAGCCCGGCAAATGTCTTTTCACACGCCATGCCCGCGTAGGACACGTGCCGGAAGCTCTCGCGCTCCTGAATATCGGTGAGATGCACCTCCACCGCCGGGAGCGCCACGGCTTTGAGCGCATCGAGAATGGCAACGCTCGTGTGCGTATATGCCGCGGGGTTGATGACGATGCCGTCCATCCGCCCGAGGGCGGACTGGATCGCGTCGACGATCGCGCCCTCGTGGTTGGACTGGAAGAGCTCGCACTCCGCGCCGAGCTCACGGCAGGACTCGCGGATGAAGCTTTGAAGCGCGGCGAAGTCCTTTTTTCCGTACAGCTCCGGCTCACGCACGCCGAGAAGGTTCAGATTGGGGCCGTTGATGACGAGGAGCTTCATAGGATCACCTTGCGGATATCCTCCACGGTGTCCTCCAGTGCGCGGTTATTGTCGATGATATAATCCGCGAAGCGGAGATAGCGCTTTTCGCGCATTTCATACATGGCGTTGAGGTTTCCCGCGCGGGAGAGCGGGCGGCCGTCGCGCTCGAGCTTGTCAAGATCGCGGCGCAGCCAGAAGATAACGCCGTTCTGGTGGAGGGGCGCATAATTCTCCTCGTGCAGCACCGCGCCGCCGCCCGTGGCAACAATCGCGCCAAAGGCGCTGCCGAGCTCTCGCACGGCTTCGCTCTCGTGCATGCGGAAGGCAGATTCGCCCTGCATCGTGATGATCTGCTCCGGCGTATAGCCGGTGTGCTCCTCGATATAAGCGTCCGTATCGAGCACCTCGCGGCCAAGCGCCTTGCCGAGCGCCTCCGCTACGGCAGACTTGCCGCAGCCGGGCATGCCGATGAGGACGATGTTCATCGTCTTGCTCTTTACAAGATCAATGGCGTGCTCCAGCGCGCCGTCCGGCGCCTTTTTGCCGGTGAAGATCTCGCTCGAACGGATGGCCTGCGCGGCGAGCATCACCATGCCGTTCGCATACGGGATGCCGAGCTTTTCCGCCTGCAGCAGGAGCTCCGTGCGCACGGGGTTATAGATGAGATCGACGACGGCACGGCAGTTCGGGAAGCGCAGCAGGTCGATGACCGCCTCGCCGTTGTGCGGGTACATGCCGACCGGCGTGGTGTTCACGATGAGCTCGACGTCCGTGTGGCGGGAGAGGTTGGAATAGTTGTCCTTCCCTTCGCGGGAGACGACAACGATCTCGCGCGCCTGCTGCTTTTCGAGCGCATACACCACCGCGGCGGACGCGCCGCCGCTGCCGAGCACGAGCACCTTTTTGGCGCGCGGCGAAAACACCGCGCGGCGCAGCAGCTCTTCAAAGCCGTAAACGTCCGTGTTGTCGCCGTAGAGCTTGCCGTCGGCGCGGCGGACGATCGTATTGACGCTGCCGATGGCACGCGCCGTTTCGGAAAGCTCGTCGCAGAGCGCCGCAGCGCGCTTTTTGTAGGGGATCGTGACGTTCAGCGCGTCAAAATCGCCCTTACGCAGGAAGGATTCCACGTTCTCCGGTTCGGTCTCATAGAGCTTGTACTCATAATCGCCGAGCATGGAGTGGATGGCCGGGGAATAGCTGTGGCTGAGCTTTTGTCCAAGAAGTCCGCAATGCATCATGTCAAATTACCTCACTATAGCTTCCAAGATAGGTGCATTCCTCGCTGATATCGCCCAGCTCGCTCATGAGCTGAAGGAACGCGGGGTCGTACACCGGGTTTTCCAGATCGAAATAGAACATGAACTCAAAGTTCCGCTCCGGGAGCGGGCGGCTTTCGAGCTTGTTCAGGTTGATGCCGAGCGCATAGAAGCGCGAGAGCACCTTGTAAAGCGAGCCGGGCTCGTGGCGCAGCGTCATCATGAGGCTCGTCCGGTTCGCGCCGGGATAGATCTCCAGATCGCGCGCGATGCAGATGAAGCGCGTGTAGTTGTTCGCCGTGTCCTGCACGGAGGGAGCGAGACATTCAAGACCGTACAGCCGCTCGCATGCGCGGGTGGAGAGCGCCGCCACGTCGTCCCGCCCGGACTCAGCAACAAGCTTTGCTGCGAGCGCCGTATTCTCGCACGGGATGACCTTCACCCCCGGAAGAGACGAGAGGAATTTCGCGCACTGGCTGAGCGCCTGCTCGTGCGAATAGATCTCGCGGATGCCGGAGAGCTTCGCGCCCGGCCGGGCGAGCAGGTTATGGTCGATCTTCACGCGCACCGAGCGGACAATGTGGAAATGGTGGCGCATCATGAGATCGTATACGGCGTTTACAGAACCCGCCGTGCTGTTTTCGATCGGCAGCACACCGTAGCGGCAGAGGCCCTTTTCGATGGCGTTGAACACCGCGTCGAAGCTGGAGAAATAAAGCTCGTTCGGCAGACGGAACAGCCGCTCGCACGCGAGCTGGGAGTTGGAGCCCTCCACGCCCTGGCAGGCAACGGCGGCCTTTTCCGGGAAAAGCGGCGGCGTGTTTTCGATCGCGCTTTGAATGCTCTCCGCGAGCAGGCTTTTCTTGTGCAGCAACCGGTTCTGGCGGCTGCGGCTCAGCTCAAAAAGCAGCGAGTAGAGCGATACGGCGTAGCTTTGCAGCTCCTCCGGCGCCTTTTCGCTCACGGCGTAAAGCTTTTCCCGCTCCCGCCGCTCGTCGAGCACCGGAAGGCCGCGCTCGGCCTTATACCGGGCTATGTCCCCGGCGATGTCCATACGCTCGGCAAAGCATCGCAGCAGCTCATCGTCCACCGCGTCGATCCTGCCGCGCAGTTCGTCCATATTCATGGCTTTCTCCCTCTTTCCGAACAAAGAATATCATATAGTACGACTGCGGCCGCCGCTTCCACGCAGGGAACGGCGCGCGGCACGATGCAGGGGTCATGCCGTCCGGCGATCTCGATGGTCGTTTCGCGCATCGCGGCAAGATCCACGGTGCGCTGCCGCCGCGCGATGGACGGCGTCGGCTTAAACGCTGCGCGGAACACGAGCGGCGCCCCCGTCGTGATGCCTCCGAGGATGCCGCCGCAGCGGTTCGTTTCGGTGGTCACCTTTCCGCCGCGCAATACGAAGGCATCGTTATTCTCGCTGCCGCGCAGCCCCGCCGCCGAAAAGCCCGCGCCAAACTCCACGCCCTTCACGGCGGGGATGCCGAAGAGCGCGGCGGAGAGCCGGCTTTCCACGCCGTCAAAGAGCGCATCGCCAAGCCCCGCGGGCAGGCCAAGCACCGCGCATTCCACCACGCCGCCGACGCTGTCGCCGTCAGCGCGCGCTTTGGCAATAGCGGCGAGCATGTCCTCGCCGCGCGCCTCACTGAGCGTTGGGAAGCTCTTGCCGAGCGTAGACGCCGGGAAAATGCCCTCGTCGGCAATACCGGCGATAGAGGCAATGTGCGAAACGATGTGGATGTTTTTCTCTTCCAGAAGCTGCATGGCGATGCCGCCCGCAACGCAGAGCGGCGCGGTGAGCCGTCCGGAGAAGCGCCCGCCGCCGGAGAGATCGACAGCGTCGCCGTCCTTCATGCGCGCGGCAAAGTCCGCATGGCCGGGGCGCGGCGTATTGCGCAGAGCGTCATAGTCGCCGGGGTGCGCGTCGCTGTTGCGGATGACCACCGTAACCGCACCGCCGCAGGTGACGCCGTTTTTCACGCCGCTGAGAAAGAGCGGCATATCGCTCTCGCGCCGCGCGGTGGCAAACGCGCCGCGTCCCGGCGCACGCCGCGCGAGAAAGGCGGAGAGCGCGTCCATATCGATGGCGAACCCCACGGGCAGCCCTTCCATGACGACGCCGATGGCCTCGCCGTGCGAAGCGCCGAAAATGGTAATGCGAAAATCGTTTCCGAGACTGCTCACGGCGTTTCCTCCTTTTGCAATGCGTTAAAATCCTCGCGAAAACGCGGGTAGGATTTGTTTGTGCACTCCCAGCCCTCGACCGTGACAGTCTCCGCGCAGGAGCACGCCGCCACCGCCGCGGCCATCGCGATGCGGTGGTCGTGCTGCGCGCTCACCGTGCCGCCGCGAAGACCTCCGCCGCGGACGACCAGTCCCTCCGGCAGCTCCTCGATATCCGCGCCGAGAGCGGAGAGCATTCCCGCCGTAGTGGCAAGCCGGTCGGATTCCTTGAGCCGGAGCCGCGCGGCGTTTGCCACGTGCGTCTCCCCCTCCGCCGCCGCGGCCAGCGCGCACAGCGCGGGGATGAGATCGGGGACAGGCCCGGCGTCGATGACCGTGCCGCAAAGCGCGCCGCGCCGCACCGTAATGCCCGACGGCGTCTCTTCCACAACGGCTCCCATGGCGCGGAGAATATCAAGCACCGCGCGGTCGCCCTGCGCGGAATCGGCGCGCAGGCCGGAAACGGTGATGCCGGCGCGCGAGAGCGCACCCATGCAGAGGAAAAATGCCGCCGAGGAATAATCCCCCTCGACCTCGACCGTGCCGGGCAGAGAATATACCTGCCCGCCGGGGATATCATACCCGGAATTGGTTTTATATAGCCGGATGCCGCTTTGTGCAAGGGCGTTCTCGGTCATGGCGATATAGCCCTCGCTCTCCCTTGCGCCGGTGATGGAAAGCGTGCTGTCCCCGGCAAGACGCGGCAGCGCGAAGAGCAGCGCGGAAATATACTGCGAGGAGATGTTCCCGGGGAGCGTGTACGCCCCCGGCGCAAGCCTTCCGGCGCAGAAGAGCTTTTCTCCCTCGGAGCGGAATGCCATGCCGCCGCGGACAAGCTCGCTCAACAGCGGCTCAAGCGGGCGCTCCGGCAGCCGTCCCTCACGCAGGAACACTGCGTTCGCGCCGAGCGCGCCGACGACAGGCAGCAGAAAGCGGAGCGTTGACCCGCTCTCGCCGCAGGGCAGAACGCAAAGGCCGCCCGGCGTCTCCTTGATCGGTTCGACGCGCAGCGCGCCGCTGTCTTCAGTGATCTTCGCGCCGAGCGCGCGGAGACACGCGATCGTGGCAAGAATGTCGGTGTTCAGGCCGTCGCAGCGCACGGTCACGGGATTTTTCCCAAGTGCCGCGCAGATGAGCAGGCGGTGCGCCTGCGATTTGGAAGCCGGGATATGCACCGCGCCGGTACGCGTACCCGGAGAGATAACAAAGTTCATCGCGCGCCTCCCCGGATGAGCCATGCAGCATAGTCGGAGGCATCGATCTTTCGCACGGTGCAGTGCCCCAGAGCCTCGATGGTGATGATGGGGAGCGTTGAGCCCGCGCGTTTTTTATCCGAAAGCGCAGCTTCCGCAAGCGCTTCTGCCGTGAACGGCAGCTCCGTCGGAAGGCCGCATTTTTTTATCAGTGCTTCGATGCGCGCAGCATCGTTTTTTGAACAGAGTCTGCGCACAGCGCACGCACGCGCCATGGCGCAAAGGCCCATCGCCACGGCTCTGCCATGGGAGAGGGAGTAATCGCTTAAACGCTCTGCCGCGTGCGCGGCGGTATGGCCGAGATTCAAAAGGCGGCGCGCGCCGGTATCAAATTCGTCCGCGGCGACGACATCCCGCTTGATCTCCACACAGCGGGCCAGGATATCCTCCGATATCGTATCCGGCAGGCAGTTTTCCAGCGCGGAGAAAAGCGTCTCGCCGTCCAGCACGCCGTATTTGATGATCTCCGCGCAGCCGTCACGCCGGATGGCTTCCGGAAGCGTTTGGAGCGCGTCTGTATCGCACAAGACGAGCGACGGCTGCCAGAACGCCCCCGCAAGGTTCTTCCCTGCCGGGAGATCGACCGCCGTTTTTCCGCCGACGGAGGAATCCACCGCGGCGAGGAGCGTCGTCGGGAGCTGCACGAGGCGGACGCCGCGCTGATAGCACGCCGCGGCAAACCCGGCCATATCGCCCGCAACGCCGCCGCCGAGCGCGACGACAACGTCGCTCCGGCTCACGCGGTTTTCGGCGAGAAAGCAGAGCATCCGCTGCCAGGTATCCAGCGTTTTGGAGCGCTCCCCGGCGGGAAACACATATTCCAGCACCACAAAGCCCGCCGCCTTGAGCGAGGCGGCCACGCGTTCGGCATAGAGCGGGTACACGGTCGAATCGGTACAGATGACCGCCTTTTCCGCGCCGGGAACGGCCGCGGCGATACGCTCGCCGCAATCCTCGAGCAGACCCGCGCCGATGACGACATCGTATTCGCGCGACGCCGTTACATGGATCGTTTTCACCGTCCGTCTACCTCCTCCTTGCGCCGGCGGCCCTCGTCAAGGAGCGCCGTGAGCGCTGCGAGATCGTTGTTCTCCACCGCCGCGCGGTACTGTACAAGAGAATTTGCGAGACTGTCGAGCTCAAAGAGCACATTGTCGCGGTTATCGAGGAAAAGCTCCGCCCACATGGCGGGATCGAGCCACGCAACGCGCGTCAGGTCCTTATAGCTCCCCGCGGAAAAGCCCTTGTGGCTGCGCGCGGTGGGGCTTTTGATGTAGGCGTTCGAGACGATGTGCGCGAGCTGCGAGGTGAAGGCGATCATCCGGTCGTGCTCGGCGGCGCTCGTAACGCTGAAGCGCCCGAACTCCGCCGGGGCCAGAAGTTCCTTAGCCCTGGCAAGGAGCGCAATGTCATCCCCCTCCGGCGGCACGAGCACCATGGGCGCCGCGTGGAAGAGGTTGGCGCGGGCATTTTTGTACCCGGCTTTGTGGCTGCCCGCCATCGGGTGGCCGCCGAGAAACGCGAAGCCGTGCTCGCGCGCGAGCGCGAACGCGGTCTCACACACCTCCCGCTTCACACCGCAGCAGTCGATAACGATGGGACGCGCGCCGAAATGCGGTGCCGTCTCACGCAGATACGATACCGCCGCGCCGGGGCACACCGCGATGAGGACGATATCGCATTCGGAGACGTTTTCTTTTGTGAGCACGGCGTCCACCGTGCCGTCGAGCTGTGCAAAGGAGAGCACAGCGCTGTCCGTATCAAAAGCTAGGACGCGCGCATCGTGCGCGCGATACGCCTTGGCGAGCGAGCCGCCGATCAGCCCGAGTCCGACGATCCCGGCGGTCATCGAATTGCCACCTCGCGGATGGCGTTCACGTCTTTGCAGAGAGCGTCGTATTCGTCGGGCTTGATGGACTGCGCGCCGTCGCACAGCGCGTGCATCGGGTCGTTGTGGACTTCAATGATGAGCCCGTCCGTGCCGCAGGCCGCCGCAGCGAGCGCCATCGGGCGCACCATGCGGGCGAGACCGGTCGAATGGCTCGGATCGACGATGACCGGCAGGTGCGTCAGCTCGTGGAGCATCGGCACGGCGGCAAGATCGAGCGTATTTCTCGTATAGTCATCAAACGTGCGGATGCCGCGCTCGCAGAGGATGATCTGCTCGTTGCCGCCTGCCATGATGTATTCGGCGCTCATCAATAGCTCCTTGAGCGTGGCGGCAAGGCCGCGCTTGAGCAGAATGGGCTTGCGGAGCTTTCCGAGCTCCTTGAGCAGGTCAAAGTTCTGCATGTTGCGCGCGCCGACCTGGATGACGTCTACATCGGCGAAAAGATCGAGCGCGGAGGTGCCCATGATCTCGGTGACGATCGGGAGTCCCGTCTCCTGCCGGGCGATCTTCAAAAGCTCAAGTCCCGTGGCGGCAAGCCCCTGAAAATCGTAAGGCGAGGTGCGCGGCTTGAAAGCGCCGCCGCGGAGGATCTGCGCGCCGGAGGCCTTGACCGCCTTCGCGATGCCGACGATCTGCTCCTCGCTCTCAACGCTGCAGGGACCGGCGATCATCACGAAATTCCCGCCGCCGATGCGAACGTCCCCGACCTGCACGACGGTGTCGTCCGGGTGGAACTTGCGGTTGCAGCACTTGAACGGCTCCGTGACGCGCTTGACGGAATCAACGATGCCAAGACTGGCGATAAGGTCCATATCGACCCGGCTCGTGTCACCCACGAGACCGAGAACGGTCTGATACTCGCCGACGGAGGTGTGGATCTGCAGTCCCTGCTCCTTCAGCCAGTCAATAAGCTGGTTTTTCTTCTCTTCGGCAGCGCCGTTTTTCAAAATGACGATCATCGGTTATTCCTCCAAAAACAAAAAAGCGGCACAGTGTAATCTGTGCCGCCTAAAAAGCCTTCGCTTCCAAGGTCATTTTCCGCATCACAAATTACCATACTATGAAATAGTACGGGTAAAAAAGTATCGAAACATACGAATGGATGCGTTCATGCGTCGATCTCGCTCCGATCTGCGGAAGTTGGTTTCAGTATAAATTCTTCTTTCGGAATTGTCAACAAATATTTCAGTGAAAATTTGTATAAAAATTTATTTTTGATCCGCCTCGAGCCTGTCTATCACGTCGCGGATGCAGTGCTCCGGTGCGCCGAGCTTCGTGACATTTTCGATCGCCAAAACCTCCGACAGCGCCGTTTCCGGCGCAAAAGCGTGTCCCGCCGCGCGCAGCATCGGGATGTCGTTCCAGCCGTCGCCGACGCAGATGATGTTTTTCGGATGAATATCCAGAAAATCGGCAAGGCGGCGCACGCCGCTCCCCTTGTCGCTCCCTGCGGCGACCACATCCACGAGAGCGCCGGAGGGCACAGCCTCGTACCGGCCGGGGAATTGCTCAGCGATCCACGCGCAGAGCGCATGCGCCATTTCGTTCTCGGCGCGGATCTCGCCCGGCACTACGAGCACCACCTTCGTCCACGGATACAGGATGCGGGCGGGATCGGCCTCCGACACCGGCACGCCCATACGAGAAAGGTGCTCTTCGAGCGCGGCATTACGGCCGCAGACGCGCACGTCCGCGCCGCGGTGGACCTCCATACCCGTGCCGGAGAAGGCATCGCGCGCGGCGAGAAGATCGCTCCGGCAGGAAAAAGGCAGGAAGCTCTCATACCAGCTCTCGCCGGACTCGCCGTCGAAGATCACCGCGCCGTTACTGAGCACGAGCGGCGCATTGACGGTGAATTTCCCGCGGATGGAATAGTATGAGCGCACATCCCGCCCCGTGGCGATCGTGAAAAGGCCGCCCTCGTCCATGAAATACTGTGCCGCGCGCCGGTTTTCCTCCGGCACGGGAGCGCCGTGCTCCGGGCAGAACGTGTCGTCAAAATCCGCGACGAGCAGATAGCCCTCAAATTTTCCGTTTCCCATTGGTTTTTCTCCCCGATGTATGTATAATGAACTTTCGATGGGTTTCCCCCGTCTTTTCGGCAGGAAATTCTTTCCGGAGGTACTCTATGACAAAAAAGGAACAACGCATCAACCGGCTCTTTCTGTATGCCGGGGTATTGACGCTTTTATACTATCTCGGTCAGGGCATCACCGTGCGGTTCGGGCAATCGCTGCTCTATCTCTGGCTGATGCTCTCCGCCGTGTGCTTTGGCCGTTTCTTTCTCTGGAAATGGGCATGGAAGCGCGGCAAAAGCACACCCATCCCCCGCCCCTGGCTCCGGGCGATAAATATTGTTGTGATCGCGGCGGTCGCCGTTTTCCTCGCCGTGGAGTGTCTGGTATTCTCCGGCGCTTTTCAGAAGCCCCCGGAGGGGCTGGACGCCATCATCGTTCTCGGCGCAAGAGTCGACGAAAACGGCGCGAGCGGATCGCTGCGGCAGCGCATCAACGCCGCGTGCGTCTATCTTGAGGAAAACCCGGATACGATATGCATCGCCTCCGGCGGGCAGGGCGAGGACGAGCCGATGAGCGAGGCGGAGTGCATCCGTGACTATCTCGTTGCCGGCGGCATCGACCCCGGCCGCATTCTTTTAGAGGATCGCTCCACGAGCACGGAGGAGAACATGCGCTACAGTCTCCCCATGCTGCACGCGCTGGAGGAGGATGTGGAGAGCGTCGGCATCGTCACGAACGACTTTCACGTGTTCCGCGCGCTGTGTCTGGCGCGGAAAAACGGCGGGTTCACCTTTTACGGCGTTCCGGCGCGCTCAACCGTGTTCGGCTTCATCCACTATGCGATGCGCGAATTTTTCACGCTGAGCGTGTCGCTCGTGCGCGGGTACATTTAATTAAACCACAAAAACGGCTCTCCGTCCATATGGCGGAGAGCCGTTTTTCTTTATCATGTGGAGTCTCGCTCGAGGATACAGGGCGAGGTGACATAGGACTGCGTGCGCAGATTCGGCTTGTGGATGCGCTGGAGGACGAATCGCGCAGCGTTGACGCCCATGTCGTGCATATCGACCTCGACAGCGGTGATTGTCGGGTCGGTAAGCATGGAAAAGGGATAGTTATCAAAGGTCAAAAGCGCCACGTCCTCCGGGATCTTCAGCCCCATTCGCCGGATATGCTGTAAGCAATGGAGCGCCAGATGGTTGTTGGCACAGAGCAGTACCTCCGGGCGCGCAGTGCGCGCGAGGAGCTCGTCGAGCGCCGCGTCGTCCAGCGACCATGGCGACTGGCTGCAAACGACCTCGAGCGTGAGTTCTTCCTCGTCCATCGCCTGCCGGATGCCGGTCAGGCGGCTTCGTGCGATAGCGTCATCCTCCCGGCCCATGATGAACGCCATCTGCCGGTAGCCCTTGTCAAGCAGGTAGTTTGCGGCGATCTGCCCGGCCTGCTCATGGTTCACGTCCATCCAGCAGATGCTGCTGCGCTGGTTTGGCTTGCCGATTACGAGATACGGAAAGTCAACGCGCGAGAGGATCGCCGCAAGCTCCGCCGTAAGGATGTGTGCATGGAGAAGCAGCGCGTCCGCCTGCCGCTCCTGAATGATGTCGCGGATGACCATGGGCGCTTCCTGCCGCGTGAGCGGCTTGAATAAAAGCGAATACCCTTTCTTTTTCAGGTACTCGGCAGCGCCGGAGATGATCTCGAACATGTGAGGATTTTCGAACGCTATGTTCCGGTAAAAGTCCGCAATGAACAGCACCGTCCCGCTCGCCTGGCGCGCGAAGCTCTGCGCTCTGGCGTTGGGGCGGTAGCCGAGACGGCCGGCGATCTCCCGGATATGTTCCTTTGTCCGCTCCGAAATGGTGCTGCTGTCGTTCAGCGCCTTGGAGACCGTAGCGATGGAGACATTCGCTTCCTTCGCCACATCATAGATCGTTACCGCCGTTGCTCTGTTCCTCCCATACCTCGTATTCCCATGCGCCGATTATCTCACGGTTTTCGCCCCTTTTCAAGAGAAGCGTCCCGCGCTTTTCGGACGGTATCGGTTCGGTGCCGAGATTCATCGTCACGGTGATCTTCGTACCGTTCCAGACGCGGCTGTAACGGTAGGCCCCGCCGCGGGCAAGCTCCGTTGTGAAGTTACCGTACCGCAGCACCGGGTGCGTCTTTCGCAGCGCGATCATCCGGCGGTACACCTCCTCGAGCGGGGATGAAGCGTCCCACGCCATCGGGCGGCGGTATTCCGGCTCGCTTTCGCCGAGAAGCCCCTTCTCGTCGCCGTAGAACACGCACGGCATGCCGGGAAATGTCATTTGCAGCAGCACCGCGAGCTCAAGCCGCTCGATCTTCCCGCCGCAAAGCGTCAGGAAGCGGCTCACGTCGTGGCTATCAAGCAAATTGAGCTGCGCGAAGAGGGCGTTTTCGTTATAGCGCAGCAGCAGTGTGGATACGTTCGCGTCAAAGATCTTCGCATCCACCGTTTGCTCGGCGAAGAACCGGCGGGCGTAGCGTCGGAAATCATAGTTCATTGCGGAATCGAGCATATCACCGCCGAGATAATGCGCGGCATTTTCCCATACCTCGCCGACGATGAGCGCGTCGCTCTTCGCTGCCTTGACGGCGGCTCGGAACGCACGCAGGAAGCCATCGTCCAGCTCGTTCGCCACATCCAGCCGCCAGCCGTCCACATCAAACTCGTGGATCCAATACGCGCCAACATCGCAGAAATACTGCCGGAGGAAGGGATCGGCGGTATTCGTTTTCGGCATATCGGCTACATACGAAAAGCAGGTGTATTCGGGCAGTTCCCCGGCGGCGGGCAGACGCGGCGTTTCAGGCAGCGCGTAAAAACAGGAATAATACTTCGACGCTCTCCCCTTTTCCAGCACATCGCGGAAGAAGGGGTGCTCACAGCTCACGTGGTTGAATACGCCGTCGAGCATGACGCGGATGCCGAACGCGTGCGCTCGCTGCACAAGATCGCGCAGATCGTCCCCGGTGCCCATGTGCGGATCAATGCGGTAATAGTTCAGCGTATCATACCGGTGGTACGATTTTGCCTTAAAGATGGGGTTCAGGTAAATGCAGTTGAAGCCCAGGGAGGCAATATAATCGAGATTTTCCGCGATGCCGCGCACCGTGCCGCCCCGGCAGGGTGGCGCATCGTTGGGCGAGAGGCGCTTCCCCGCGGCGAAGCTATCGGGGAAGATGTTGTACACTATGGCATCCCGTGTCCACGCAGGCGCCGCAAAGCGGTCGGCGCGGTGATTGAACGGGAGCTGGAAATAGTCCGCGCGCGTGGGTGTACCGGCCATTTCGTAGCAGTCGCCGTAATAGCAGAGCGTTTCCGCGCCGTTTTGAAGTTCAAAATAGTAGGCGATGCGCTCAAACGGCGTTTCGAGCCGGGTCTCATACCAGTCGAAGTATTTGTCCTCCCGGAATTTCATCATTGGCCGGGAAAAAAATTGCAGTTCTGGAGTCATCACGGCGCGGTCGGCGTAGTAAAATTGGACGCTCTCCGCCTCACCCTTTCCGGTGCGCAGACGGAATACATAGTGCGTATCGTCCAGCGCGAAGGCGAATTCGCTCATCGGCCGGTGGAATATCGTTGCGGGATTCATAGCTTATCCTTTCACGGAGCCGCCGACAACGCCGGCAACATAGTATTTCTGCACGCGCAGGAACAGCAGCACGACCGGGATCGCCACGATGACCGCCCCGGCACAGAAAACGGTGTAGTATTCATAGATGTTCGTCTTGTCCACCATGGTGTAGAGCCCCTTGGCAACGGTGAAGTTATTATAGTTATCTTTCATGATAACCGAGACGAAAATGTAGTCGACGATGGGGTTTATAAAGGCATTGATGGCCGTCGTGGCAATGACAGGCTTGGCGTTCGGCAGGATGATCCTCCAGAACACCGTGCTGTTTGAAGCGCCGTCGAGGATGGCGGCCTCGTCCAGCGATTTGGGGATGGTGTCAAAATAACCCTTGGCGATGTAGTAATTGAGCGCTGCGCCGCCGGAATAGACAAGGATCAGCGCTAAAAGCGTCTGGTCGAGCCCGATGGCCTTCATGAAGTGGTAAATGGCGATGATGCTCATGAAGCCCGGGAACATCCCCAGCACCAGCGAGGCATTCATGAGAAAGCGGCGCTTTGGGAAGCGCAGACGGGAATAGACATACGCCACCATCAGCGTGAGCATCGTTGTGAGGACGCAGCTGCACCCGGCGACGAAGAGCGTGTTGCCGAGCCAGCGTGGGAAATCGAACAGCCGCCGGTCGGTGAACAGGCGGATATAATTATCAAAGGTAAACGCCTTCGGCCAGAGATAGGGCGTATACGCGCCCTGCTCGGCGCGGAAGGACGAAACGATCAGCCAGAACACCGGAACGAGCCACAGTATGGCGAGGATGGCGATGAGCGCGTTCAGCGCGGCGGCCGAAGCGCGGCGGCGGATGCGTGCATTTTTCATTGGAACTGATCCTCCTTCGTTACGGCTCCGGTGCGGTTATAGACGAGAAGCGAGCAGGTGCCCACCAGCAGGAAGATGAAAATGCCGATGGTGGAGGCAAGAGAATAGTCGTTGCGGTTCACGGTGAGCTTATAAAGCCACGTGACGAGAAGGTCGGTCTTGCCCGCCTGATAGTAATCGAGCGAGAACGGCCCGCCGGCGGTGAGAAGATAGATGACGTTGAAGTTATTGAAGTTCGTAACAAACGTTGTGATTGTCGCCGGGGCGGTGACGAAGAACATGTACGGCAGCGTGATGGAGATGAATTTCCGCATGGGGCCCGCGCCGTCGATCTCGGCGCTTTCGTAGAGCTCCGCGGGGATGTTCATCAAAACGCCGGAGAACGTGATCATCGAATACGGGATGCCGATCCACATATTGACCACAACCGCAACGACCCGCGCGAGCGTTGGATTGAGAAGGAACGGCAGCGGCGATTGGATGATGCCGAGCTTCATGAGCAGCACATTGATTGCCCCCGCCGGCTCCAGCGCGCGGGAGATGAGCAGGAGACTTACAAACTGCGGTATGGCAATGGCGATGACAAAGCAGGTGCGCCAGACCTTTTTGAGCTTTACGAGCTTGCTGTTGATGGCCACCGCCAGCAGCATCCCGAAAAAGTAGTTGGTGAATGTGGCGAGGACCGCCCACACGATCGTCCACCCGAGCAGGCCGAAAAATGTGTGGGTCTTGATCGCATTTCCGAGGAAAATGTCCGTCACGTTCGACATACCGACCCAGGTAAACAGATTCCCGGGGGGCTGATGGTCGGCATCGAAGTTTGTGAAGGCGATGAGGATCATAAAAACGATCGGCAGCACCGTGAAAAGCACCATCGTGAGCATCGGCAGAGCGAGCAGCGTCACATGGAATTTCTCGTGCCGCATGGCGCGGAGATCGTCCCGGAAGGATGCAAGCGCGCAGCCGTGCTCGGCGTTTTCCTGCGCGCGCCAGGCGTCCCGGACGTTGGCGTACCAGAGATAGAGAAACAAGGCGCACACGGCGATGGAAAGCACGCTGAAGAGCAGGATCAGCATGGAGTTATCGCCGGGAAAGCGCTGGAAGATCTGCAATTCTTCGTTCCAGACCTTTCGCTGCGTCTCTCTGCCGAGCGTGGTAAACTTGGAGAGATACTGCAGCGCAAAATCCCGGAAAAAGAAAATAAATCCGATCTCGCTGAGCAGATAGGCCGTGCCGCGGACAAACTGCTTATACCGGATGCAGCCCGCGCCCATAAGGAGAAACGACAGGCGCGTCCAAAGACTGCCTCTCGCCGCGGCATCCAGAAGTATGTGACGTTTTGTTTCTCTGTGCATGGCGCACCTCCGCAATTTCTCGGTTCGCTTCGGAAGAAACCCGGAAAAGGGGCTGTTGCCAGCCCCTTAACTCCGTAAAAGTTACATCAGCCCGCAGTCGCCTGCTCCACCAGCTGATTGAGCAGCGTCTGCAGATCGGCGGTGGTATGGGCTTCCAGCTCGGCACCGAACGCCTCCGCCGGGACCCAGAATCCACCAAGGACGAGCTGCGTCACGGCGTAATTGCTCTGCTCGCCGAGCGCGCGGAGAGCAAGGTTCGAGGAGACCGCGTCGCTCGCGAGCGCGTTCACATTGGACGGGCCATAGTTGAGCACTTCATAGCGCTCGAGCTGCGACTGCTCCGAGGTCAGGAACTCCGCGAGCTCCATGGCGTCCACCGGATACGCCGTCTGGGAGTTGACGCCGTAGATCTTGCAGCCGAGGAAGGAGCCCATCTGCACCTGCTTGCCGGCGCACGTAAAGGTCGGAAGCTTGCAGCAGCCGTAGTTTTCGCCGAGCTTTTCCTGGATCGCGGTAGCGACCCACGTGCCGGAAACGCCGCAGGCGATGGAGTCGCCGATGCCGCCGGAGAGGACGGAGTCGTCGCCGGTCACAAACGCCGGGTTATTGCAGAATTCGCGGATGGCTTCCGCTGCCTCAAGGCCCTTTTCGTTGTTGAAGTCCATGATCTGCTTGCCGTCCTCCACGGTCAGCGTGCAGCCATTGCCGAGGAAGAAAGAGGCGAGATACCAGCCGTTGGAAACGTCCATATGTACTTGCTTGCCGGCGGCGTTGGCAGCGGCAAGAATGCCGTCGAGCGTTTTGAGGTCTTCCTCGGTGAACACCGACTTATCGTAGTACAGGAAGTAGCCGTTATCGGAGGTCATGGGGTAACCGTAGAGCACGCCGTCGTAGGACGCGGCGTTGATCGATCCGGCGTTGTTCGCCGCGATGATCGCGTCGGTGTTGCGGGTCACTTCGTAGAGCGCATCCGCCTTCACAAGATCGATGAGCTGGTCGTCGGCAAAGACGAACACGTCCGCCGCAGCTGCGGGATCTTCGAGATAGCGGGACTTACCGTCCACCGCGCCGACAGCGCCGAATTCAAAAACGTATTCCTTTTCCGGGTGCGCGGCGGCAAAATCGTTGCAGAGCTTTTCCGTCAGCTCCAGCTCGACCTGATCCGCCCACACCTTCAGCGTAACGGTTTTCTTTTCTGCCGGTGCTTCCGCAGCGGGCTGTTCCGCCGTGGGCTGCTCTGTCGCGCCCTGCGTGGGTTCCGCCGGGGCGCTGCCGCAGCCGGCCAGCATCGCAACGATCAGGCATACTGCCATCAGCAGTGCAAGGATCTTCTTCATCTTTTCTGCTCCTTTATTGTTTTGTCACAAAAGGTTCTCGCCTTTTGTTGTGTTCAGTATATATACCTGCCAAAAATCGGTCAACGAAAAAAAGCGAAAGCGTTTTCCTTGCGCGCCGCAAGGTATAGCAAAAGCGCCACCCACTCGGATGGCGCTTTTCCGGCTGTCTAAAAAGCCTCACAGAGTTTGCGCCCGCAGGCGCAAATAGAGTTCCAATCATTTTCTCCGGCGACATGTGCGTCGGAGAAAATACCGCTCGGCTCGCAAACGTGCTCTCGGAGCGAGTGCGCTGCGGCAAGCCGCAGCCTTTTCAAACGAGAGCCCAACGCAGTGGGTCTCGTTTGAGAGCTTGTCAAAAACCTTTTTTGACAAGCTCAAGCCGCCTCGTCCCACGCGAGGCAGAGTGCCTCCATGTCCTCCACCGCCTGCGGAACACACGCGGGCAAGCCGTCGGTGAAGCATTCGAGACCGACTTTCTCCAGCAGTTCGCAGTAAGTGTAATCAAAGGCACCGAACGAGACGAGCTTATTATAAAAGTCCGCCGCCTCCGCCCAGTCGTTCTCCGCCATCTCGTAAATCTGCAGCGAGGCGAGCATGCTCACGGCGTAGCTGATATAGTAGAAGGGCGATTCAAAGTTGTGGCTGACCTGCATCCAGTAATGCGAAAAGTCCCGGCTGTAGGCACGCAGGCCGTAGGAGCGCGCGATGGCCGTGAACGTCTGGCTGATCTGCTCCGGCGTCAGCGTCGGATCGGCGTAGACCACGCGCTGGAATTCGTCGAACAGGCAGCCGGTAAAGACGGTATAGAGCGCGCTGTCCAGGAATTTGATGCGGGCGAGATCGGTCTCTTCGCCGTAGATCTCATCGTACCAGCCGGTGGAGAGCGCCTCCATGCCGGTGGAGTGGATCTCGAAGATGTCCAGCGAGCCGACGCTAAGCAGAACATCGGGGATGGGATTCACATAGGCGTCGTAATAATGGCCAAATTCGTGGAACATACTCTGGATGTCGTACTCATTTCCGTAGAGCGCGAGAAAGATAAACGGCGCGTTGTACGCATCGAGCGTTGTGGTAAAGCCCAGATCGCTGATGCGGCCGGCGCTGTCCATGAAATAAAGCCCATGCTGCTTCATATATGCCGCCGCTTCCGACGCTCCATCGGAAATTTGCGGCATGAACTTTGTGATGAGACCGACGAGCTCCTGTGCGGAGAGATCGGTGTCCACGGAAAAATCGGTATACGTTGCCTCGTGCGAGTAGAGCGAGGTGAAATACTCTTTCGCGTACGGCTTTACCGCCTCGCACAGCGCTGCGGCGTCGTCGGGCGTAAAGTCGCGGCCATAGTTTATCTCATAGGCATAGTCGGCGTAGCCGTCGTATCCGGCAAGCTGCGCCTCCTCGTTATGGAGATCCACCAGTTCACGGTACAGCGTGCCGATCTTCTCGGTCTCCTCGCTGAAGGAAAGATCTTCCATGATGAGGGAATTGTATTGCAGCGTCAGCTCTGAAACGCGCTCGGCGATCTCGCGTTCGCGGTCGGTCTGCTCATCGTAGCCGCGCAGCGCCTCCGCCTTGTCCGAGCCGAGATAGTTTTCCAGCGCATGGCCCGCCGGGCCGTCAAGCGCGTCGGAGAGCGCAGCGCAGAGCGCGTCGATCAGATCGTTGATGGCAACATCCAGCTCCTGGCAGGCATCGCTGATCGACTCGTCGCCCGGATGGGCGTAAAGATCGATGTAGGCGAGATTATCGAGCGTATACGCCTTTGCGTACTCCGCCATCAGCCAGTCATAGAGCTCAATGGCCTCGGCGTCATTCGCCGTTTCGCCGAGCCGCGCGGTCTTATCGAGAAATTCCGCGGTATCGTAGACATACCAGGTCATGTCGGCATAGTCTACATCGGCGTGGATGCCGTCGGCTTCCATGCGCGGCTCCGTCCCCGCCGTGCTGAGCGCAGAGGAGAGCGCTTCGCTCACGCTGCCGCTGCCCCGGATCGCTTCGCTGACGCCGGTACCGTCCGCACCGCAGCCGCAGAGGATCGTGGAAAGAAGGGCCACCGCAAGAAGGAGAGCCATCATTTTTTTCATTTTCATTTGCATCACCCGGTTTCATACTACACGATTCCGCGCCGAAAGTAAATACTGCCTCATTTTTTGCTTGCTACGCGGAGGAAAATAGGATATAATCCGCCCTATGGAAAAGATTCGTAAACTCGTTAAGAATTTTCAGCACATATCGGACTACATGGGCCGGCGGCAGATCGCTACGATCGCCGCCGCTACGGCGTTCTGGTTTTTCCTTTCGATCGTGCCCATCGTCATTTTGTGCGTGTCCGTTCTGCCTTATACGTCCATCACCGAGGAACAGCTTCTCACAACCGTCGCGCCCGTGCTGCCGGACTCGATGAATCAGCTCATCCGCGTCATCATCGCAGACGTTTACAGCAGCGGGATCGGCGTGCTCAGCGTATCCATCGTGGCAACGGTCTGGTCGTCGGCGATGGGCTTTGCTTCGCTCATCCGCGGGCTGGAGGATATCTACGAGCAGCCCCGCCGCGCCGGATTTCTGATGCGCCGCGCCCGCGGCATCATCTATACGCTCGGCATGCTGCTCATGATGATCCTTTCGATCGTGCTCGGCGGCTTCGGCCAGCAGATCAAGGCGCTCGCGGAAAAGTATCTCCCCGGCTCGCAGCCGTTTTTCTCGTTTCTGCTGCACTTCCGGTTTGTGGTCGTCATTGCGGTGCTGACGATCTTCTTCGCCGCCATCTTCCGCTGGAGCACCGGGCTTCGCCCGCGCTTCGGAGAAGTCTTCCCCGGGGCGCTGACCGCCGCAGCCGGATGGTCGATCTTCTCGTGGGCATTCTCCACATGGGTCTCCGTCACAGGGAGCTACGGTACCTATGGCAGTCTCGTAACGGTCGTCGTTGTGATGCTCTGGCTTTATTACTGCCAGTACATTCTTCTTTTGAGCGCGTGTCTGAACCGCGCGCTGCCGAAGTTCCGCCGCCGCGGAGAAACCGAGCCTGACGTTGAATCCGAGCCGGAGACGAACGAAGAATAAAAAAATTCCGTATGCCTTTCGATGAAGCATACGGAATTTTTTTGATTTACTTCAACGCGCCGGAGGCGCCGAGCCGTCCGGAGAGCCACGAAAGGAGCGCCGCGGCAAGCGCGGCAGCCGCTGCCGTCTGCCACGAGAGCAAGAGCGCCGCACCGCCGATCGAGCCGAGCACAAAACAGAGCGCCCACGCGATACCCGCGCCCAGCACGCCGCCGAAAAGGCCGAGCAGAAAGCTTTCCGCGCCGATGACGCCCGGCGCCGGCGAGAGTCCCAGCGCGCGGAGCGTCTGAAGCTCGCTCCCGCGCGCCGCCGCGGCGAGCGCCGAAACGAGCACGATAAATGCCGCGGCAAGGATCGCCGCGAGGACGGTTCCAAGCCGGTCGGCTCTGGAAGAGCTTTCAAGAAGCATGAGCCCCGGCTGCACAAGGCCGGAGGCCGCATCGGAATATGTCACGGTCTCGGTATAGCCGCGCAGCACCGTGCCGAGCGTTTCACGCGCGGCAAAGCTGTCCGCGTAGAGCCGCAGCTGCGTTACGGTCTGCGCCGCCTCCGCGCCGAACGCGCGGAGATTCCCTTCGAGCGATCCGGAGGACACGCCGGAGGCAATGTACCGGGCAAAGGCGTTTTCCAGCGCCTCCCCGGAGAGCGAAGCGAGGGTCTGCAAGAGGACATCCTGCGCCCGCTCGGTATCCACCGCCGTACCGGTGAGCTCGGATACCATAGCCGCTTGCTGTGCCGGGGTCTGGCCGACGGCATAACCGCGCAGCGCGGCGCGCTGACCGGCCTCGTCCTGCGTGTACACGCCCTCGGTATCAAACGGCAGACCGGTCAGAACGTCCGTATCGGGCGAGGCCGTCTGCGCTTTTACGATATCGCTGCCGAGCACCGTTTCAACCGTCCACGTCATGAGCTCCGGCAGGTAAGCCGCGCCGCCGGTCAGGCTCTCGCCGGGCGTCTCCCCCGCGGGGCGCAGCACGCCGACAATGTTGAGCCGCTGCGAGGAGGCGATCTTTGCGGTAAGATACGCCGCATCGCCGCCCATGTAGCCCCAGGTGCCGTCTACGTTGCGGACGTATTCGTCCGTCGGCAGCAGCACGCGGAAGGAAAGGCGCAGAAACTCGGTATAGCTGATGTTGGCGTTGGCTTCCGGATCCAAGCCAAGCGATAGGAGGCAGCTCTCGTCCACCTTGCCGCGCGCGTCGAGCAGCACCGCCGCTTCGTCGTACCGCTCCGGCCAGCGGCCGGAAACGAGCGTGTAGCGCATCTGCCGCAGTTCTTCTCCTTCGGGGAGCTGCGTCCAGAGCGTACCATTTTCTTCGCTGTTGAGCGCTTCCGTCCCGGAAGATGAGGCGTCGCCGCTGAAAATCTGCGGCGTGATGGCATAGCGCCGCTGCACAGAGATCGTTTTCTCGTCGGTGTGGCCGTCGAGCCAGTCGCCGAGCGCGCCGAGGTCGCCGGACGGGACGCTCTCGCGGCCGAGCGTCACCGGATAGGCGGAGAGAACCGCCGTTTCGGCGCTCTTCGCGCTCCGCTCCCCGCCGGCAAAGGCGGCGAACAGCAGAAGGCAGAGCAGCACCGCGAGCGTCGGTGCGAGCAGCCGCGGCAGAGCGCGGCTCTTTTCCTTTTTCAAATTAGCAAACGCCATGCGCAGCCGGATGCCGCCGCCCGCGCCGGCAACGGGCAGGATCGGCGCACCGGTCTCGGCAGCGTCCTCGTCCGTATCGGAGGCGATCTGCCCGTCCTCCAGCGCTATAACGCGTGCATTCTCGCCAAATGCTTCGGCATTGCGCGCCGCGATAATGACGAGCTGACCGCCAGATGCTTCACCCAGGAGCGAGACAACCGTCTCCGCGCTTTCCGCGCCGAGGCCGTCCGTCGGCTCATCCAGAAAGAGCACGCGGCTTTTGCGTGCGAGCGCGCACGCGAGCGCGCCGAGCTTCCGCTCCTCTCCGGAGAGACGGTTCGGGTATACATCTGCCGCGCCATCCAAGCCAAGCAGAGCGAGCGCTTCGCGCGCATTCTCCCGCGCGTCCCGGCGGGAAAAGCCCGCAAGCAGCGCGGCGCGCTCCGCATTCTCCGAGAGCGTAAGATCTTCAAAGAGAAGCGCTTCGTCCGCAGCGGCGCATTCCCGCCGCCAGGCAGCGCGGCGCGCTTCGCTCCAGCGCGCCGTATTCTCACCGCCGACGAGCATCTCACCGCGGGACGGCGTCTCCCGCATGGCGAGCAGGTGCAGCAGCGCCGTTTTCCCGCTGCCGGATGCGCCGGTGAGCACTACGAGGCCGGTCTCCGGCAGCGTAAGATTCAGGCAGCGCAGCGCGTGCACACTCTTTTTTCCGGCGGAGGACTCGAGCGCGGCATTTTTCAGTTGGATCATAGAAAGGCCCATCCTTTCCTATTAAGGCTCCCTCAGTGAGGGAGCTATCTCGCCAAAGGCGAGACTGAAGGAGTTTACAATATAAATATTATACCTTTTGCATAAAGCGCGGTCAAGTCTCCGGTGCAATTCGTCAAAGTTGCGCTTGCAATTCCTTTTTTCGTGCGGTATGATGAAATTACAGAACAGGGGTGCTGGGTTTTCCCGGCTGAGACGGTGCGAATTGAAGCGCCGGTACCCTTTAACCTGATCCGGGTAATGCCGGCGGAGGGAGTACCCATACGGTATTTGTTCTTCAGCCACGTCCGGGATCGGGTGGCTGATTTTTTTATTGGAGGGCTTTCTTATGAAAAGCAAACAGACCACCCGCACACTTTGCGAGGGTGCGATCATGGTCGCCATGGCAGTCGTGCTCAACTTCCTCAAGTTCGATCTGTTCGCGCAGGGCGGATCGATGAACCTGCTCTTCATTCCTTTGATGGTGTTCGCGCTGCGGCGCGGCCCGGTCTGGGGCATGGGCGCAGGTCTCGTTTTCGGCGTTCTCAAGGCCATCATCGGCGGCGGCATCGCCTACGGCTGGCAGTCGCTCCTGCTCGACTACGCTCTGGCCTACGCGCTCACCGGTCTCGCCGGTCTCACGCCGAAAAAGCCGGTGCTCGGCACCGTCATCGGCGCGCTCGGCGCGCTTCTCTCCTTCGTTCTCAGCGGTGTGATCGTCTGGGGCGAATACATGCCGGACGTGTTCCTCGGCATGGCGATGAAGAACGTGTGGGTCTACTCGTTCATCTACAACTTCATCTACACCGCCTTCAACTGGCTCATTGCGGCGATCGTCATTTACTTCCTTTCCAAAAAGACGAAGCTCCTGCAGCCGGAAAAGTAATTCATCTATATCCATTCTCTCTTTTTTCTGCGCACCGCCTCTCCGAAAGAACCGGAGGGGCGGTTTTTTCGTCTATAATGCAGGAAGTCGTTTATAATATTTTATTTACGTTAAGGAACTTGTCAAAAGGCGGCTTTCTGGTGTATACTAATTTGGTATCTTTATTACTACTGAATTACTACTGAGAGCGAGGATGAAACCATGCGTGAACGCAGCGCAGCCGGTGGGATCTTCCGCGTCGTCGGGCGCATTCTGCTGATCCTGCTGGTCACCATACTGCTGTTTGCCGTTTTTCTGCTGGGCGTGATGGGCGTACTGATCCACGGGCCTTCGGCGGAAGCAGAACGGCTTTTTGTGCTGTCTGTCAACGAGACGAGCGCGCTGAAATTTCTGCCGCACATCTATCTCTCCGATGCGCAGGTAGACGCGATACTGCATCCCGTCAGCACTTCCGCGGACGATGAGACCGTGACGAGCGGCGATTTTGCCGAGCTGCCCTATGAGGACGGCCGCACCGTGGAGGACGAACCCTCCAACGCGGGACAGGTCGTTGTGGTGGAGCCGTCGGACAACACTGCGCAGAGCGGCGAGTGGCTCGAAGTTGTGGACATCAAGGGCTCGACCTTTAAGGGCAAGCTCATGATCATCCGCGATCCTTCGAAAGTCGTTGTCGGCACGCTTGACGCCTACGGCGCGAACTATCACGGACTCTATCTTTACGAGTTCATCGACAAGTACAACGCCATCGGCGGCACGAATGCCGGCGGCTTCTACGATCCGGGCGGAGGCGGCAACGGCGGCATCCCCGACGGTCTCGTCATGCGTGACGGCGCCATCGCCTACGGCGATCCCGGCACTTGGTATCTCAACGTTGTCGGCTTCGATTCCGACCACATTCTCCATGTCGGCGATATGTCCGGCCAGCAGGCGCTCGATCTCGGGCTGGAGAGCGCGGTCAGCTTCTCCCCCGGCCCGGTGCTCGTAAAGGACGGCGAGCTGCAGACCAATCTCGGCGGCGGCATGAACCCGCGCACGTGCATCGGTCAATGCTCGGACGGCACCATTCTCCTGATGGTCATTGAAGGCCGCAAGCCTGACAGCATGGGCGCAACGTACGACGATATCGCCAAGATCCTGTACGATCGCGGCGCCGTCAATGCCGCCAACCTCGACGGCGGCTCGTCCTCGCTCATGTATTATAACGGTGAGCAGATCACCCGCGGCTCGAACATCATCGGCATGCGCCAGATGTCCACCGCCATTCTCGTTTTGAATTGAGGGCAGCTATGGGAAAGCATGAAAAACCTGTATCCGGCACGAACCGGAAGAGCGAGGCGCGCCTGCCGCGCGCCGAGCGCGCTCCCTCCGTCCGCGAGGAGGAGCTGCTTTTTGATATCCCGGAGACCGCCGAGCGCGTGACCGCGTCCCCGGCGGAGGAACTGCCGGAAGAGACTGCCGCGCCGGTTTTGGAGACCCCGGCGGCCGAGCCCGCCTCCCCCATCCCGGAGGAGAGCTTTGAAGCGCCCGCGCCCGTGCAGAGAGCGGAGCGCCCCGCGCGTAAAGAAGCCCCGGTGCGCCGCGAGCGTCCCGCCGCGGAGGAGAAACCTGTCCGTCGGGAACGCACCACCGCAGAGGAGAAGCCTGTCCGTCGGGAACATCCCGTGAGCGAAGAAAAAGCCGCGCGCCGGGAGCGCCCCGCGCAGGACGAAAAGCCTGCCCGCCGGGAACGCCCGGTGAGCGAAGGAAAGCCCGCGCGCCGCGAGCGTCCCGCGGCAGATGACGACGCCGTTCCGGAAAAGAAGAAAAAGGGCGGCTTCCGCAAGGGGCTGCTGACGTATGTTCTCGTTCTGGCGGTGATTTTTCTCGCCTCGCTCATCGTGCTCTGGATCGCGCTTGCACGCTTCCAGAAGAACAAGGACGCGGAAAAGGCCGCCGAGGCCGAACAGAACGCCATCGTACTGCAGGAAAAGCAGCACGCCGAGGCCGTACGGCAGGCGCCGCAGCGCGCGTTTGAAGCGTGGCTCGCCTCCTGCACCGCCGACGACTGGACCGATCTATGGTATGAGAAGCGCCCGGAGAACATCGATGGCCGTGATCGCGTGCGCGCCTATATGGAAGAGCGCTTCGGCAGCGACAGCGTGCAGGCGTTCCGCTCGCTCGACTATACCGACGATGCGCCCGCCTACGTCCTCAAGGACGGCGACGAAGCGCTCGCCAGGATCACGCTCGCCGGCAGCGACGTGAACTGGGCCGTATCCAACGTGGAGCTCGAGCTGGAGGGGACAAAGTCCGCCTCGGTCGAGGTCGCCGTCGGCAGCAAGGTGTTCTGCAACGGCACCGAGCTCGGCAGCGAATACGCCGGAGAAACGCAGAGCAGCTTTTCCTATGAGCCGCTCCGAGATCAGCTCATCAACCCCGTTTCGTGGACAACGTACACCGTGGATGGTCTCCTGATTGAGCCGGAGCTGACCGTTGAGCCGCCCGAGGGATGCAGCGTTACGAAAACCGCCGAGGGCGATTATCTGCTCTGTCTTGACAGCGCAGACGCGGAAACCTACACCACGCGCGCAGTGAGCTTCGTGAAGGCGTATCTCAACTATTATATGAACGGCTACAACGGCACCTGGGGCAATCTGTATGCCGCGCTCGCCTATCTCACGCCCGGCACACAGGCCTACACCGATCTGCAGGACACCTACAACGGCGTTGTCTGGAACACCGCCTACGGCAATATCGATATTTCCGACACCACCGCCTCGGGCGTTGTGATCTGGGCAGACAACTGCTACAGCGTGGACGTCACCTATGACGCCAACTGCACGCACAACGGGCAGGCCATCGACTATGCCGACGCCACCATGCGCATCTACTTCCTGCAGACCGACGCCGGTTTTGTCATCAGCAACTACGAAACTCTCTGATAAAGGCAGGGTAAAAAACGAAATGAAAGTCACCGCTGTCGTCCCCTCTTACGAGCCGGACGAAAAGCTCATTCAGGTCGTGGACGGCCTGCTGGCCGAGGGGTTTGACGATATCGTCGTCGTCAACGACGGCAGCCACGAGGGGCATCTTCAGCCCTTCGCGGAGGCTGCCTCCCGCCCCGGCGTCACGGTGCTGCGGCACGAAGTGAACAAGGGCAAAGGCCGCGCAATGAAAACGGCGTTTGCCTGGTGTGTCGAAAACCGCCCGGACATCGACGGCGTCGTCGTCGTCGACGGCGACAATCAGCACCGTCCCAAGGACGCCATGGCCGTCGCCGAGGCGATGTGCCGCGAGCCGGACAAGCTCTGGCTCGGCGTGCGGGATTTTTCGCTCGAGCAGGTGCCGCTGCGCAGTAAGCTCGGCAACAAGATCACGCGCAGCTTTATGAAGCTCGCCTGCGGCGTCGGCGTGACCGATACGCAGACCGGCCTGCGCGCCATCGCCCGCAAGCATCTGCCGCTGATGTGCTCCATCGGCGGCGAACGGTACGAATACGAAACGCAGATGCTCCTCTCGCTCCGAGGCGCGGGGCTCGGCGTCGGCGAGGTCGTGATCGATACCGTGTACATCGACGAGAACCAGACCAGCCACTTCAACACCGTGAAAGACTCCTGGCGGATCTACAAGCTCATTTTCCGCCACATTTTCCACGCCGATCCGAAGGAGTAACGCCGCCTTGAAATCGTTTCTCCGTTTTTCCGGCAGCAGCGCCATTTGCTTCCTGCTGGACTATGGTCTTTTCACGCTGCTCAACTCCGTGCTTCTCGTCTCCCTGCCGGACGGCACACGTGAGCTCTGCGCGACCTATGGCGCGCGCGTTGTCTCCGCCGTGACAAACTTTCTGCTCAATCGGCTTCTCGTCTTCAAGGACAAGGGAACGGCGGGGCGGTCGATCTGGCGGTATGCGCTGCTCGCCGTTGTGCAGGCGAGTCTCTCCGCGGTGCTCGTTTCGGTATTGCAGGATCTCACACACGCAACGAATCTGCTCGAGACCGTCATCAAGATCCCGGTGGACGGCGTGCTCTTCCTTGCGAGCTACCAGATCCAGAAGCGCTGGGTTTTTCGTTCCGACCGAGATCAATGAGGCAATTCCATATGACCGGAATACGGCATACGGAATTCCTTATTTTACCGGAAGCACATGAAAAATTGCTTGCTTTTTAGCCGTGGCTGTGGTAACATATTTAAGCGTAAAAAAGTTTTCTTTTATAATAGAAAGGATTGAATTTCGTGAACGGTCTTGTTCTTGCTTTCACCATCATCCAGCTCCTCGCCGGTATTTTTCTGATCGTCGTCGTGCTGCTCCAGTCGGGAAAGAGCTCCGGTCTGTCCGGCGCTGTTGCCGGCGGCGCGGAAACCTTCTTCTCCAAGGGAAAGGCGAAAACGCTCGACGGTACTCTGGCGAAGATGACCAAGTGGGTCGCGCTCGCGTTCGTCGTTCTCACGCTGGTGCTGAATCTGCTGCACTGATCCCTGACTTTTCCAAAGCCCCGGAAGCACCGCTTCCGGGGCTTTTTGCGCGAACCAAACGGACGCCGCGCGCGTCTTATGACCGTACATTTACTATACTGAGGTGTATTTCCATGAAGCTTTCCAAAATGCTCGCTCTCCTTCTTTCCTTTGCGTGTCTCCTCGCGGCCGCGGGCTGCGGCGCAGCACCCGCCCCGGCGCCGGAGACATCCCCCACGCCCGCCGCTACCGTGACACCGGAGCCGACCGCCACGCCCGAGCCCACCCCGACGGCTACACCCGAGCCGAAGTTCACGAATCCCCTGACCGGCGAGCGGACAGATACCGACTACAGTCAGTCGCGCCCCGTCGCCGTGATGGTGGAGAACAACTGCTGGGATGACGGCACGCTCATCGCCCAGGGCGGCGTTTCACAGGCGGCCATCATATACGAGATGCAGGTGGAGTCCATCACGCGCAACATGTTTCTCTTCATGGATACGGACGGCGTGAAGAACGTCTTCCCCATCCGCAGCGCACGCAGCTACTTTGTGAGCGCCGCGCTCAGCTATGACGCCATTTTCGCCCATTGCGGCAAGAGCGGCGAGGGTCTTGAATTTGCCGACACGATGCTCGTGAACTATACCGATGCCGACGACATTGAAGTCCACGAGGGGAGCTGCGGCTTCCGCCAGTACGACGCGCCGTATTTCGGCGCCGTGCACAGCATGACAACGGACGGCGAGCGGCTGCAAAGCATCTTTGCGCAGTACGGCACGCGCACCACGCACCGCACGGACGGCTATGACTACGGCCTTCGCTTCACCGACGATGCCGCGCCGGTAAACGGCGAGACGGCAGAGAGTGTCCATATCGTCTTCCCGGCGGGCAAGACCACGGACTTTGTCTACGACGCCGAGAAGGGCGGCTACACGAGCACACAGTGGTACCGCGACTATGTGGACGCGAACACCGGCGAGAGCGTTGCTTTTGAGAACGTCCTCGTCCTCTACTCCCCCACTTCCATCAGCATCGATGAGAAAAACCATTCCGCTATCTACACCTACGACTATCAGGACACCGGGTATTTCTTCAACGGCGGCTATGCCGAGCCGATCACGTGGAGCCGCGGCGGCGTGAACGAGCCGTTCCGCTACTACACCGCTGACGGCAGCGAACTTCAGCTCGGCGTCGGTAAAACGTATATCGCGTTCGTGTCCGAGTATTACGGCGGCGCGACCTATTCGTGATCCCGCGCATTGACACAAACCGACGAATATAGTATATTTTCTTTGTTCGTTCCCAATTTATTGCTACTATGAGGTGACACCATGAAGCGCAAGTTTCTAACCATTCTTTCTCTGCTTCTTGCCTGCGCGCTCGTTTTCGGCGCTTGCTCCAACCGCCCGAATACGCCCGCCGAGCCGGAAGCGACCACCACGCCGGAGCCGACCGCCGAGGCGTCTGCGCAGCCCTCGGCCGAGGCGACCGCCACCGCCGAGCCGACGCCGGAGCCGACCGCTACACCGGAGTCGACACCCGAAGCAGCGCTCGTAAACCCGCTGACCGGCGAAACGACCTCCAAGGACTACAGCAAGACCCGCCCCGTGGCGATCATGGTGGAGAATAACCACTGGGATGCGCCGCTCCTGCCGATCAACCAGGGCAGCATCAGCAAGGCCGCCATTGTTTACGAAGCGCAGGTCGAGCAGATCACGCGCAACATGTTCGTTTTCATGGATCTGGAGGATGTACAGAATATCACCCCCATCCGCAGCTGCCGCTCCTACTTTGTCAGCATGGCGTTTTCGTATGACGCGATCTTTGCCCACTGCGGTGAGAGTGCCGACGGCGCGGAGTTCTCCGCCCCGATGCTCGCGAACTTCGTGGATAACGACAACATCAACGTCAACGAGCAGAACGGCACGGGCTTCCGTCTCAGCGAATACCCCTACTCCGGCGGCGTGCACAGCATGACGTCGACCGGCGAGCTTCTGCAGAACTTCATTGCGGAAAACAACACCCGCACCGAGCACAAGACCGATTCCTACGATTACGGCCTTCGCTTCACCGAGAACGCCGCCCCGACGAACGGCAGCGTCGCCAACAACGTCCGCATCGTCTTCCCCGGCACAAAGCTCACAACCTTTGAGTACAAGGCTGACAAGAACGGCTATGTAGGCTACAACTGGAACGACGCCATTTCCGACGCCAACACGAGCGACGCCGCCGTGTTCCAGAACCTGCTCGTTCTCGCCACCTATACGCAGACCGGCATCGACGATCACTACCACACCGCGATGAGCACCTATGAGTGCGAGGGCACCGGCCTCTTCTTCAACGGCGGCTATGCTGAGCCCATCACCTGGAAGCGCGGCGCCGTCACCGAGCCGTTCCACTACTACGCCGCCGACGGCAGCGAGCTGGAAGTCGGCATCGGCCACACGTATATCGCCTTTGTCTCCAGCACCTACGGCGGAGCCACCTACGAGTGATACTTCCGCTCTGCTTTGACACAAAAGGAGCTTTCCGAGAAACTCGGAAAGCTCCTTTTCCCATATATAAAATCACATGCTTCCGGTCAGCGTGTCTTTTGGAGCTGAATCGCCGGATTTCTCTCGCACAGAACCCCGGCCACCTTTTCGGACTCCGAATCATGCTTTTCTCTCTCCGGACGCGCGATTTTAACGTCCTCATAAGAGCCGTCCGCCTGTTTTATCTCGCACACCAGATACCGCTTTGTTTCAAAAAATCCCTTTTTATAAATTTGCAGATAAGCGGCCCGAATATCGCTGTATTTGATGATCGGCCCGATGTGATAGCCGAAGAGGAACTTCTGACCAAGAATAAGCTTATTATCGTAGTACAGCTCACCCGTGACGAAATCATCCAGCAGTTCTTTCCCTTCCGGGCCGTACAGGACCTGCGTATTCTCGTCATCGATCCTTCTCTCGTTGTCCTTCCATCGGGAAACAAGAAAAACCCACAGCAGCTCAACGGCCGCGGCAAGAATATAGCTGATCCATTCGTCTAACGCGATAGCCATGAGCACGGTAACAACCGTCAGCACAACGAGAAGCAGCACTCTCCTTACGTCCTCCCACGGCGATGGCGAGACATAGTATCGGGCATCCTCAATGGTACGCTTTCTTTCCATTTCTCCGGCTCCTTCTCTTAGTACCTATACCATATCACCCTGAAAATACCGCGTCAATGCAAAAAACTCTCCGATAAAAACCGGAGAGTTTTTTGCATGTAGATTTGGCTTAGCCCATCATGACATCCGGCAGCCAGGTAACAAGCTCCGGAACGAACATAAAGAGGAACAGGCCCAAAATCATAACGAGTAGGAATGGCCAGACCTTGGAGGATATCTGTCCCATGGTGACCTTTCCGATCGGGCAGGTGGCGAACAGGGAGATGCCGACCGGCGGAGTCGCCATGCCGATGGCCAGGGCGATAACGCCGACGACGCCGAAGTGCACCATGTCCGCGCCGACCATCGTCATGATCGGGTAAAGGATGGGAACGGTGAGCATGATGATGGACGCCGTTTCCATGAACGTGCCGAGGATGAGGAACAGGAGCAGCGCCAGCGCGTAGACCACGTAGTAGTTGCTGGAGAAGCCCATGATGGCATTGGCGACGATCTGGGGAACCTTGTTCGTCGTCATGATCCAACCGAAGGGGCCGGAGCAGCCGATGAGCAGCATGATCATGGCGGAGTTGAGCGCCGCTTTGTAGAACAGGGGGATAAGATCCTTCACGCGCAGCTCTTTATACACGAAGAAGCCGACGATCAGACCATAGAAGATGGCGACGGCCGCCGACTCGGTCGGCGTGCAGATGCCGGTCATGATGCCGCCGAGGATGATGACGGGCATCAGGAGCGCCCAGATGGCGTCTACAAACGCTTTCCAGACTTCCTTGCCGGTCTGCTTCGGTTCGGTCTCATAGCCCGCCTTGCGGCAGAAGATCGTGTTGGTGATGCAGAGCATAAGCGCGAGGATGATGCCGGGGATGATGCCGCCGATCAGTACGCGGCCGATGGACGTGCCGGTCGTCGAGGCGAAGATGACCATCGTGATGCTCGGCGGGATGATAACGCCAAGGCATGCGGACGAGGCGACGACAGCGGAGGAATAGTCGGCGGGGTATTTTCTCTTGACCATTTCGGGAACGCAGATCGAGCCGATGGCGGCCGCCGTGGCGGGCGTGGAGCCGGAGATCGCCGCGAAGATGGCGCAGGAGATGATGGCCGCATTGGCAACGCCGCCCTTGCGGTGGCCGACAAAGGCGCTGGCCAAATTGATGATACGCTTGGAAACACCGCCGAGCTCCATGACCGCACCGGCGACCATGAAGTACGGGATGGCGAGCAGCGGGAACGAGTTCATGCTCGCGAAAATGCGCTGCGCAACGACGATGCCCGGCGTGGCGCTGCCGAGAACCACGGCAATGGCGGACGAAACGCCCAGCGCGTAGCCGATCGGCAGGTTGATGACCAGACAGATCAGAAGAGAAATAAACAGATACTTAAGCAATGGGAAGCTCCCCCTCTCCTTTGGCTTCGCCCTTGGCGAGGCGGACGATCTCACGAACGCTGTAGAAGATGCCGAGGCCGCCGAGAACAGGGATCGCCCAATATACATAGCCCATCGGGATCTGGAGACCCGCAGAGGGCTGCTTCATGGTCTGGTTGACCAGATTGATGCCAAACTTGATAAGGAACACGTCAAAGCCACAGAGGATCACCTGCACGACAATGGCGATAATGCGCTGGCCGATCTGCGGCAGCAGATTCACAAGAACATCGATGCCGATGTGGATGTGCTCTTTGACGCCGACAGCGGCGCCGACGCAGCTGGCCCATACGAAGAGGAAGCGGATCAATTCTTCGACCCACGCGGGAACGTGTCCGAACAGACGGCCGACGACCTGGTACATACCGAGGATCGAGATAGCCGCAACCAGCAGGACAAGAAAGTATTTGACGATATCGTCAATTACGTTCAGAATTTTTTTCACTCTCTACACTCCATCCTGTTTACGGGGGTATCCGCAGCCGGGGGGTACCCGGCTGCGGATACGGGTCGGGTTGGTTAACGATGCAGGAAAATCAGCGGAATTCGCCGCCGGCGATGCGGTTGACAATCTCTTCTCCCTTGGCAGCGTCGCCGCCGCCGATCTTCTCATAGGCCTGCAACCAGACGCCCTTGCAGGCTTCGGCAGCGCTCGCCTTGTCGAACTCGGTAACGGTCATGCCCTTTTCCTTCAGAGCGTCGAGCATGCCCTCGGTGTAGGTGACGAAGTACTCGTTCTGATAGGCGCAGGCGTCGATGGCAGCCTGAGCGATGAGATCCTGATCCTCCTGGGACAGGCTCTCAAACCAGGTGAGGTTCGCCATGTACTGACGGGGGTAGTACAGGTGCTCGGAGAGGGACAGGTACTTCTGAACTTCGAAGTAGTTCTGCGCATAGATGAGGTCGAGGGGGTTCTCCTGGCCGTCAACGGTGCCCTGCTGCAGAGCGGTGTAGAGCTCGGCAAAGGCAATGATGGTGGCGGAAGCGCCCAGGGCTTCCATCATGGAGACGTACAGGGGGTCGTTCATGACGCGGAACTTCAGACCCTTGAAGTCGGCCGCAGAGGCGATCTCATGGGCGTTGTTCGTGAAGTAACGGAAGCCGCCGTCGTTGAAGGCAAGGTGCTTGATGCCGATCTCGGGGAACTGCGCCTGGATGTTCTGGCCAATGTCGCTCTCCTGGATCTTGTGGACCTCTTCGAGAGAGGTGAACAGGTAGGGCAGGTTCCACAGAGCGCACTCCTGCACGAAGTTCGCCATGGTGCCGTTCTCAACATCGCACATCTCGATGGCGCCCATCTGCACCTGCTCGACGATCGTGGTCACGTCGCCAAGGGTGGAGTTGATGTAGCACTCAACCGCGATGCGGCCGTTGGAGCGCTCTTCCACGAGCTCTTTGAACTTGTAGGTGCCGACGTTCTGGGGGTTCTCCAGGTCGGCGGTGGAGCCGGTAGCAAACTTGATGGTGTACTCCGGAGTGGTAGCGGGGGCAGTGTCGCCGGTGTTTTCCGCGGGGGTCTCGGTCTTCGTGTCGGGCTGGGTGGCGGGGGTGCTGTTCGCTCCGCAGGCGGCCAGGGCAAACACCATGGTCAGCGCCAGAAGCAGGGCAACGAATTTTTTCATGCTAATCCTCCTCTTAATTTAAAAGCAGCTTTTATACTGCCTTTTCACCTGTTTCCTGCGTTCAGCCGAGAACGCTGTGGGCGATCTCCTCAAATTCGCCCACCGTGAGCAGACGGCCGACCTCGAAGGATTTCTCCTTGATCTTCATGACGATCTCCATCTTCTGCTCTTTGCTGTCGCAGCTCATGCCGAGCTGGTCAAGATAAATGTTGACGGTGGGGATACCGCTCATCTTGCCGATAACGACCTCGGCGTCCTTGTGGCCGACGAGACCGTAGCGGTACGGGGAGAGCTCCAGCGGATGCTCGTCCTTCGCGTTGACATACCAGTCCGCCACGATGCCGGACTCGATGTTCGCGAGCGTCGGGCCGACGATGCCGCGGTTGGACGGGATCGTGTGGCCGGAGAACTTGCGCATGAGCTCGCTCAGCTCATTGATCTTCTCATACTTGAGGCCGGTGTCGATGCCGTACATCGTCAGCAGGGCGAGAGCCACGTCCTCATACGGGGTGTTGCCGGCGCGCTCGCCGATGCCCGTGATGGAGGTGTGCGCCACTTCCGCGCCGGCGGAGAGCGCCATGATGGTGTTCGCGGCACCCAGGCCGTAGTCATCATGGAAGTGGACCTCGAGCGGCTTATCGATGACGGACTTGATCTTGCGGACCATGTAGCTGCACGCATGGGGAGCGAGGCCGCCCATGGTGTCAACGAGCGCCAGCGCGTCCATGTGGCCGTTGCGGGCAACGCTCGTGATCATCTTGGTGAAGTCGTCCAGATCGGTGCGGCTGCCGTCGATACAGAAGAACACGGTGTAAAGGCCGTTCTCCTTGGCGCAGAGGGTCGCGTCGATGGCAAGGTCGATCGCCTTCTGGGCATCCCACTTGTAGGCGTACTTGAGCATGTGGTCGCTGGAGGGGATCTCCACGATGATGCCCTTCACGCCGCAGTCCACCGCGCGGAGCACGTCAGCGCGCATGCAGCGGGCGAAGGCAAAAATCTCGGGGTCGTTCGGACCCTGATAGCGCTTGGCGATCTCCACGATCGCTTCTTGGTCCTGCTGGGAGACCGCCGGCATACCGGCTTCGATGCGGTGCATGCCGAGCTCGGCCATCTTGTCCGCCAGAGCGATCTTCTGTTCCTTGTTGAAGATCAGGCCGGCCTGCTGCTCGCCGTCGCGCAGCGTTACGTCATGGAACTTGATCTTCTTGGGGAAGTTGAAGTCCTTGGTGGCCTCTTCCGCGAAGTTCCACGGGCTGGTGTACCAATCGTTAGTTTTCCAGGGAGTGTTGCTCATGTCGTTTAACCTCCGTCTGTTATGTAATTGGGAATTGTTCGTATCCTTTTCTTTTGCTTCGGGCATCCCTCAGCGGCCGAGCTCCTTCTTGTTAAGGAAGAACTCCGGCGCGCCGTTTTCCAGAGCGCCGATGACCTGGTTGATCGCGTAGTTGCGCAGATCAACGTCGGAGCCCTCGGAGTAGTAGGCGATGTGCGGGGAGACGATGACGTTGTCCATCTGGAAGAGCGGGTTATCCATACTGGGGAACTCGTCGGCGAGAACGTCGAGACCGGCGCCGCCGAGCTTGCCTTCCTGCAGGGCCTTGATGAGCGCTTCCTCATCCACGAGACCGCCGCGGGCCAGATTCAGGAAGAGCGCGGTGGGCTTCATGAGCGCAAGCTTCTCGGCATTGATGATCTTCGCGGTGGACTTATTGAGCGGCAGGTGCACGCTCAGCACGTCGGCGCGGCGGAAAAGCTCGTCCTCTTCGGCGATGCGTTCGACGCCCATCTGCTCAAAATACTCCGCCGGGAGGAACGGATCGTACGCGGCAATGTGCATGCCGAACGCCTTCGCCTTGGTCGCAAAGCGGCTGGAAATGCCGCCGAGACCGTACAGGCACAGCGTCAGATCCTTCAGGCGCGGGATCGGTCTCGCCTTGGCGGGATCCCAGATACCTTCGCGCAGAAGACGGCTCAAATATGCGGTCTTGCGGAGCAAAGTCAGCATCAAAGCAACGGCGTGATCAGAAACCTCATCTAGACAATATTTTTGTACGTTAGCTACCATAATCCCGCGCTTCGTAGCGGCAGGAATATCGACGTTGTTGAAGCCCATGCCGCAGCGGACGATGACCTTGCACTTCTGCAGGGAGTTGATGAGCTCCTCGTCCATTTCGATGAAGGAGAGCATGACGGCGTCGGCGTCGGCGCATTCCTTCTTCAGCGTTTCCTTGTCGTGGGAGCTGGCGACGGAGAAGTCGTAGCCGGCTTCCGCGAAGCGGCGGTACTCGATCTCATTGTCCTTATAGATGTTGTCGGTGTAGACTACCTTAAACTTTCCCATAGGTATCCGTCCTTTCAAAATGGCATTTATGTTCACCGTCCCAGACGGCGGGGATCCGAAATCATGCGCCGCTCAGTCCTTCTTCGGGAAGCAGCCCTCGTGGATCTTTTCGAGCGTGACGCGGCTGTGCGTCATGCTCGCACGGCGCGCCTCATAGGGGTCGCCGACGGCGATGCTGTCGATAATATACTTGTGTTCGCGGTAAACATCCTCGCGGCGATTGTTAGTTTGAATAACATCCCACCAGAAAACTTCGATCTTTGTGCGCAGATTGTCGAACTGCTGGATGAAAAGCGGATTGTGGGAGAATCGGATGATCTCCTCGTGGATAAACATTTCGTCCGTCTGATTGAAGTTTTCGTGGCAGCGCTCCAGCGATGTGCGGATGCGTTCAATGGATGCTTTCGCCTCCGGCTCGCGGAAATGCTCGGCCATATAGGCGGCGCAGTAGCTCTCGATGGCGCTTCGCATCTGCATGAGATTGCGCGCGTCCTCCTCCGTGAGATCACGGACGACGACGCCGCGGTTCGGGCGGACTTCAATCAGCCCCTCGGTACGCAGCTGGAGCAGCGCCTCGCGCACGGGCGTGCGGGAGATCTGGAACGAATCGGCAAACCACTGCTCGGAATAGATCTGGCCGCGCTGCACCTGCTTGGTGACGATCGCGTCGAGAATCGCTTTATACGCCTGTTCTTTCAAAGAAGCCGATTTTTTAATGACCATAGTGTTCCCTGTCGCTGTGTTGTATGTAGTATACTACTCTTACCACTATTAGGATAGCATTTTGCGCGGCAGAATACAACCTCTTTCATGCAAAAGGAAGCCTCTGCCGCGCAATTTCCACATAATATCAGTTTTGGAAACGTTTTTCTTGTCTAAAACGACAGTGTGTTCAAATACGCGCTACACCGGTTTTCCGCGCCGCTTCGGCTACCGCTTTCGCGACCGCCGGGCCTACGCGCTTGTCGAACGCCTGCGGGATGATGTAGTCCGCGGAGAGCTCGTCATCGGAAATGAGCCCGGCAAGCGCATGCGCCGCCGCCATTTTCATCTCCTCGTTGATGTCGCTCGCGCGCACGTCGAAAGCGCCGCGGAAAATGCCCGGGAACGCCAGGACGTTGTTGATCTGGTTCGGGTAGTCGCTCCGGCCCGTGGAGACGACCGCCGCGCCAGCCGCCTTCGCCTCTTCCGGGAAGATCTCCGGCGTCGGGTTCGCGCAGGCGAAGATGATCGGGTCGCGGTTCATCGTTTTCACCATTTCGCCCGTGAGCATGTGCGGGGCAGAAACACCGATGAACACGTCCGCACCGACGAGCACCTCGGCGAGCTTGCCGTGGAGATGGCGCGGGTCGGTCACGTGGGACATTTCTTCCTTGATCCAGTTGAGCCCTTCGCGGCCCTCATAGATCGCGCCCTTGCGGTCGCAGATCGTCACGTCACGGAACCCGGCAGAGAGCAGGAGCTTTGTAATGGCAGTCGCCGCAGCGCCCGCGCCGTTTACGACGATGCGCACGTCCTCCTTCTTTTTCCCTACGACCTTCAGCGCGTTCGTAAGACCCGCGAGCGTGATGACCGCAGTGCCGTGCTGGTCGTCGTGGAAGATGGGGATGTCGCATTTTTCCTTGAGCTTTCGCTCGATCTCAAAGCAGCGGGGCGCGGCAATATCCTCAAGATTGATGCCGCCGAACGAGCCGGAGATGTTGTACACCGTCTGCACGAACTCGTCCACGTCCTTCGTCTTGACGCAGAGCGGGAACGCATCCACATCGCCGAACGCTTTGAAGAGAACGCACTTGCCCTCCATAACGGGCATACCGGCCTCGGGGCCGATATCGCCGAGACCGAGCACCGCGCTGCCGTCCGTGATGACGGCGCAGAGATTCCACCGGCGCGTCAGCTCGTAGCTTTTCTCGATATCCTTCTGGATCTCCAGGCACGGCTGCGCCACGCCGGGCGTATACGCCAGAGACAGATCGTCCTTCGTTCCGACCGGTACGGTCGCCTTCACTTCGATCTTGCCCTTCCATTCGCCGTGCAGACGAAGCGATTCCTTTGCGTAATCCATGGATCTTCCTTCTTTCTATATTCTGCATTATTCGTTTTCCGCGTGCGGCAGCGTGGAGCCGCCGTACGGCATGACAATGACGCTCGCGTCCTGTCCAAGCCTGGCAAAGGCATGGTCGAGTGCCGCCTGCGCCGTCGGGTATGGCTGGAGAAATATATGCTTCACAAATTCCGGCTCCAGCTCGCTCACGAGATCGATCTCGGCATTTTGCAGCACCATGGCGATGGCCGCCGCCTTATGACCGCCGAGACGGAAGTTTTCGCGTACGCGCGTTATGAGTTCCTCCGGCTTTTCCGCTTCGAGCATCCATTGCTCGAACACCTTCTCGCCGAGACCTTCGCGGCAGGAGCCGACGAGCACGATGACCCCGCCGGGGCGAACAGCGTGCTTGGCGTTATCGAGTGCCTTCTGCACCTGATAGAGATTGAGATCCTTCGGCGCGCCACCCTGCGAGACGAGAACAATGTCGGCGCGGCGGGGGATCGTCTTGCGGTACAGCCCGTCGAGAAAGCGGCAGCCCTCGCGGTGCGCCTTCGTCACGTCCCCGGCGACGGCATAGACGATCTCCTTGTGCGCATCGAGCACGACGTTGACGATATAGTCCACGCCGCAGATCGCCGCGGCCTCCTCGATATCCTCGCGCACGGGATTCCCGGTGAGCTTTCCGGCACACGCCGCAGCCTCTACCATGCGGGAGTGGTTCAACTGGATTGCCTCGCGCGTGGAGACCCCCGGCATGATCGCCTTGGCGCCGCCGGAGTAACCGGCAAAATAGTGGTATTCAATGTTGCCGAAGCAGATGCGCCGGTCGGCCGAGGCGACGGCGGCATCGATATCCACGGGCGTGCCGCGCTTCGTAACACCAAGGTGTGTGCAGTTCACACCGTCGCTGTCACGGCAGGCGACGAGCCCGTAGCTCTCGCCCATGAGTTTTTTGTGCTCCTCCTCCGTATGGGGGCGGTGGCTGCCGAGCGCAAATGTCACGGTGATGTCCTCCGGCCGGATGCCCGCGGCGAACAGCTCTTCCAGTACCGGCGGAAGCATTTTCCATGTCGGGCAGGGGCGGGTGATATCGCTCGTGACGATGGCGACCGTCTCGCCCGCGCGGACGGTCTCGCGCAGGGATGCGGCGCCGATGGGCTCGCGCAGCGCGCGGCGCACCTCATCCGCGCCGGTGAGCTTATATTCGAGAGGGTTTGCCTCCAGCACGGCCAGAATGTTTTTCTCCGGCAGCGATACGCTCTGCACGCCGCTGCCGAAACCAAGGTCTATGTTCATTTCGCGCCGCTCTCCAGACGGAACGGAACGTATTCCATTCCGCACGGGCTGCCGGGCGTATACATCATTTCGCGCGCCGAAAGGTTCATGATGATGGAGAAATTCGTCTGCATACGCTTGCTCTCCGGCTCAAACATGTCGTTGTGGCGGCAGATGCTGTCCGGCGTGCCGACATGGTCGCGCAGGATCTCCTGAATATCGGCGATCGTGATCTTCTTCCCGTCCCGCTCGCGGAGCAGGTCGTTGATGCGGCCGAGACGGAGATATGTATCGGGCAGCGCCATGCGGCCGGTGTCGCGGATGTGGGCGGTGCGCGGGCCGTAGAAGTGGTTCGTGTGGGTCACATAGCCCTTTTCGGGATAGATCACGTCGATCTCGCCGGGGCCAATCTCCACGGTGATGACCTGCCCGGAGGCGCCAGCCATCATGAAGTTGGCGCAGCACGCGAGCGGAATGCGCCCGGCGTTTTCGATGGCATCGGAGAGCGTGCGGCTGTTGAGCACGCCGCGCAGCGCGATATGCAGGGGGATAGTCTCGCCGTTCCAGCGCTGGTCGGAGCCGAGCGCGTTCAGACACACGCCGACGCCGGCGCTGTTGAAGCCGATCTTGCCTACGATGCCGGCTTCGGTGATCATGAGAATATCGGGCTTATTCTGCTGGCGAATCTCCAGCACAATGAGCGCGCTGTGGGCGATCTCCTTCCAGTCCCAGTTCTGGGCGAGCCACGTTTCGCCCGTTTCGGTCTTGTACGGCATGAAGGCGCAGGAGGTGCAGCCGCCATCGAGCATGGCCTTGACCTGGCTGCCCTGCAGCACGATCTCGCTGCGGACGTTCAGCGCAAGGATCTCATCCAGACCGAAGCCGGAGCCGTCGGCAATGCCGCGGATCTCCGCCATGATGTCGGGATCGTAGTTTTCAATGGAGGGGATGAACGTGTGCGCATAGCGCTGCGCCGTGTCCCAGTCGATGCCGGAATAATCAAAAAACATGGAGCGGTAGCACTCGATCGAGGTGCGGATCTTCTCGCGGCCCTGCTCGCCGTGAGCGCGGCCGATCTCGTACGGGGTGCCTTCGCAGCGGATATAGGGGAAAAGAGCATGATTTGCCATAGGTCATTCCTCCGTTTCTTTTAAAAAAAGCACGTATTGGGATGCAATACGCGCTTTTCGATTTCCTGTTTTACTTTGTGCCGAAAATACGGTCGCCGGCGTCGCCGAGACCGGGGACGATATAGCCGTGGTCGTTCAGGATCGGATCCATGGCGGCGACGTAAACGTCGACGTCCGGGTGCTCCTTCTGCATCTTCTCCCACGCCGGAGGCGCGCCGATGATGCACATGAGCTTGATGTGGCGGCAGCCGTGCTGCTTGAGGAACGTGCAGGCCGCGGCGGCGCTGCCGCCGGTGGCGAACATCGGGTCGACTACGATCACGTCGCGCTCGGTGATATCGGGCGGGAGCTTGCAGTAATATTCGACCGGCTCAAGCGTCTCCGGGTCACGGTAAAGACCGATGTGGCCGACCTTGCAGGACGGGATCATCGCGACCATACCGTCGACCATGCCGAGACCGGCGCGGAGGATGGGGACGATGGCGAGCTTCTTGCCCGCGAGGCGCTTCACCGTTGCCTTGGCAACGGGCGTTTCGATCTCGACCTCCTCGAGAGGCAGGTCACGGGTCGCTTCATAGCACATCAGCATGGCGATCTCGCCGACGAGTTCGCGGAATTCCTTCACGCTCGTGTTCTTGTCGCGGAGGATCGACAGCTTGTGCTGGATCAGCGGGTGGTCGAATACGTGCAGCTCACTCATTTTTCATACTCCTTTGTAGTGTAATTGACATGATATATTCTCAGGCTTCGCTCATGCGGCTCTGCCGCTCGCGTTCCGCCTGGGAAAGACGAAGATATACCGGCAGCAG
>CAKTBC010000003.1 GCA_934533005.1 uncultured Oscillospiraceae bacterium | reverse complement strand
AACTACCGCCAGGCGTGCTCCTTCATCACCCGCGAGGACATCGCCAAGCGCACCTTCGACGAGATCGCTCCCAAGTACAAGGAGCGCACCGGCGGCTACACCCGCATCACCCGCATCGGCACCCGCAAGGGCGACGCCGCGGAGATGGCGGTCATCGAGCTGGTGTAATTCCCGCACACAAACAAGAGAAACGGCGCAGCCTGATCATAGGGCTGCGCCGATTTTCGTATATGCGGGAACCAAACGGGCAGAAACACCGTCTATGCAAATAAGAGGATCCATGGTAAAATATGGGGCATAATATACCCGAAATAAGAAAAATGAGGAGCCAGACACCATGAAAATACTCATCTGCAATGCCGGAAGCACCTCTCTCAAATTCAAGCTCTATGACATGCCTGCCGAAACGGTGCTCGCCTCCGGCGGCGTGGAGCGCGTCGGCAGCACGGACGACGCGATCTATAAATACGACAACGCCTCGCGCGGCGTGTCCCTGCGCGAGGAAAAGCAGTCCGTCCCGGACTATGAGACCGGCATCCGCCGCTTCCTTGCCGACGTGACTGACGGTGAGCGCGGCGCGATCGGCGCCGTGGACGAGATCGAGCGCGTCGGCTTCAAAACAGTGCTCAGCCGCGGATACTACGGCGTGCATGAGCTGACCGAGCCCGTGCTGCAGGGAATGCGCGATATGTACGCTGCGGCCCCGGCGCACAACGGGCCGTATCTCGCGGCGATCGAGGCGCTGCGCGGCGTGCTGCCGGAGGCAATGTTCGTCGGCGCGTTCGAAACGGACTTCCACCGGACGATCCCACTCGAGCGGTGCGTGTACGGCGTGCCGTACGAGTGGATGGAGAAATACGGCGTGCGCCGCATGGGCTACCATGGCGCATCGCATTCGTACGTGGCGTCGCTGCTAAACGACTGGGAAGGTAAGAAGTACCGCGCCGTTTCCTGCCATCTCGGCGGCAGCGGTTCAATCTGCGCCATCGAAAACGGCGAGAGCCGTGACAGCAGCTTCGGCCTGACGCTGCAAACCGGTCTCATCCACAACAACCGCGTCGGCGCGATGGATGCGGACATCGTGTACTATCTCCGCGCGCAGGGGCTCTCCGATGAAGAGATCCAGCGCGGTATGACAAAGGACGGCGGACTCAAGGGCATCTCCGGCGTGAGCAGTGATCTCCGGTATGTGCTGGAGGCGGCGGAGGCCGGGAATGAGCGTGCGAAGCTCGCCGTGGACGTGTATGTCACGGGCATCGTCCGGTATATCGCCGCGTTCGCCGCCGAACTCGGCGGGCTCGACTGCCTTGCCTTCACCGGCGGCATCGGCGAAAACTCCGACGTCATCCGCAAGATGGTGTGCGGGCGGCTTGAGCAGATGGGCGTGCGCCTCTCGACGCGCCGCAACACGAAAGAGAAGGGCGACCGCCGCATCTCGAAAAAGCGCTCCAGAGTGCGCGTATATGTGATCGCGGCGAACGAAGAGCTCGGCGTCGCGAGAAAGACCTATGGATGTGAGAAAAATGCGTAAGCAATTCCTGCGGAGCCTCGGCGCGGCGGTGCTCTGTCTCGCGCTGCTCCTCTCCCTGAGCGCCTGCGGCAAGCCAGTCGAGGTGCCCCACGATCCGGAGCCGGAGGACACGGCGACGCCGCAGCCGACCGCAACACCCCAGCCCACGGCAACTCCGGAACCGACGGAAACGCCTGCTCCCACGGCGGAGCAAGCTCCTGCAGAGGCAGCGACGCCGGGGACGGAGACCCCGGCGGAGACCGACGCGATCACGCGCTATATGGGCACCATGACGCTGCGCGAAAAGGTCGGCCAGCTCTTCTTCATCCGCCCGGATGCGCTGGATGCAACGCAGTCGCCGGGGCAGATCAACTCCTCGGAGACGGAAGGCGTGAAAACGCTCACGGACGGCATGCGCTCGGTGCTCACGGCGTACCCGGTCGGCGGCGTCGCGATCTTCGGCAAGAACATCTCCGATCCCGAAACGCTCCGTACATTTACCGCGGAGCTTCGCGATGCTACCGCGGTGCCGATGTTCCTCGGCGTGGACGAGGAGGGCGGGCTTGTTGCGCGGCTTGCCAATAACGCCGCCTTCGGTCTTCCCAGGTACGAGAGTGCCGCTGCCGTGGGCGCGTCGGGCAATGCATCAGACGCCGAGAGCATGGGGCAGACGATCGGTGCGTATCTCGCCGATTACGGCTTCACCGTGGATTTTGCACCTGTGGCGGATGTGTATACGAATCCGGCCAACACCGTCATCGGCAGCCGTGCGTTCTCTACGGATGCCTACACCGCCGCGGCAATGGCCGGCGCGTGCGCGCAGGGACTCGCCTCGCAGGGCGTTCTGCCGGTATATAAGCACTTCCCCGGCCACGGAGACACCGCCGAGGACAGCCACAACGGTCTGGCCGTGACATACAAAACGCACGACGAACTTGCCGCATGCGAGTGGATCCCCTACAGCGCGAACGATCTCACCGGCTGTGCCGTCATGGTCGGGCATATCGCCGCGCCGAACGTCACCGGCGATCTAACGCCCGCGAGCCTTTCACGGACGATGATCAGCGATTATCTTCGGGGCGAGCTCGGCTTCACGGGGCTCGTGATCACAGACTCCATGGCGATGCACGGCGTGACGGATGCTCATTCGTCCGGCGATGCTGCTGTCGCTGCGATCCAGGCGGGGGTGGACATCATCCTCATGCCGGAGGTACTCTCCGAGGCGTTTGACGCCGTCGTCGCCGCCGTGGAAAACGGCACGATATCGGAGGCGCGCCTCAACGAGAGCGTCTACCGCATGCTGCAATACAAACAGATGTACGGCATCTTTACCCCCTGAAATGAAAAAGAGAGATGGACTTGTTCCATCTCTCTTTTCGTTTGCTGTATAGCGCTATTCCTTTCCCAGCCGGGCGCGGAGGTCGGTGTTGTAGTCGGAGAAAAACCGTATAGCCGCGGCCAACTCCTCCTCGGGTAGGGAACGGAAGAACGAAAGCTCGCGCTCTTCCCAACCGCGGTGACGTTCCCGGTGCGCGTCAAAGAGCACCTGCCCTATGTCGGTCAGCCGGTAAAACACCTTTTGCCGGTTTGCGCCGAGCTGATACGGTTCCACGGCGCCCTTATCCGAGAGCTTGCGCAAAATTTTGCTGATCGCGCCTTTTGTCATGCGCATTTCCTCGGCCAGCGCTGTAACATTCGGGTGCTCTATGCGCCCGATGGCGTCCAGACAATTCAGTTCGGAATTGTCGTAGCCGGAGAGATTGTCCCGGCTGTGGAGCTTGTCCGTCTCATCCGAGAGGTTGGTGTATTCCAGCACAAGCTGTAAAAGCTCTTCGCTTCGATCCATCGGAGGCATTTCCTTTCCCGTGAAACTGCTTTTATTCTATCCGCGAGTGCGCCGTCTGTCAATCAATGCTTGACAAATCCCGGCAGTCCGGTATAATGCAGATAGAAACTTGTTTCCCGGGAAACTAATTATTCTGCGAAGAGAATAACCCGTGCTCCGGCGCAGGAGAGGGGAGCCGTATGGAAAACGTAACATTCATTTTGAACGGCAGAGAGATCACGGCGGAATACGAAGGGCGCATGACGCTTTTGAAATATCTGCGCAATGTGGAGTGCATGAAGGGCAGCAAGGAAGGCTGCTCCACCGGGCACTGCGGCGTGTGCAGCGTGCTCATTGACGGCATCCTCGCCCGTTCGTGCGTGACGCTTCTTAAAACGCTCGCCGGGAAGAGCGTGGAGACGATCGAAAATCTCCCGAACGACGAGATGCTACAGGTCATCCAGCGCTCGTTCCTCGACGCTGGCGCGGTGCAGTGCGGCTTCTGCACGCCGGGCATGGTCATGGCGGCGAAGGCGCTGCTGCTCAAGATGAAAAACCCGCTCGACGAGGACATTTACGACGGCCTGAAGCACAACTACTGCCGCTGCACCGGCTATGTAAAGATCATCGAGGGCGTGAAGCTCGCCGCAGCGCGGCTGCGCGGCGAGGATGTGCCGCTCGCCGCCGTGCAGGTGAACGACCCGACGGAGATCGTCGTTGGCAAGGGGCAGACCGTCCCCGAGATCGAGGGGCGGTTCGTCGGGCGGAGCGTGTGGGACGTGGACGGCCTTGCCAAAACCGCCGGAACGCTCAAATACTGTGACGATTACGAGGCCGGCGAGTTCGGCGAGGACACGATGCTCCACGGTGCGTTCGTCTTTGCCCCCGTGCCGCACGCGCGCATCAACGCCGTGGATTACTCTGCGGCAGAGACTGCGTCCGGCGTTGTGCGCATCGTCACGCATAAGGACGTGCCCGGGCTCAACAAGATCGGCACATGGACGCCTGACCAGCCGGTGTTCTGCTCGGACGAGGTTCGTTTCCTTGGCGATTTTGTCGCGATGGTCGTCGCCGACACGCCGGAGCACGCCCGCGCCGCGGTGAAGCTCGTAAAGATCGACTATACGGAGCTGCCCGGCATCTACACGATGGCGGAGGGTGTGAAGGCGGAAAGCTACATCGTCCGCACCGGCCGCGAGACCGGTGATGTGGAAAAATGCAAGGCCGACCCGGAAATCGTTAAGGTGCGCGTTTCCAAGGATATCCAGCCGCAGGATCATGTATGCATGGAGCCGGTGAGCGCCATCGGGTATGCGAAAAACGGCAAGGTCACGGTGTACGCCTGCACGCAGGCGCCCTTTGAGGTGCGCCGGATGCTCGCCAAAAACCTCGCCATGGATGAGGAGAACATCCGCGTCGTGGCGACGCCGCTCGGCGGCGGCTTCGGCAAAAAGTGCGATTCGTTCCTCGAAGCGCCCACGGCGGTCGCGGCGCTCTGCTGCGATAAGCCCGTCAAGGTCACACTCACGCGGCAGGAGGACATGATCGTCACGACCCGCCGCCACGGCTATCACACCGATTACGAGATCGGCTTTTCCAAGGACGGCAAATTTCAGTATCTCGACAGCTTCATGTTCTCCGACGGCGGCCCCTACGAAGCGGAGAGCTACGGTACGCTTATGACCGGCTGCCTGATGTCCGGCGGGCCGTACATCATCCCGAACGTCCGCGTGGATGCCCGCTGCATCCGCGATAACAATCTGCAGGGCGGCGCGTTCCGCGGCTACGGCATCAACCAGGCCGCGATCTCCATTGAAACGGCGCTTGACGAGATGGCCGAAAAGCTCGGCATCGACCCCTTCGAGCTGCGGCGGCGCAACGCCGTGTATCCGGGCAGCTATTCCGTCGGCGGCGAATTGCTCGAGAGCAGCATGGGCATGCACGACACGATCGACCTGTGCGAAAAGGCAGTCAAAGAGGCGCTGAAGGAATACGAGGGGCAGTACCCGAACGGCACGAAGGTCCTCGGCTGGGGCGTGGCGTCCGGTTTTAAAAACTCCGGCATCGGCAAGGGCATATTCATTGACGACGGCGCGTGCAAGCTCACGCTCGACGGCAGCGGAAAGCTCCATATGATCGTCTCCGGCACGGACATGGGGCAGGGCTTCCGCACCGCCATGGTGCAGATCGCCGCGGAGACGCTCCGCATGGATATGAAAGACATCGACATCGTCATTGGGGATACAGACATCACGATCCCGACCGGAGAGAGCGTGTCCGAGCGCCAGACGCTCTGCGACGGCCGCGCGGTATACGAGGCGTGCCGCCTTTTGCAGGAAGAACTGGATAAGAATCCGCCGCAGCCGGGCGAGAGCCGGTATGCGGAATATTACTTCCGTGCGCCGGAGTGCTTCGCCATCGGCAACTTCAAAGGTGCGGAGGAAAAGGGCGTGAAGTACCGCAACTTCCCGGCCTACGCCTACGCGACGCAGGCGGCGATCGTCGAGGTGGATACGGCCACGGGGAAGGTGAAGCTCCTCAAGGTCATCGCCGCGCACGACGTCGGCCGCGCGATCAACCCGCGCATCATTGAAGGGCAGATGCAGGGCAGCGTCTCGATGGGGCAGGGATACGCCCTCACCGAGGGTCACCCGACGAAGAACGGCTACCCGGTCAAAAAGCTCTATGGGCAGATGGGTCTCCCCAAAGCGGAGGACACGCCGCGCTATAAGCTCATTCTCATCGAGGATCCGGAGCCCATCGGGCCTTACGGCGCGAAGGGCGTGAGCGAGGTCGCCACCGTGCCGATCACCCCGGCGATTTTGAACGCCGTTTCCCGCGCCATCGGCGTGCGCATCAACAAGGTCCCGGCTTCGCCGGAGGTCATTCTCGCGGCCATACGCACCGGGCGGTGCGATGTCCCGACCATGGCCGAGCAGGTCGCCGCGCTCGGCGAAAACGCCTGACATTCCGGTACCGCATTGGGAAAAGCGCCAAAACAGGAAGCTCCTTTGCCTGTCTTGGCGCTTTTTCTGCGTTTTCCCCGGAATCGGCTCTTGCCGGGAGGCGGAAGAACGGTATCGAAAATCCTGCGGCAGAAGGGCTGTTCTGCCGCAAAAAACGTCAATTCCCGTCATGGAAATGACAGATTCTCACAGGAATGTAACGATTGGGGGTTGTTGAAACGGCGGATAGGGTATATAATCAATTAGTTAAGTTGCGGAGATTATAGGGATAAATCCCAAACGAAATACGGAGGCCCCCCGGAATATGAAACGGCTTGGAGATAGAATCACCACGCAGGGAAGAGAGCGGCAGTTTGCCGTGGCGCTCTTCCTGATGTATACCTACCTGTTCCTTCTGCACATCAATTCGAGACTCTGGTTTAAGCTTCTCATTGTTTATTATCCGTGCATCGTGCTTCTGCTGCTGCCGGCGCTGCTGCCGCGCTACCGCACCGAGAAGATCGAGCTGAAGCTCATATTGCTCTTTGCGGCCTGGATGATCCTTACCCGCATTCTCAACTGGGACGTGAGCGCCTACATCGAGCGCTGGCGTCAGGAGGGGCCGACGTACCCGGACGACGCCATGAACATTGCCAACAGCGTGGTCATCTATGTGCCGATGGCCGCCTGCCTGATCCTTCAGGGCAAGACCCGGGAGCGGTTTCTCGACGCCATCGCCATTGTGACGGCTTCGTTCTCCACGATCACCACGACGTTTGCCCTGTATTCGGTTTTGAATAAAACGGATATACGCGCTCCGTTCGGCGACGTTTACCTGAGCATTATTCAAAGCTCCCGCCTCTTCGTTTTCGGAAAGAACCCCAATGCCTGCTGCATATGGTATTTTCTGGGCATTTTCTTCCTGGCATATCTGTTCTTCCGCACGAAAAACCGGCCGTTGCGGGCGCTGATGGTCGTTGCGGCATTTCTCAATTACCTGATTTTGGCCATGACGTTCAGCCGCAACGGGATGCTCTCATTCTCCCTGTGCACGGGGCTTCTGGTGCTGGTGCTGGTGCTGCGGCGCTTTTCTCCGAAGACGGTCGGGAAAAAGCTGCTCTGCACGGTGCTTGTGCTCGTGCTGATCGTCCCCGTTGCGTATAAGAGCTTTAGTTTCGTTGATGTCGGGATGGAGAAGCTTTCCTCTGCGCTGATCCAGAAGCGGTACGACACCGCAGCGGCGCAGACGGAAGAGAGCAGCGCGGAGGCGTCCGGCGAAGACGGCGCTTCGGAGGAGACCGGAACGGAAGCAACGTCCTCTGCGCCGCTGGTAAAGGATCGCGAAGGTCTGGAGATTACATACGAAAACGACCGCGGATTTAAAGCCTCCGGGCGCATGCCGATCTATAAGACGTTTATTCCCTCCATGCAGAGAGAGCCTCTGCGCCTGCTGATCGGCTGTCTGGAAAAGGACTCGATGAAGTACACCAACGAGATCCTTGGAAAAGATATCATAAACTTCCACAACACCTTCCTGCAGATCCTGTGCGAGACCGGGATCATCGGGCTGGGGCTTGTGCTGGCGTTCTGCGTTCTGCTCGGCCGGCGGGTGATCCGGGTGCTGTATTCCGATGCCCCCATAACGATATCGATCCTCGCGCTGATGCTTGTGGGCATATTGTCCTACAATATGCTGGAGGTCGATCTCTTCCTTACGTCGGACATAGCCTGCTTTACTGCCTACATTGCCGCCGGAGCCGTGCTCGCGTACACCTATGAGCGCGACGAAGGCGCGAAAAGCATACAATAAAGCATTTCTAAATTTTCAATACAAAAGCGGAGAGAATGTGTATCATGAAAATTCGCGAATTGTTCAACTGGAAGACCATTTTGTATGTTCTTCTGGATATTCTCCTCATTAACGCCGCCGCGTTTTTCGCGCTGTTTGTGCGCTTTGAATTTTCCGTTTCCGAGTTCGTGCGGCAGGGCTATTGGGGCATCATCCAGAAGGTCTGGATCCCCGGAACGCTGGCCTGCATCGTTTCTCTCGGCTGCTTTCATGTTTACAGCAGCATGTGGCGCTTTGCCAGCTTCAAGGAAATGGTCGATACGGGTCTCGCGTCGGTCGTGGGTTCCGCTTTTTACATGCTGGCCTCTATTGCGTTCGCGAGACGCCTTCCCTGGAGCTTTTTCTTCCTGTTCGCGCTCATATTGTTTATCTTCGTCTGCGTGTCGAGATATTTCATTCAGGGGTTTGAGGAGAAATTCCGCAGCCGGAAATTCGGCAAGCACCCCCAAAAGCGCACGATGGTCATCGGCGCAGGCGGCGGCGCGGCCATGGCGATCAAGGAGTTCAATTCCAGCGAATACTCCCGCAACAGAGTGGTCTGCGCCGTTGATGACGACGTGAGCAAGCACGGCCGCCTTGTGCGCGGCGTGCGGGTCGTCGGCGGCCGGGAGTGCATCCCCGATGCCGTTGTGAAATACGGAGTAGAGGAGATCATCTTCTGCATCCCCTCGGCCTCCATTCAGGAGCGAAACGAGATACTGGAGATCTGCAACACCACCGGCGCAAAGCTGAAGTACATGCCCTCTCTGGCGCAGCTTGCCAACGAGGAGGTGCTGATCAACCAGATCAAGGACGTCAGCATCGAGGATCTTCTGGGACGAGATCCGGTACATACCGACAATTCCGTCATCTCCGGACGGGTCTTTGGAAAGACCGTCCTTGTCACCGGCGGCGGCGGTTCCATCGGCAGCGAGCTCTGCCGCCAGATCGCGGCGCTCAAGCCCGGAAAGCTCATCATTTTTGATATTTACGAAAATAACGCCTACGACATTCAGCAGGAGCTGATCCGCAAGTATCCCGAGCTGGATCTCGAGGTGCTCATCGGCTCCGTGCGGGAGGAGCGGCGCGTAAACGACCTCTTCGCCAAGTACCATCCCGATCTTGTATGCCACGCCGCGGCGCATAAGCACGTTCCCCTGATGGAGGACAGCCCGGCGGAGGCCATCAAGAACAACGTATTCGGCACGTACAACGTGGCGAAGGCGGCCGGGGAATACGGCACGAAGCTCTTCATCCTCATCTCCACGGACAAAGCCGTGAACCCCACCAACGTGATGGGCGCTTCCAAGCGCCTCTGCGAGATGGTCGTGCAGTCCATGAACTCGGTCTACCGCACGGAGTACATCGCCGTCCGCTTTGGCAACGTTATGGGAAGCAACGGCAGTGTCATCCCGCTTTTCAAAAAGCAGATCGCCGCGGGCGGCCCGGTGACGGTCACAGACAAACGCGTCACCCGCTTCTTTATGACGATCCCGGAGGCCGTGTCTCTCATTCTTCAGGCCGGAGCCTTTGCCGAGGGCGGCGAGGTGTTCATTCTCGACATGGGAAAGCCCGTCAAGATCGACAATATGGCGCGTCAGCTCATCCGTCTGAGCGGCCTGGAGCCCGATGTGGACATCAAGATCGAATACATCGGCCTCCGCCCCGGCGAAAAGCTCTATGAAGAGCTGCTTTTGAAAGCGGAGGGGCTTCAGAAAACGAGCAACAACCTCATTTACATCGGGCATCAGAAAATGTACAGTCCCGAGGAGATACAGGAAAAGCTGGCAAGTCTCCGGGAGGTGCTGTATGTCCCAAAGGAGGACGTCCGGGAGCGCGTCATGGCGCTCATTCAGGAGGACGCCGATCCCAATTACCATGTGGTCGAACCGGAAGAATACGCCACGGTGTGACGGTTTTCCTGTATAAGTGCTGCAAAGGAGAAGAAAAATGTTTGACTTCCATAAGCCTTTTGAAAAATTTGAAAATAAGGTCTGGCTGTCCTCACCCACCATGCATGGGGACGAGCTGAAATATGTCACGGAGGCGTATGAGACCAACTGGATGTCCACCGTCGGCAAGAACATCAATGAGGTTGAGCGTCAGATCGCGGAGAAGATCGGCGTGCGGTATGCCGTTGCGCTTTCCGCCGGATCCACGGCGCTGCATCTTGCGATGAAGCTCGCCGGCGAGGCTCTTTACGGAAAGCCCTCGCCCGGGACCGGCGCGCTCAGCGGGAAATACGTTGCCGCGAGCGACATGACGTTTGACGCGACGGTGAACCCGATTGTCTACGAGGGCGGCATCCCTGTTTTTATCGACACGGAGTACGATACCTGGAATATGGACCCGGCCGCGCTGGAAAAGGCGTTCGAGCTGTACCCGGAGATCAAGCTGGTCGTTGTGGCGCATCTGTACGGCACGCCCGGAAAGGTGGACGAGCTGCGCGAGGTCTGCGCCCGCCATGGCGCCATCATCATCGAGGACGCCGCCGAATCCTTCGGCGCTTCGTATAAGGGCGTTCAGACCGGCTCCTTCGGCGCATACAATGTGATTTCGTTTAACGGCAACAAGGTCATCACCGGCTCCTCCGGCGGCATGCTGCTGACGGACAGCGAGGAAGCGGCCAACAAGGCCCGCAAGTGGTCCACGCAGTCGAGAGAAAACGCGGCGTGGTATCAGCACGAGGAGCTTGGCTATAACTACCGCATGAGCAACGTTATCGCGGGTGTGGTGCGCGGGCAGATCCCGTATCTGGAAACGCATATCGCGCAGAAAAAGGCCATCTATGAGCGTTACAAAAAGGGGCTGGAAGGCCTGCCCGTGCAGATGAACCCGATCGACTTTGCCAACAGCGAGCCGAACTACTGGCTCTCCTGCATGATCCTCGATAAGGATGCCATGTGTCGGCAGGTGCGGGGCGAGCGGGACGCTCTCTATGTTCCCGAGCACGGGAAGAGCTGTCCTACGGAGATCCTGGAAGCCATTGCCAGCATCAACGCAGAGGGGCGTCCCATCTGGAAGCCCATGCATATGCAGCCGATCTTCCGCCTGAATCCGTTCGTCGTCCGCGACGGAAACGGCAGAGCCCGGACGAATGCCTATATCGCGGGCGAGGCGGCCGATATCGGAATGGACATTTTCGCCAGAGGCCTGTGCCTCCCGAGCGACAACAAAATGACGGCGGAGCAGCAAAATCACATCATCGAAGTGATCCGCGCCTGCTTCGCATAAACGAAGAAGGAGGATACGGTGGAATTATACGAGAATGATCCTTCGCGGATCGCCGAATATGGATCCGAAGCAGACCGGAACGTGCGGTGTGAAAAGCTCACCGCACGCGAATATGGCTGGAAAAACGCATGGCTCTGGAACCTTGCCACGCTGGGAAAGGTAAAGGTTTATGCGGTTTATGACGGTGAAAAACGGATTCATACCTCGTATGTTGTCCGCGGGAACGAGAAATTCCGTTTCCTCCGTAAAAAGGATATAGAGATCGGGCCCTGTTGGACGCACACGGAATATCGAGGGCGCGGGATATATCCGGCGGTGCTGCGCTTTATCGTAAAGGAAGAGCTCGCGGATGGGGGCACGGCCTATATGCTTATCCGCGAGACCAATGAGGCCAGCCAGCGCGGCGCTGCCAAGGCGGGCTTTCGCAAAACGGGCGATAAAGTGAAAAAAGATGCTTTGAAAAGGTATAGCATAGAATGAAACATCAAAGTCTCTACCAAAGATATTTCAAACGTCTGCTGGACATCCTCTGCTCGCTGGCGGCGATCCTCGTGTTCGGGTGGCTCTATATCATTATCGCCGTTCTGGTTCGCATAAAGCTCGGCTCACCGGTGCTCTTCAAGCAGCCCCGCCCCGGCCGGATCGACCCGAAAACCGGGCGGGAGAAGATCTTCAACATGTATAAATTCCGCTCCATGTCTGACGAGCGGGACGAAAACGGAGACCTCCTGCCGGATGAACTCCGTCTGGGCAAGTTTGGCCGTGCGCTCCGGGCAACATCGCTGGACGAGCTGCCGGAGGCTTTCAATATTCTCAAAGGCGATATGAGCGTGATCGGGCCGAGACCGCAGCTCGTCCGGGACATGGTGTTTATGACCGGCGAGCAGAGACTGCGCCACACCGTCCGCCCCGGCCTTTCCGGCCTTGCCCAGACCCGCGGGCGCAACGCCCTTTCCTGGGACGGCAAGCTGTCCGCCGATCTCGAATATATCCGGAACGTAACCTTTCGGGGCGATGTGAAGATCATCTTCGATACCGTCAAGCAGGTGTTCCTTGGGCAAAAGGGGCTGGAGGACAGCGATGTTGACGAGGTGGATATTACGGACGACTTTGGAGATTATCTGCTGAAAGCCGGCAGAGTCGGCAGGGAAGAATATGAACGAAAGCAGGCGGAGGCAAGAGGTCTGCTGGGGGTATAAGCAACAGAAATGGAAGGATGGCATTACTATAACCATGCGATGATCCCAAGCGTATGGCCTCATGAGAACGTGGATCTCCGGCCGATCGAGGACGGATCCATCTGGAAAGTCCGCGACGGGGGGGCACCTTTGCTTGCCCGGTGGACAAGTGACTGGGATTGCAGGGAAGAGACGGAGTTTTACTGGTGCATAAAGGATGACGGCTTTGATATCGCAAAGCTGAAGGCGAAGCTCCGGTATGAGATCAACAAAGGTAAGAAAAATTTCGAGACGAGGATCATCGACCCGAGAGAATATGTTGACGAGATATACAGCGTTTATCTCGACAGCCTGAAGGGGTATCCCGCTTCGGTCAGGCCGGAGACAAGAGAGACGATCGAATGCTTTGCCAATACCCGATGGAGCCGGCAGGAGTGTCATTTTTTCGGGGTGTTTGATAAAGAAGACGGGCGGCTGTGTGGATATTCCGATGTTTACGAGCGCGGATTATATCTTCCGATCAGTTCGTTGAAGTGCCGAGTTGAAAGCGAGAAGAAGGGCGTCAATCTTGCGCTTGTCGCGGGGATCGTCGAGTGGTTCGTTCAGCTGAACAAACCCGGAAGCTATCTGTGCGACGGCGAGAGAAACGTTGTCCATGAGACAAACTTCCAAAGCTTTCTGATAAAGTATTTCGGATTCAGAAAAGCGTATTGTAAGCTGCATATTGTGTATCGCCCTGCTATGAAGGTGCTCGTTGCGATCCTGTTCCCGTTTCGGCACCGGATTGCCAAACTGGGGAACAGTAAAATGAAAATGGTGTCTGCCGTGTTGAAGATGGAGGCCTGGAAGCGCGGGCTTCCGGCATAGCGGCTGCCGGGAGTGTGGATAAGGAATGGAAAAAAAGACGGTTTTTCAGCCAATTTACCTTGAAACCAATCAGGGACACGGAAACGCAAGAAGAGCGTCACTGAGCCATTGCACAAATGAGCTGGTCGCGCTGATGGATGCGGACGATATATCGCTTCCGAACCGCTTTGCAACGCAGCTTGCCGTGTTTCAGGAGAACGAGAGCATAGACATTGTCGGCGGACAGATCACGGAATTTATCGGAGACCCTTCCCATGTGATCGGAAAGCGTTCGGTTCCGGCACAGGATGCCGATATCAAAGCATACATGAAAAAACGATGCCCGATGAATCAGGTCTCGGTCATGTTCAAAAAGTCGTTCGTTGAAAAGGCCGGCGGGTATCAGGATTGGTTTTGCGAAGAGGATTATTATTTGTGGATCCGGATGGCGGAGGCAAACGGCGTGTTTGCCAATGTTGAGGATACGCTGGTGAATGTCCGCGTGGGCGATGAAATGAGCACGCGGCGCGGCGGCTGGAAATATTTTTCGAGCGAGGCCAGATTGCAGGGATATATGCTCAAAAAGGGGCTGATCTCCCTCCCCCGGTATCTGAACAATGTTGCCATTCGCTTTGGCGGCGAGGTTGTGATCCCCAACCGGCTCAGAACGAAGCTGTTTCGCGTGATGCGGGACAAGGCGGAGGAAGAGACCGATACCGCCCCGCAGATGGACGGAGAGCCGCACGATTTTCCCCCGTTTTCCGTGGCGATGTGCGTCTATGGGGGAGACAATGCCGAATGGTTCGATACGGCGCTTGACAGCATTCTTGTGCAGCAGACGGTAAAGCCGTCCGAAGTGGTGCTTGCTGTTGACGGCCCCATACCCCAGACGATCCAGACGGTGATCGACAAATACTCCCAAATTTGCGGATGACAGCCCCCCGGCAGGAAATAAACAACGACAGGAAAGATCGCCATGCCCAAAGTACTTCTTATAAGCCACAATCCGTTAACGACCTATGAAAGCATGGGCAAGACCTTTTCTACCCTGCTGCGCTCCTTCACCCGCGACGAGATATGCCAGCTCTATATCTATCCGACGGTTCCGAACGTGGACACGTGCAGCTCCTTTTTCCGGATCACGGATAAGGATGTGCTGCGCTCCTATGTCCGGTTCAGGGTTCAGGGTACGAGGATCGAGCCGGACACCGCGCAGAGCCAGATGTTTGAAAGTTCCGGCGATGAGCAGCTTTACAGAAATCCCAAAAACAAACGATCCACGGTCATGCTCGCGCGTGATCTGATGTGGAAATGTGCCGGGTGGTATACCAGAGAGCTTCGCGCGTGGCTGGACGAGCAGAAGCCGGACTGCATTTTCGCAGCGCCCGGAGCGGCCATGTTTTTGTATGACATGGCCATGAAGATATCCCGGGAACGGTCGATCCCGATCGTTTCGTACCTTTGCGATGAGTATTATTTCGTCGAGCAGACGGGCTCGCTCTGGCGCCGACTCCGGCTGAAGCTGCTGAAAAGGAAAATCGAACAGTATATGAGCCGTACATCGCATGTCATAACGATCTGCGATGAGCTGAAGGAGCTGTATACCAGCCGGTTCCACCGCCCCATGACAACGATCATGACCGGCTCCAGCTTCCCGATATCCAAAGAAATACACAGCGTGGAAGCCCCGGCGTCCATAACGTATCTGGGAAACATCCGGTGCGATCGATACAAGTCGATCGCTGAGATGGGAAGGGCGCTGGAGGAGATAAACGGCGAAGACGGGACGGACTATCATATAAACGTTTATACCGGCGAAAAGGATAAACAGATCCTCGGCGTGCTGGAAAACGTTAAGACGGTTCGGCTGTGCGGCTTCGTCTCCGGGGAAGAATTTGATAAGGTTTTGCACAGTGCGGATTTTCTCCTCCATACGGAATCGTTCGAGGAAGGCTTCATAGAGGTGGTCCGAAACTCCGTATCCACCAAAATTGCCGACAGTCTGGGGAGCGGCGTCCCTCTGATTGCCTACGGGCCGAGCTGTATCGCGTCCATGGGGCATCTGCTGCGAAACGACTGTGCGATAACGATCACAGAAAAAGAAGCGCTGAAAGAGACGCTGCGGACGGCATTCCGCGATAAGGAGCTCCGCGATCAAAAGGCGAGAAACGGGCTGCGCGTTGCGATGCAATACCACGAGCCGCGCGCCTGCGGCGATATGGTCAAAAAGGTCTTTGAAAATATAACAGCCCGGTAATTGCGGTGCAGAATGGGCCTAAAGCTGCGGCGAGAAAATAGCGAAGGAAACCATCTCCCCCCCGAAATTACATGGCAGGCGGAGCTGAAAGATGGAATTTTTAAAGAACATTGGAAAAGCGTGTTTGACGTTTGGGAAAAGAGTCAAATTTCATTCACGCGGGGTCATTATAAAAAGCGGTTGCTATATTGCCGGCAAAAACACCTGTTTCGAGGGTAAGAACGTAATAAATAAAAACACATTTTTTAGGGGCTCGATGGGGTTCGGTACATACCTCGGCTCGGGATGTTCCATCAACGCCTCGATCGGCCGGTTCTGCTCGATCGGCTCCAGCGTGAAAACGGTGAACGGCATTCATCCGACGAACGGGTTCGTTTCCACGCATCCGGCATTTTTCTCTACGGCCAAACAGGCGGGCTTTACCTTCACGGATAAAAAGCTCTTTCAGGAGACCCGGTATGTCGATGAGCAGTATCACGCCGTCTCCATAGGAAACGATGTCTGGATCGGGGAAAACGTTCTGCTTCTGGCAGGTGTCCGTGTAGGGGATGGCGCGGTCATCGCGACCGGTGCCGTTGTGACGAAGGACGTGCCGCCGTACGCGATGGTCGGAGGAGTCCCTGCCAAGGTGCTGCGCATGCGTTTTGCGGAGGATACGGTGGCAAAGCTGCTGAAGCTCCGCTGGTGGGACAAGCCGGTCTCGTGGATCGAGGAGCACAGCGCGTATTTTCAGGATGTCGATGGGTTTATAAAGATCATGGAGGCAGACAATGGCGACTGATGCGTCCCGATTCTGCATTGTCACGGTCGGTTATAACCGGCCGGATGCGATGATGCGGCTTTTGCATAGTCTGCTTGAGGCAGACTATCTGGGAGATAAAGTAGATCTGGTAGTGAGTCTGGACAAAGGGGAACGGCAGGCCGAGATCGTCGAAAAGGCGGAGAGCTTTGTCTGGCCGTTCGGCAATAAAACGATCCGGGCGTTTTCGGAGCGTCAGGGGCTGCGAAAGCACGTCATTCAGTGCGGGGACTATGCGCTTGCGTACGATGCCGTTATCGTCCTGGAAGACGATATCACCGTGTCAAAAGGGTTTTACGCCTATGCCCGGCAGGCGGCCGCATTTTTTGGAAAGGACCCGCGCATCGGGGGGATATCCTTATATAAGCACCATGTGAATGTGGGCGTGGATCACTTTTTTGAGCCGGAATTCAACGGCTATGATGCATTTTTGATGCAGTTTGCGCAGTCCTGGGGGCAGTGCTGGACGGCCGGGATGTGGAAGCACTTCCGGGACTGGTATGAGGACAATGCAGACAAGGTGTTTTCCTCCCCGGAGTTTCGATCCGAGCGCGTTCCGGAGAACATCCTTCACTGGGGTTCTCAGTCCTGGCTGAAATACTATATGGAGTACATTGTCGAAAAGGATCTTTACTTTGTATATCCATATCATGCCTTGACAACGAATCATTCGGAGGTAGGCCAGCACAACAACGCAGCCAGCGCCGACTGGCAGATAGCGACGACGGATGCCGTGTTCGATTACCGGTTTCCGGCGTTTGACGAGGCCGTTCGGTATGACATCTTCTTTGAGCGGATGGACTATCCGGTGAAGGGGTATGAAGACCGGCGCGTGCTCCTTGATCTCTACGGGAACAGGAAGGTATTCAACGATGCGGACATTCTTGTATCGTCAAGACACAGACCTTACAGAGTCCTGGAATCGTGGAAGCTGAAATACCGCCCGCACGAGAAAAACTGTATGCATCCCGAAAAGGGGGAGGGGCTGTATGTTTATGATCTTCATGCGCCGCAGACCGATGCCTGCAAAAGAAATAATAATGACGGAATAAGAACTCGCTTCGATGTAAGAGCCACACACTGGGACAGCCTGATAAAGCTGGGGATGGCCGAATTCAAGGAGAAGGCGGGCAGAAAGATCCGGTCGAAGCTGAAGGGGAAGTGAAGATCGTACCGGCCCGTGCGCATGCGCCGGTCTTGAGAAGGTTCCGGTCTGAACGGAAAAATCGTAATGAATCTATCGTTTTTAAAACATAAAGAGGTCAAAAACGCCGGATGGATCATAGGCGTCCGCGTCGTTCAGATGCTCTGCTCCCTGCTGGTGAGCATTCTGTCGGCAAGACTGCTCGGCCCGAGCAATTACGGCCTTGTCAGCTACGGCATTACGTACACGACATTCTTTATGTCGCTGTGCACGCTCGGGATCAATTCGGTGATCGTAAAGGATTTTGTCGATTTTTCGGACGAGAAGGGGGAGGCGTTAGGGAGCGCCATCGTGCTGCGGCTTATCTCCAGCACGCTTTCCATAGGGATCATCATCCTGATCTCCTTCTTTCTGGACAGAGGGGAGCCGGAAACGATCCTTGTCGTTGCCCTTTGTGCCGTCTGCCTGATATTCCATGCCTTTGATACCATTGCCTGCTATTTTCAGTCCCTTTATCAGTCAAAGTATTCGTCAACGGCTTATCTTGTGGGTTACGCGGTCGCTTCCGCGTATAAGATCGTTTTGCTGCTGTTGGGCAAAAGCGTGAGATGGTTCGCTCTGGCGACCTCTGTGGATTATGCCGTGATCGCGATACTGCTTCTCTGCATATACAAACGCAGGAATGGGCCGCCCCTGAGCTTTTCCTGGCGGAAGGGGAAAGCGCTGTTATCCAAAAGCTATCATTACATTCTCTCCGGAGCTATGGTCGCCATATACGGGCAGCTTGACAAGCTGATGCTGAAGCATATGGTGGATCAGGCGGCCGTCGGGTATTACAGCATAGCGGTGTCCATCAGCAATATGTGGGTCTTTGTGCTGACAGCGATCATCGATTCCATGTACCCCACGATCCTGCAGCTGCATAAGCCGGACAGGCTCCAGTTTGAAAGAAAAAACCGGCAGCTCTATGCAATGGTGTTTTATGTTTCGGTGTTCGTTTCCGCGCTCCTTACGTTTTTCGGCAGATATGCGATCCTGATTTTGTATGGAAGATCCTATCTTCCGTCAGTCGGAGCGCTGTCTGTGGTGTCGTGGTATACGGCCTTTTCCTATTTGGGCACGGCGAGAAATGCGTGGCTCGTATGCGAAAACAAGCAGAAGTATTTGAAATACACGTATGCGGCCGCGGTTGTAATAAACATTCTTCTGAATTCTGTTATGATCCCCGTTTGGGGGATCATGGGAGCGGGACTGGCGTCCCTGATCACGCAGATATTGACAAGCATAGGTATCCCGGCGCTGATCCCGGCGCTGAGACCCAATGCAAAGCTGATGCTGCAGGCGATCGCGCTGAAAGACGTGCTGCCCCAAAGAAAAAAGAACTGAGGAAAAGCAGAAAGGGTTGGAAAGAGAAAATGCTTAGTCCGGTACAAACAAAGCTGCTGGAAATGCTGGGGTGGTTTCATCGCTACTGCCATGAGCATGGACTGCGCTATTATATCGTCGGCGGCTCGATGCTGGGCGCCGTCCGCCACGGCGGATTCATTCCCTGGGACGACGATATCGATGTTGTCCTTCCGAGACCGGATTATGACAGGCTTCTTTCCACGTTTACGGAGAAAACCGATCATTATCTTCTGGAATCTCCGTATACCGGAAACGCGGATTACTTCTATACATACGCCAAGCTCTACGATACGGACACGACGCTGACGGAGAAAACCAAGCGGAACTGCCGGAGAGGCATCTATATCGACGTGTTCCCGCTCGACGGTGTCGGCCGGGACGAGGGCGAGATGGAGGCGAACTTCGCCAAGATCGACCGGCTGAACATGTTTCTCATGACGCGGACCTGCGCGATCCGAAAGGATCGGAGTTTTTACAAGAATGCGGCGATCGCCCTTTCACGGCTCGTCCCGTCGTTCCTCGTAAAGGACAGAGAGCTTGTTGTAAAAGTGGACAAGCTCGCCGCCTCCTTCGGATACGAGGACAGCATCTATGTGGCAAACCTTATGGGCAGCTACCGGAAAAAGGAAGTCATGGAAAAGCGCATCTTCGGAAAGCCGACGGAGTATAAGTTCGAGAATATCGTGGTGGACGGCGTGGAGCACTATGACGAGTTCCTCACGCATATTTACGGGGATTGGCGAAAGCTCCCCCCGGAGGAAAAGCGGAAAACCGCGCACGAGTATGTTGAGATCGATCTGCGCAAGTCCTGGATGGAGTAACGCAGCACGCTAAGAGGTGAAATGCATGACAACAGCAATTATCATTGCCGGCGGTTCCGGCGCGAGAATGGGACAGGATATCCCCAAGCAGTTTATCAATGTGTACGATAAGCCGGTGCTCATCTACACCCTGGAGGGCTTCCAGAAGCACCCGCAGATCGACGCGATCGAGGTCGTCTGCATCGACGGCTGGCACGACGTGGTCTGGGCGTATGCGAAGCAGTTTAACATCACCAAGCTGAAATGGATCGTTTCCGGCGGGAGCACCGGGCAGGAGAGCATCCGGAACGGCGTATACAATCTCGAAGGGAAAACCGCAGACGACGATATCATCATCATCCACGACGGGATCCGTCCGCTCGTGGACGAAACGGTGCTGACCGATGTGATCGTCAAGGCAAAGCAGTACGGAAACGCGGTAACTTCGCTTCCGTACAACGAGCAGATCTTCGTGATAGACGACGAGATCAGCACAACGAAGTTTATCCCGCGCGAAACGCTCCGCAGAGTGTCAACGCCGCAGGCCTACCGCTTCGACCTTCTCGACGGCAAGTACCATGAAGCGTATGAGAAGGGGATCGGCATCTACGGCTCCCATTACACCAACACGATGATGGTGGAGCTGGGGGTGCGGCTGTATTTCGCGGCTGGCTCGGATAAAAACATAAAGCTCACAACGAAGGACGATCTGGAAATGTTCAAGGCCTATCTGAAATCGGATAAGGACAACTGGCTGAAATAAGGGAATACGGATGAGCTTATACACGAACGATCTTTATATGGAGGATGTCCGCCGCGCCGCGGAGCTGGCACTTCCCTGGGAAAAGCTTACGGGGAAGAGCGTTATGCTCTCGGGAGCAACGGGGCTGATCGGCAGCTTCCTTGTCGACGTGCTGATGGAAAAGAATGCGGCGGATGCGCTGGGCTGCACGGTGTACGCGCTCGGGAGGAGCGAGGAAAAAGCCAAAAGCCGGTTCAGCCGGCATGCGTCTGACCCGCATCTGGTGTTCATCCCGTACGATGTGAAATTTCCCCTGGTGCGGGACGATCTGGGTACGGTGGATTATATCCTTCATCTCGCGTCCAACACGCACCCGATGCAGTATTCCACCGATCCGATCGGCACGATAACCACGAATATCATCGGCTTGCAGAATCTGCTGGATTTTGCCGTGGCGCATCACGCCAGCCGCTTTGCCTTTGCCTCGTCCAACGAGATTTACGGCGAAAACCGCGGAGATACGGAGTTTTTTGCGGAGGATTACTGCGGCTATATCAACTCAAACACGCTGCGGGCCGGGTATCCGGAGAGCAAGCGCTGCGGCGAGGCGCTCTGTCAGGCCTATAAGGCGCAGAGGGGGCTGGATGTGGTCATCCCCCGGCTCACCCGCTCTTATGGGCCGACCATGCTGATGTCGGATACAAAGGCGATCAGCCAGTTCATCAAGAAGGGGATCGCCGGAGAGGACATCGTGCTGAAATCTGCCGGTACCCAGTATTACAGCTATCAGTATGTGGCGGACTCTGTTTCCGGCCTCCTCACCATTCTTTTGAAAGGCGAGAACGGAGAGGCCTACAACATCGCGGAGGAACACAGCGACATCATGCTGAAGGATTTGGCGGCCATCATCGCGGAGATCAGCGGCAAAAACGTTGTATTTGAGATCCCCGATGCCGTGGAAGCCGCCGGATACAGCACGGCGACCAAGGCGAGACTGGCCGGACAGAAGCTCCGCGCTCTCGGCTGGACGCCCGAATATGATATCCGCCGCGGCATGGAAAGAACGATCCGCATCCTGAAAAGTCAGGATATGTAACGTACGGAGGGAAGCCCCAAAAGTGGAGAAAAGGAAATGGACGATTGCCCTCGCGCTGATTTGCATAGTCTCTCTGAGCTGTAACGTTCTGCTCTTAATTTGGGCGAGAAACAGGAACGGCGCCGAGACTGGCGACACAAATAAAACAGACACGGAGGAGCAAAGCGAAACTCCGGTCAACTGGACGCTGGAATCCTGGCGCAGCAGTTTGAAAGCGATGGATGTGGATGCTGATGTGGCCTTTTTCGGCGACAGCATCACAAAAAACGGAGCGTGGGCTGAGGCATTCCCGGATGTGCGTATTGTTAACCTTGGACTATCCGGTGACAGCGTTAGTGGTATGACGAGCCGGGTGGACATGATTGCTTCGGTAAAGGCGGAAAAGGTGTTCATTCTCGGCGGGATCAACTCCCTGAAGGGCAGCAACAGCGCCGAAATACTCGAGCAGTATCAAAATATGCTTGAAAGTGTTCATGAAGCGGTACCGGATGCGCAGATCTACGTGCAGTCCGTTTTGCCAATCAGCGCAGAAAAGGAAGAAGTGTGTACGGATAATTCGGTTATTGTGAGTTTTAATGCAGAGATCGAGAAGCTGGCGGAAGAAGCGGGAGCGACCTACATTAATATTCACGATCTTTATGAATTGGATGGCTTGATGGATCCCAATCTAACCAAAGACGGCATCCACTTGAAGCCGGAGGCATATGACCGCTGGTATCAAGCAATAGAAGAATATGTTTACGATTGAAAGTGTGATCCGCATCCTGAAAAGTCAGGGATAATTTGTATATGGAGGAAAGAAAAGATGGCCGAGTATTCACCGGAGGTTCTAAAACAACTGCAAAATACCGAGGTCGATATGCTGGAAGTGCTTGTCCGCATATGCGAGAAATATGATATCAAGTATTTTGCGATTTATGGAACAGCGATCGGATGCATTCGCCATCAGGGCTTTATCCCGTGGGATGACGACATTGATGTCGGCATGTTGTGGGAGGACTATAAAAAGCTGCGCGCCGTTCCCAAGGAGGAGTGGGGCGATTCGGTCATTTTGTGTGATCCGTCCGACGATAACGAGGATCATTATTTCCCGTACCCCCGGCTTTACCGGGTGGGGACAACGCTGGTGCCCGAAGCGTTCGCCTCGCTCAGAGACCGGAAAAGGAACAATACCGGGATCGCCTGCAACGGCGTCTGGGTCGATATTTTCCTCTTTCACCGGTTTGAAACGCTGGAAGAGATCCGGGAAGCGAAAGAGCGCTCGATCCTGCTGCGGAAGCGCTATCTCTATTCCAAGAAAGAGAAGATCGTCGGCAGAGAGCATGGACTGCCGCGCAAGCTCATCGCGCTGGGGCAAAATGCGTACAGCCGGTTTGTCAATCGGACACAGAGAGCGCCGGAAAAGGCGATATGGGAAAAATACATGGCTCTCTTTGCGGAGAAGGGAGAGCTGGTCACAACGGTGGACTATCCGTACGATGACTGCCCGGAGCACACAGCGCTCCGGATGGACGAAATTTTCCCGCTGAAAGAGGTTCGGTTTGACCGCCTGACGGTCAAAGTGCCGAAAGAGTTCGACAAGAACCTCAGAAACATCTATGGGGATTACATGGAGCTTCCGCCCGTAGAGGCGCGCGTGAATCACGCGCCGGAATATTTGGATCTGAACGGCTGAATCGGCTGTCATACAGGAAAAATCGGAGGGCATTCTGCCATGAAGGTATTGCAAATCAACACGGTCTGCGGACGGGGAAGCACCGGACGTATCGCAACGGATCTGCTGGCCTGCTTGAAGAAAACGGGGTCATCCGGGAAGATCGCCTACGGTATCGGACCCGCGCTGAACGCGGCGGCGGGAGATACGATCCCAGTGGGAACGAAGCTTGAATACTATATTCATAATGTGCTCTCCCGGTTCACGGATAACGAGGGCGGCTATTCTTCTCTGGCGACAAAACGGCTGATCGGAAAGATCCGGGAATTTGGCCCCGATCTGGTCCATCTTCACAACATTCACGGGCATTATTTGAACTATGAAATGCTCTTTTCCTTCCTGAAAGAATCGAAGATCCCCATTGTCTGGACATTCCATGATTGCTGGGCGTTTACCGGCCACTGCACATATTTTGACAAGGCAGGGTGTGAGCAGTGGAAGGAACAGTGCGCCTGCTGCTCCCAGCTCCGCTGCTACCCGGAGTGCTATACAAACGGGAATGTAAAGAGAAACTACGAGCGAAAAAAGGCGAGCTTCACCAGTCTGGAGGATCTTGTGATCGTTACCCCTTCGGAGTGGCTGGCAGGGCTTGTCAAAGAAAGCTTTTTTAAAGACCACCCGGTGAAGGTGATCAACAACGGGATCGATCTGACGAAATTTCAGCCTATGTCCCGGAATATCTTCCGGAGCCGATACGGTCTGGAGGATAAAACGGTGATGCTGGGCGTTGCCAGCGGATGGACGGAAAGAAAGGGCTATTCCGACTATATAAAGCTGGCAGAGGAATTATCGGAAGACCAGAAGCTTGTTCTGGTCGGCGTAAGCGAAGAACAGCTCAAAGAGCTTCCGAAGAACATTATCGCGATTAAGAGAACAAACAGCGTCAGCGAATTGGCGGAGATCTACAGCGCGGCTGATGCCTTTCTGAATTTCACATATGAGGACAATTTCCCGACCGTGAATCTGGAAGCCATGGCCTGTGGAACGCCGGTCATTACCTATAAAACGGGCGGGAGCATCGAAAGCGTAACGCCGCAGACGGGGCGCGTGGTTTCGCAGGGCGACTACCGCGGCGCGCTGGAACAGTTCGAAGCCGTGAAAAAGCTCGATCGAAAGCTCATCCGGGACATAGCCTGCGGGAAATATGCGGCACAGGATCGGTATGCCGAATACATCGACCTTTATAAATCCATGATCGACGCAAGGGGTTGAAAATAAAGACGGCTTCGTGTAATATAACAGCGCACCTCCTTGTATTCCAACGGAATTGGGGATAAAAAATGACAGTCTATTTTCTCATGTATGCATTGATCCTGTGTACGACCGGTCTCGTGAGCCGGACGGGCAAAACCCCGGAGCAAAGAAAAAAGCGCGCGGCGTTTTACGTTACAGCGCTTGTTGTTCTTGTGGTGGCGCTGCGGCATCCCAGCATGGGCATCGATTTGGGATATGGGAGCAGCATCGGTTATCTGACGTCGTTTCAGTCGATTTCCGAGTATTCGTGGGAAGAGCTGTTCGCTCTCGGCGAATGGCAGAATTACGAATGGGGCTACATCGTTTTCAATAAACTGCTGGGCTATATCTCAACGAATTACCAGTGCCTGCTGATCGCCTGCGCGATCGCGTCCATCGTCCCCATCGGGATCATGATAAGAAAATGCAGCAGGGATCCGGTGCTCGCGATCCTTGTGTTCCTGGGGCTGCCCTGCATAACGGTCCCGTTTTCCGCGTTGCGGCAGGGGATCGCCGTCGGTCTGTGCTGCCTGTCGTTCCCGCTCATTCGCGAAAAAAAGCCGGTCAAGTTTATTCTGCTGATAGTATTTGCCACGCTCTTTCACTATTCCGCGTTTATTTTCCTTGTTGCCTATCCGCTGTATCACCTGAAATTGTCGAGATCCGCCCGGCTGCTTTCGATCCCGGTTTTGCCGGTGATCTATCTGGCGCGGTATCCGCTGTTTGCCGTCGGCTCCAAGCTTTTCAAGCACAATGCGGTCGCAGCGCAGGGCAGCGCGGTCACGCTGCTGCTGGTCTTTGCGCTGGTTTATGCCTTCTGCGCGGTTTTTTTGCACGACGATGAGGATGGCGGCTTTTTGAACCTCTTCTACGTTGCCTGTGTTATCCAGTGCTTTGCCGGCGTGTATTCGCTGGCCATGCGAGTCGGGTTTTATTTCATGCCGGCGCTGGTGATCGCATTGCCCAACATTATAGCCAACATGAAACGGCCGGAAAATCGGAAAATATCAAGACTGTGCGTCATGGCGGCCTTCGTGGCTTACGGACTGTATGCACTCTATACATACGGCAGTGACTGGCCGATGACATACCCGTATCACTTTTTCTGGAACAAGATCGTGTAAAGCCCCCTATAAGAAAAGATGAATGTATTTAAGAAAAATTTGAGCTGGATCATGTTTGGCAATGTGGCGCACGCCATATTGCAGTACCTGATCAACATCCTCTGCGCCAGAGCCTTTGGCACCAGCGACTATGGCCTGATAAACTATGCTGCTTCGATCATTGCGTTTTTCGTGGCGATCGGTTCTCTGGGCTTCAACAGCATTATTACAAAGCACTTCGCGGAGAACGAAGAGCTGAGCGGCGATTATCTGAAAACCGCGCTGTACTCCCGGATCGTATTTGCCGTGCTGGCGATTGTTGGTATCCAGCTGTTCCTGGCCCTTTCGGGAAACCGGGATATGGAGCTTCAGGCGGTGGTTTTCTGCCAATCCCTGCAGATCCTCTTTTGGACGGCGGATGCGTTTATCTACTGGTTCCGCTTCAAGAACAACGCGAAGTGCGTTGCCATTGCCCGGCTGGTCGCGCTTACGATCTCCGCGCTCTGGCGTCTGGCGGCAATTTATCTTTTTGACAGCGTTGTTCTGTATGTGCTGGGCGTTTCGCTCGAGACCTTTGTTTTCGGCGCTCTGCTTCTCTGGATCTACCGCCGCGATTATGCGAAGGAATACCGGGGACGGGCCAGTATCGGCACGCTGAAAACCCTTTTGAAGCATTCGTATCCGTTTATTTTCTCGGCGGTTTTGATAACGGTCTATGGTCAGACAGATAAGATCATGCTGAAAAGCTATCTGGATAACACCGCGGTCGGCCTCTATTCCGTATCTCTCACGTTGGCCGGCGCGATCTCCATCATTCCGGCGGCCATTATCGAAGGGTTCCGGCCGGATATCATGAACTCCAAGGTGAACGATCCCCAACGGTACAGACAGCGGCTGCAGCAGGTTTACGGTTCGGTGTTCTGGGTCTCGATCTGCTACTGCGTGTTTATCACCCTGTTTGCCCGGCCGATCATGCAGATCCTGTATGGCTCGGCCTATCTGGGCGCCGTGCCGTCGCTCGCGCTGATCGTGTGGTATACATCGTTTTCCTACTTCGGTTCGATCAATAACCTCTACATGGTCGCGGAAGGGAAAGCACGCTGGGTTCAGGTCACAACGCTGTCCGGCGCGCTGACGAACATCGTGCTCAACGCGCTGCTGATCCCGCGCTTCGAGATCGTGGGGGCGGCCGCCGCGTCTCTGCTCACGCAGATCATCACAAACTTCCTTTTGCTGCTTATCATTCCTCCGCTGAGAGACGCCTTTTTCCTGATTCTTGAGGGCGTTACGCTCCGGGGCTTTACCCACGTGATAAAACGAAGAAAAGAACCTTGACTCTGGCGCAATTGCAGGAAAGATCGGGTGGATTTTTTTGAAAGAAATGACCGTAGAAGAAGTAAAGCGCGTTCAAGTTGAGATCCTCAAGGGAGTCGACGCGTTTTGCCGGGCGAAGGAAATTCCGTATTTCCTGGCGTATGGAACGCTTTTGGGCGCTGTGCGTCACAAGGGCTATATCCCCTGGGACGATGATATCGATCTCGTCATGCTCCGGGCGGATTATGAAAGATTCCTGAAGGAATTCAACCGGGAGAACGGCTGCCTGAAGGTCATGCATTGGAGCATGGACGGCGCATACCCCTTTGAATTTGCCAAAATCGCCGATACCCGGACGCTTCTCGTGGAGGAGACGGATATCGCGTATGAAAATCTGGGCATCAATATAGACTGCTTTGTGCTGGACGATCTGCCGGAGGACATGGATGGCTTCCGGCAGCTGCGGAAAAGGATCGGACGTGTTGAGCGCATCGCGGAAATTAAGCGCATGCTGCCCAACAGCCGGCGGAAAAGATCCGCGGGCAAAGCGATCCTGACGTCGGTTTTAAAGGCCGCGGTAAAGCCCGTTTCCATGAAATGGTGCATGCAGACCGTGGACAGAATATCGCAGTCCTGCCATGGGCCGGCCGAGAGCTCAAAGGTCGGCGATGTCTGCCAGCCGTATTTCGGCGATAATGAGATACTGGAAAAGATATGGTTTTCCGATCACACGGAGGTCGAGTTTGAAGGCTGCCATTTTCCGGCTCCGTGCGGGACGGATCAGACACTGACGGCCTGGTACGGCGATTATATGCAGCTTCCGCCCGAGGAAGAAAGAGTGACGCACCACAGCTATAAGGCCTACCGGCTGGACGAATAAAACCTACAAAAACTCATGGAGAGATAGAAAATGTCTTTGTTCAAAAACAAAACCCTGATGATCACCGGCGGCACCGGCTCCTTCGGCAACGCCGTTTTGAACCGCTTTCTGGCCACTGATATCGGCGAGATCCGCATCTTCTCCCGCGACGAGAAGAAGCAGGATGACATGCGCCATGACTTTCAGGCGAGAATGCCGGCAGTGGCTGATAAGATCAAATTCTATATCGGCGATGTCCGGGACCTCCAGTCTGTGAGATCGGCGATGCCCGGGGTGGATTACATCTTCCACGCTGCGGCGCTCAAGCAGGTTCCGTCCTGCGAGTTTTTCCCCATGGAGGCCGTCCGCACCAACGTTATCGGGACGGAAAACGTGCTCACGGCGGCGATCGAGGCGGGCGTGGAGTCCGTGATCTGCCTTTCGACGGATAAAGCGGCCTACCCGATCAACGCGATGGGCATCACCAAGGCGATCGAGGAAAAGGTGGCCATTGCGCGCTCCCGCATGTCCGGGAAAACGAAGATCTGCTGCACGCGCTACGGCAACGTCATGTGCAGCCGCGGCTCCGTGATCCCACTCTGGATCGAGCAGATCAAAAACGGCAATCCGATCACCGTGACGGAGCCCTCGATGACGCGCTTCATCATGAGCCTGGAAGAGGCAGTCGATCTCGTGCTGTTCGCCTTTGAGCACGGCGAGAACGGCGATCTCCTGATCCAGAAGGCCCCGGCCTGCACGATCCGGACGCAGGCGGAGGCAGTGTGCGAGCTGTTCGGCGGCCGGAAAGAGGATATCAAGATCATCGGCATCCGCCACGGGGAGAAAATGTACGAAACGCTCCTCACGAACGAGGAATGCGCCAAGGCGGTCGATATGGGCGATTTCTACCGCGTCCCGGCGGACAACCGCGGCCTGAATTACGACAAATACTTCAAGGACGGCGACGAAACGAGAAATACGCTGACGGAGTTCAACTCCAACAACACAAAGCGGCTGACGCTGGAAGAAACAAAGGAAAAGATCGCATCTCTGGCCTACATTCAGGCCGAGCTTGCGAAGATGAAACAGTAAGGTACACGGTACAGGAGGAACGCGCAGGATGGGCGATACGGTGCAGTGGAAGGAAAACGGCAGAATCAAGCTGATGATCATCGTCGGCACACGCCCGGAGATCATACGGCTTGCCGCTGTGATAAAAAAATGCAGGAAGTATTTTGACACAATTCTGGTCCATACGGGTCAGAACTATGACTACAACCTCAACGGCGTGTTTTTCCGGGATCTTGGCCTTGCCGACCCCGAGCTGTATCTGAACGCCGTCGGCGCCGACCTCGGCGAAACGATGGGGAACATCATCAGCGCGTCCTATAAAGCCATGGTGGAGCTGAAGCCGGACGCCGTGCTGGTTCTCGGCGACACGAACTCCTGCCTGTCCGTCATCGGCGCAAAGCGCCTGCACATCCCGATCTTCCATATGGAGGCCGGAAACCGCTGCAAGGATGAGTGCCTTCCGGAGGAGACCAACCGGCGGATCGTGGATATCATATCCGATGTCAATCTTGCCTACTCCGAGCACGCAAGACGGTATCTTGCCGACTGTGGCCTGCCGAAGGAGCGCACCTATGTGACGGGGAGCCCGATGGCGGAGGTGCTGACGGAGAATCTGGAAGCGATCCAAAAAAGCGACATCCACGAGCGCCTCGGTCTGGAAAAGGGGAAATATATCCTGCTCTCCGCGCACCGCGAGGAGAACATTGACACGGAGAAAAACTTCATATCGCTTTTCACCGCGATCAACGAAATGGCGGAGAAATACGATATGCCGATTCTGTATTCCTGCCACCCGCGCTCCCGCAAGCGGCTGGAGGCCTCCGGCTTCCAGCTCGACCGGCGCGTGATCCGGCATGAGCCGCTCGGCTTCCACGATTATAACTGCCTGCAAATGAACGCCTTCGCCGTTGTGTCCGATTCCGGCACACTGCCGGAGGAGAGCAGCTTTTTCACCTCCATCGGGCATCCCATCCCGGCGGTCTGCATCCGCACCTCCACGGAACGCCCCGAAGCGCTCGATAAGGGCTGCTTCATCCTGTCGGGCATCGATACGAAGGGACTGCTTCAGGCGGTCGATACGGCGGTGGAGATGGTTCGGGAGGAAAAGAACGGCGGCGCGATCCCCGTGCCGGACTACACCGATATCAATGTTTCCGACAAGGTCGTGAAAATCATCCAGTCCTACGTCGGCGTGGTCAATAAGATGGTGTGGAGGAAGGACGTTTGAAGATACTTGTCACCGGCGCGTCCGGGTTTGTCGGCCGCAACCTTGTGGAGAATTTGAAGAATCTCCGCGACGGGAAAAACAGGACAAGGCCGAACCTGCACATTGACGCCGTCTGCGAATATGGCCGTTCCAACACCCCGGAGGAGCTGGAGGCATTTTGCGCGGACTGTGATTTTGTGTTTCACCTCGCGGGTGTGAACCGCCCGAAGGATCCGGCGGAGTTCCGCGAGGGCAATGTTGACTTTACGTCCGCGCTGCTCAGCACGCTGAAAAAGCATCACAACACCTGTCCCGTAATGCTCTCGTCCTCGCTGCAGGCCACGCTGGCCGGGCGGTTCGGGACCTCGGAGTACGGCCTTTCCAAGCGTGACGGGGAAGAGCTGCTTTTCCGCTATGCCGGGGAGACCGGAGCGGCGGTGTATGTCTATCGTTTCCCGAATCTCGTGGGGAAATGGGTGCGCCCGAACTACAACTCCGCGGTCGGAACGTTCTGCCACAACATCGCGAACGATCTGCCGATCACGGTGAACGATCCGAATGTTGAGCTGGAAATGCTCTTCATTGACGATCTTCTCGAGGAGATGTACGACGCGATGGAGGGAAAGCCGCATCGCGCGGAGTATCCGAAGCCGGGCGAAACGGTGGACGGCATGACGTATGACGGCCTCACGCCCATGGCGAAAGAGGACGGCCGCTATTGCTATGCGCCGGTCACGCACAAAGCCACACTGGGGAGGATCGTTGAGCTTCTCCGCACGTTCCACGACCAGCCGCGCACGCTCCTCATGCCGCGCATCGCGCCGGGCTCCCTGGAAAAGAAGCTGTATTCGATGTATTTGAGCTATCTCCCCCGGGAAAAGGCCGCATTTGATCTCAAAATGAATACGGACGCGCGGGGTAGCTTTACGGAGCTTCTGAAAACGGCCGATCACGGCCAGTTTTCCGTCAATATCTCCAAGCCGGGAATTACCAAGGGACAGCATTGGCACAACTCCAAATGGGAGTTTTTCATCGTCGTCAGCGGCCGCGGCCTGATACAGGAGCGGAAGATCGGGACCGACGAGGTGATCGAGTTCGCGGTATCGGGGGAGCGCATCCAGGCCGTGCACATGCTGCCGGGATATACGCATAACATCATCAACCTCTCCGAAACGGAGGATCTTGTGACCGTCATGTGGGCCAACGAGATCTTTGACCCGGCTCACCCGGACACGTTCGGAGAGCCGGTGTAAACCGAAGCGGCCGCAGAAAGCCATTGGAACGGAGGAACCGATTTGAAAGCAGACAACGCAATTATCATGGCGGCCGGAACAAGCTCCCGGTTTGCGCCGCTGTCTTTTGAACGCCATAAGGGCATGACGGTGGTAAAGGGAGAGGTGCTCATCGAGCGCCAGATCGAGCAGCTGAAGGCGGCGGGGATTTCGGAGATCATCGTTGTCACCGGCTACAAAGCCGGGCAGTTCGGCTATCTTGCGGAAAAGTATGGCGTAAAGCTCGTCCATAATCCCGATTATCTGACCAGAAACAACAATGCCAGCATCTGGGCTGTCCGGGACCATCTGCGAAACAGCTACATCTGCTCCGCGGACAACTACTTCTCGGAAAACCCGTTTGAACCTGAGGTCGATGATGCCTACTATGCCGCAGAGTATGCGGACGGCCACACGGCGGAGTGGTGCATGACGGAGGACGCAAACGGATACATCAACTCCGTGACCATCGGCGGCGAAAACGCATGGTACATGCTCGGACATACGTTCTGGTCTTCGGAATTCTCGGAAAAGTTTCTCGAAATTCTGGAAGCCGAGTACGATCTTCCGGAAACCGCGGATAAACTCTGGGAAAAGATCTTCATGGCGCATTTGGATACGCTCAAAATGAGGATCCGAAAATATCCTGCCAATGTCATTTACGAGTTTGACACGCTGGATGAGCTGCGGCAGTTTGACACCTCCTATGTGACTGACACGCGGTCAAAAATTTTGCAGTCCGCAGCGGCAGAGCTGGGGATCGGCGAAAAGGACATCGTGAATATAAAAACGCTGAAAAGCACGACCACGGAAGCGGCCGGCTTTGAATTTGACTGCCCTCGGGGACACTTCCGGTACTTCTATGACAGCGGCCAATTGTAGGGATCTGCTTCGCATACATAAGGAATCGAAAGAAAGAGAGAGTTAAAAGAATGGCAGAACTGGTAAGGGAAATCGAAAAGGAAGACATTCCTAAAATCAACACAGCATTGAAAAACGTGCACAGTGGTGGCATTTCGCACATTAATCGTCTCGGCGGCATGACGAATCACTCCTACAAAGTCACGTTAGAGACGGGAGAGGAGCTTCTTGTCCGCATCCCGGGCGAGGGAACGGAGGAGATGATCAATCGCGGGGATGAATATAAGAGCACAAAGCTCGCCTGTGATCTGAAGATCGATTCCGAGCTTTTGTACTTTGGGGATGACGGAACCAAGATCATGAAATTTATCCATGATCCCCAGCCGATGAACGAAGCCGTCATGAAGAAGACGGAGATTCTTCATCAGGCTGCGGAGATCTTCCACCGGCTGCACACCTGCGGCGTAGATACCGGCGTGCGGTTTGAGGTGTTTGAAATGGCCGAGCTGTATGAAAAGATCATCCGCGAAGGCGGCGTGGCTTTTTATGATGACTATGACGAAGTGAAGCAGACCGTCATGGATATCAAAGCGGAGGTCGATAAAAACGGCGCGGCGCCGCGGGTCCCGTGCCATAATGACTCGCTGGTGGCCAACTGGGTTTTGGACGGGGAAGGAAAGCTCTATCTTATCGACTGGGAATACAGCGGTATGAACGAGGCTATGTGGGATCTTTCCTGCCTGTCGATCGAGGCGGCCTATGACCCGGCGGAGGACGAAGAGCTGCTGAGCGCTTATTACGGCTGCGAAGGCCGGGAAGCCGGTGTCGAGGAAAAGAAGCGCTTCATCGCGGCCAAAATGTATGTGGACTACCTCTGGACGCTGTGGGGTCTGACCCGTGTCCCGTTCGACGGAAAGTTCATGCAGGATTACGCCGATGAACGCTATGCCCGTCTGAAGAAAAACATAGAGACCTACAAAAAACTTGGATAAGGTGGAAAAAAGATGTTTGCTGGTATAATCGCGGGTATCACGTGGGCCATTGAAACGATCGTTCTGGGCATTGCGCTGGCTATGACGCCGTTTGTGAGTACGGAACAGGCGGTTTTCCTTGCGCCTTTCGTATCCACGTTTCTGCATGACTTTTTCTCGGCCATTTGGGCGTGCGTCTATAACGGCGCCAGAGGAAATCTGCCCAATGTGGTCAAAGCACTGAAAACAAAAAGCGGGAGATATGTTGCGCTGGCGGCCGTCATCGGAGGGCCTGTCGGCATGACGGGCTATGTGCTTTCGGTCGCCAACATGGGCGCGTCCATCGGCGCTGTGGCAAGCGCCATCTTCCCGGCCATCGGCGCAGTCCTTGCCTATTTCTTCCTGAAAGAAAAAATGCAGTGGTACCGCTGGGTGTTTCTTATTCTCAGCCTGCTGGGCGTTTACGGCCTTTCCTACAGCCCGGAGATCCACATCACCAATTTTGCGCTTGGATTTGTCGGCACGCTGATGTGTGCGTTTGGCTGGGGCATTGAGGCCGTTATCATTGCCAAAAGCGTTCAGGACGAGGCGGTCACGGATGAGATCGCCCTCCAGATCCGGCAGACGACGTCTGCGGTCGTGTACGGCATCGTTCTTCTTCCGATCCTCAAGGGCTGGGGCTTTACCGTATCGCTGTTCAGCGGCACCGGCTGGCTGGTCCCGGTCATTGCCATTGCGGCGCTGTTTGCGACGATCTCCTATCTGTTCTATTATAAAGCCATCAGCCAGCTCGGCGCTTCCAAGGCTATGGCGCTGAATGTATCCTATTCTGCCTGGGCAGTTGTTATCGGCATCGTATTTCTGAGAGACACAAGCCTGCTGAATCCGGTCACGATCCTCTGCACGATCGCGGTACTGGCTTTCGGCATTCTTGCTGCGGCAGACTATAAGGAGCTTTTTAAAATGACAAAATGAAAAAGACATCCCCGATCCGGGATGTCACAAAAAAGGATCAACGGGCATTGTAGGGAGGTAATCCATGAAAATCACTGTTGCAGGCGTAGGTTATGTCGGTTTGAGTCTGGCGGTGCTGCTCGCGCAGCACCATGAGGTCACGGCCATCACGACCACGGAGGAAAAGGCCGTAAAGCTCAACCAGTTCATCAGCCCCATTCAGGACGATGAGATCGAGCGCTTCTTTGCGGAAGCGAAGGCGGGCAAGCGCACGCTGCATCTGACGACGACCACCGACAAGGCCGCCGCGTATGCCTCGGCGGAGCTCGTCATCATCGCCACGCCGACGAACTACGACAGCCAGAAGAACTATTTCGATACCTCCGCGGTCGAGGACGCCATCGAAGAGACCATGAAGGCCAACCCGGATGTGTATATGGTTATCAAGAGCACGATCCCCGTCGGCTATACGAAGTCCGTCCGGGAGAAGTACCATACGGACAAGATCATCTTCAGCCCGGAATTCCTGCGGGAGTCCAAGGCGCTGTACGATAACCTGTACCCCAGCCGCATCATCGTCGGCTGCGACGAAGCGTCCCGCAAGATTGCGGAGCGGCTCGCCGGTCTTCTGGTGGAGGGCGCGGCAAAGGAGAATATCGACGTTCGCTACACCGGCTTCACTGAAGCCGAGGCGATCAAGCTCTTTGCCAACACCTATCTTGCCCTGCGTGTGGCGTACTTCAACGAGCTCGACACCTACTGCGAGCTGAAGGGGCTCAGCACCGCCGAGGTCATTGACGGTGTATGCCTGGATTCGCGGATCGGCTCGCACTACAACAACCCCTCGTTCGGCTACGGCGGCTACTGCCTGCCGAAGGACACCAAGCAGCTTCTGGCAAACTATGAGGACGTCCCGCAGAATCTGATCCATGCGATCGTGGAGGCCAACCGCACCCGGAAAGACTTCATTGCGGAGCGCGTTCTGCAAAAGGCCGGGTATTACACGGGAAGCAGCGATTGGGACGCGGCGCGGGAGCGCAAGATCACGGTCGGCGTGTTCCGCCTGACGATGAAGAGCAACAGCGACAACTTCCGCCAGTCGAGCATTCAGGGCGTCATGAAGCGCGTGAAGGCCAAGGGCGCAACGGTCATCATCTATGAGCCGACGCTCGAGGACGGACAGACCTTCTTCGGCTCGACGGTCGTGAACGACATCGAAAAGTTCAAGCGCGAATCGGACGTCATTCTTGCCAACCGCATGAGCGATATCCTCTCTGATGTGGAGGACAAGGTCTATACGCGAGACCTGTTCCGCAGAGACTAAATAATAAAGGAAGTACTTTTATGAACGAGAACTATATGAAGGATCCGACGGAGATCGATCTTCGGGCGCTCGGCACGCTGCTGTGGCGGAATATTCTCAAGATCCTCCTTCCCGCGATCCTTGTGGCAGCCGTCGTCTTTGCCGCGATGCCCCGCAGCGCTTCCACTGCCTATGCCGCAAAAGCGCAGATGATCGTAAAGTTTGACGACATGGAAACGGCAAAGAACCAGCCGGCCACCTGCGCCGCGATGCTCACGAGCGAGGCGGTTCTGGAAAGCGCAATACAGCGGCTCGGAGCCGATTATACCGTCTCCGATCTTTCCTCCATGGTGACGGCACAAAACCGCAGCGGAACGTATATTATCGACGTGTCTGTGAGTTCGTCCACGGATGACGCAGAGCAGCTTCTCAACGCCGTCATGGAAGCCGCGAAAAGCAAAGTGCCGGAAGCCATGGATGGAGTGCAGCTGGATCGGCTGGGAAACATTACCGCGACGGAAAGCCATTCATCGAGGAATGTGACCAAGTATGCGATCGTCGGCTTCGTGGCGGCGGCTCTGGTGATCGCAGCGATCCTCGTTTTGAAAGAGTTTTTCAACAATACCATCAAGGATCCGTATACGGCGGCATATCATCTCAATGTGCCGGTCATCGGCGTGCTGCCGGAACTCCCGTCCGACCGGAAGAAGAAAACGTGCACCCTGCATTTCCCGGCCTCGGCGCTGCCGGAGGACTATGAGGAAGCCGTCAAGGCCATGCGCACGGAGTTTCTGTATCATTCCGAAAAGAACAAGGCCAAAACTGTCGTGCTGACCTGCCCCGGAGCGGACGAAGACCTCTCCAACGCGGTGCTCCATCTGGCGGCAAGTCTGGTGAAGCTGGAGAAAAAAGTTCTCGTGATCGACTGTGATCTGCGGAATGGCAGCCTGTCCGCTTTCGCACCCGGGAAAGACACGGGGCTGACCGATGTTCTGGAAGAGGGAAAAACGCTCGAGCAGGTAAAGGAGACCGTGAATGGGCTTGATTACATCTGCGCCGGAAAACCGGCGGCAGACGCGCCGACAGCCCTCGGAAGCGCGGCCATGAAGTCCTTTATCCAAAGCAGCAGCGAAAACTACGACTATGTGCTGCTGGCTGTGCCGATGGCCGCGCTCTATACCGATGCCTCCGTGCTCGCAAACCTGGCCGGCGGCGTTGTGCTGGTCGTCCGCTCCCGGTTTACGAAGATCCCGGCGGCGCGCCTTGCCAAGCGCAATGTGGAGGCAGTCGGCGGAAAGCTGCTCGGCACCGTGGTGAGCCGGCTCGATCCCCGGAAGCTGTACGATAACGATGAGTATGGGTATCTCTTCCGCAAAAGAGCAAAGACGGCGCGCTGAAGCCGCCGGACGGCAGGCAAAATGACCGCCCCATAAAAAAGAAAATACGATAAAATCCCGCAAGTGTCGCCCGCGACGCCTGCGGGATTTGTTTCCCGCTGCCGGGTATGCTATGATAGCGTCATTGCAAAAACGGGGGAGAGAAATATGCCTGAGATCATCGCCCGGCGCGCGTTCGCGCCGCTCTACATCTGGCTGGACATCGCATTCCTTTGTGTGTTCACATATCTGTTGCTGCGAAAGAAAAAGTATATGACGGTACTCGTCGGGCTCGTGATGGGCGTGGTGTATATGCTCGTGGACTACGGCATTTTCCATCTCGTGTGCCACTCGCGCAGCATTTCGGCGGGACACAGCCTCTTCTGGGTGCTGCTGTGGATGTCGATGAGCTACGGCTTTACGAATTTCACGTGGATCTGGCTGTGGCTTTCGAAGGACGAGCATCTGCTCGAATGGTCGGTGCTGATCCTTGCGTGGTGGTTCTGCTGCCCGCTCATCACGCAGACCTTCGCTCCCGATGCCGTGCCGGTCGTCATCGAGCGCACGACGGGCGCGTACCACGGCTATATGGCCGCAATACTGTTTATCGGGTATCTCGGTATCATTGTCTATAACCTGATGCAGCCGGAGCGGGAGAAGCGGGTGAACATCCCGTGGATCCTCGCCATCGGCGTGCTTGTGCAGTTCGGCTGGGAGGCGGGATTGCTGCTCGGCGGCGTCCGCAGCGCGGGACTGGCCGCGGAGAGCGCGCTGCACACGCATGCGGTAAACTCCCTGCTCGAAACGAATCTCGGTATGCCGTATGTCTATCTGATCTATGCGGCGTACTCCGCCCGATTTACTGAGCAGCTCTGCCGCCGGGAGACGCCGCTCACACTCACCGCGCGCATTGCGGAAAACAATCGCGAGCGCGTCCGCGGATAAACGGAATAGAAGAAAACCGCCGGGGCGGCACGTCATTTTCTAACGTGCCGCCCCAACATTTTCTTGTAAATGCGAAATAAACACGGTATTATGATAAAGGAGAGGATTTAAAAAAGATATAGGGGGAAAGCGACAATGGCAAAGCTCAGACCAAAGATCGTAAAGCTGGCAAAGGTCATCGGCGGCATTTCCGGCGCTGTCGTGAAGATCGATGAGAACGCGCCCGAATACTACAGCATGGCGAACATCGTCTCGGACGACGAGGCGGATATCGCCATCGCCGCCGGGCTCCGCAAGGAGCGCACGGCGGCGTATCTTGCAAAGAAGGTCGGCAAAACCGTAGCCGAGATCCAGAGCTCACTCGATAACCTTGTCGAGTACGGCATTTTCCGCCGCACATACTCCGAGGAGTACGGCGAGGATACATACTTCATGCAGATCTTTGCGCCCGGCATTCTCGAAATGATGGTCAACAACCAGAAGCTGCTGCACGACCACCCGGAGGTCGGCCGTGCGTTTGAAGAATACACCCGCCTGCGCATGGAGATGATGGGCCCCCTGCTGCCGGAGGGGTATGGCCTGATGCGCGTTGTTCCCGTGGAGGACGCCATCAAGGACATCCCCGGCGTGAACCCCTACGAAAAGCTTTCGTACTATCTCGATAAATACGACACGTTCTCCGTCTCCCCGTGCTCCTGCCGCAGCTCGCGCACGAGCATCGGCGACGGCTGCGGCCATCTGGACGAGGAGATGTGCATCCAGATGGGCAAGGGCGCCGAACACTACATCCGCACCGGCCGCGCCCGGCAGATCACCCGCGAGGAGGCGCTGGAGATCATCCACCGCGCCGAGGAAAACGGCCTCATGCACGACATCCCGAACATCGAAGAGCTCGGCGACAGCGCCGCCATCTGCAACTGCTGCTCGTGCGCGTGCTTCGGTCTGCGCGCGGGGCTGATGTTCGGTGCGCGGGACGCCATCCGCTCCAACTTCGTCGCCGAGATCGACGAGGCAAAGTGCGTGGCGTGCGCGCAGTGTGTGGAGACCTGTCCCGGCAATGCACTCAAGCTTGGCCAGAAGCTTTGCTCGTCCTGCGATCTGACGCCGCCGGACTATGCCAAGCTCACCACAACGCTCAACGTCCGCAAAACCTTCAATCCCGATTACCGCGAAAACTTCAAGGACACGCTCGATACCGGCACCGCCCCCTGCAAGGCGGCCTGCCCGGCGCATGTCCCCGTGCAGGGGTATCTGAAGCTCGCCGCGCAGGGGCGGTACACCGACGCGCTCGAGCTCATCAAAAAGGAAAACCCGTTCCCCGCGGTGTGCGGCCGCATCTGCAACAAGGCGTGCGAGCGGGAATGCACCCGCGCCAGCGTGGACGAGGCCGTTGCCATTGACGAGGTCAAGCGCTTCATCGCCGATCACGACCGCAACGAGGAAACGCGCTTTGTTCCGAAAATGGTCAACCAGACGGGTAAGCCATATACGGAAAAGATCGCCGTCATCGGCGCCGGCCCCGCCGGTATGAGCTGCGCTTACTACCTTGCCAATAAGGGCTATCCCGTCACCGTGTTCGACAAAAACCCGGTGCCCGGCGGTATGCTCACGCTCGGCATCCCGGCCTTCCGGCTGGAAAAGGACGTTCTGAACGCCGAGATCGACATTCTCCGCGAAATGGGCGTGGAGTTCCGCTGCGGCGTGGAGGTCGGAAAAGATATCACCATCGCACAGCTCCGCGAGCAGGGCTACAAGGGCTTTTATCTCGCCATCGGCGCGCAGAAGTCCCGCCCGCTCGGCATCCCCGGCGAGGAGCTCTCCGGTGTTGCCGGCGGCATCGAGTTCCTGCGCGAGGTCAATCTCGGCCATGCGCCTGCCGTCGGCAAAACGTGCGTCGTTATCGGCGGCGGCAACGTCGCCATGGACGTGTGCCGTAGCGCCGTGCGCCTTGGCGCGGAGAAAACGTACGTTGTCTACCGCCGTTCGGCGGAGGAAATGCCCGCCGACCCGGACGAGGTCCGCGAGGCGATGGCCGAGGGCGTGGAGTTCCGTTATCTGAGTGCCCCGGCAGAGATCGTGGGCGAGGACGGCAAGGTGACGGCGCTCAAAGTGGAGCTCATGGAGCTCGGTGAGCCGGACGCGAGCGGGCGGAGAAAGCCCGTCGGGACTGGGAAATTTGAGATCATTGCGACGGACAGCATCATCCCCGCTGTCGGGCAGGTCATCGACTGGGGCAGCCTCGACGTCGGCGCGCTCGAAACAACCGACAAAGGCACCGCCGTTGCGGACGGCCTTACGTACCAGACTGCGCAGCGCGACATTTTTGTCGGCGGCGACTGCTATACCGGCCCGAAATTCGCCATCGACGCCATTGCCGCGGGCAAGGAAGCCGCGATCTCCCTCCATCGCTACGTCCATCCCGGCCAGACGCTCACCATGGGGCGCGACCGGCGCGAGTATCACGCGCTCGACAAGCGCCATGCGCTGCTCGATATCTCGCATTTCGATACCGGCAAGCGCCAGATGCCGGGCTACAACGCGGCGAAGGCGAAAACGTTCGCCGACGAGCGCGTAACGTTCACGCCCGAGCAGGTGCGAAGGGAAACGGCGCGCTGTCTCGAATGCGGCGTGACGAAAGTGGATGCCTATCTTTGCATCGGCTGCGGTCTCTGCACTACAAAGTGCAAATTTGACGCCATCCATCTCAAAAAGGTGCGCGACTGGCACGCGGGCTCCTTTGAAACGCTGCCCATCAAGCTCGCCGAAGGCCTCGTCAAGCGCGGCGGCGGTCTCATCCGCCACGCAGTGGAGAAATAATGCACGAACTCGGTATCTGTGATGCGCTGCGCAAAATGGTATCGCGCATTGCCGCGCAGGAAGGCGCGGACAGCGTAACGAGCATCACCGTGGAGGTGGGGACGCTCTCCGGAGTCGTCCCCCGCTTCCTCGCCGACGGCTGGGAGGCCGTCACGGACGGGACGCCGCTTGAAGGAACCGAAATGCGGATCGAAACGGTGGATGGAACGGCGGAGTGTCTTGACTGCGGTGCGGTATTCACCGCCGATCTCAACGATCTCCGCTGCCCAGAGTGCCGGGGCGCGAAGCTCATGCCGCTCACGGGGCGCGATCTCACGCTCAAGGAGATATTGCTCCCAGACTGAACCGCCCGCTTATCTGCGGAAACGTGCCGCCAGTCCTTGACACGGCGGGAAAATGCGCCTATTATATGGCTGAAATCAAAAAAGCCGCCGGAGCGCGGCTTTTTGAAAGGCACACAGTTAGCGCCGTCTAACTGTGAGTTAGCAAGAGCTAACAAAAACAGAGGAAGCGCGATGAAATCGGTGCAGCTCGTGAAGAGCATTATAAATTAAAAGAGGAGAGGAACCATGAGCTTTCTTGCATCCGTGCTGCGCGCGGCGTATAAGCTCTCCGGCGCGAAAAAATCCTTCGCACTGCCGGAGGATAGGCTGCTGCAGGAGATCGAAAAGCAAAACCGGAGCCGGGGCGTTTTTACCCCGACGGACCACAAGGCGTACTACGAGACCGTAACGGTCAACGGCTTCCCGTGCCTGATCGTGCAAAACGCCCCGCGGCCCTCAGAGCGCGCGATCTTATACTTTTTCGGCGGCGGCATGGTGATCGGCCCGGACAGGGGCGATCTTCCGGTCATGCGAAAGCTCTGTCGGGAGACGGGGTGCGACGTGTGGTTTCCGTTTTACCCGCTCTGCACCGAGCACTGCATCACGGAGACCTACGCGATGGTCTACGAGTGCTACCGGCAGATGACCGCCCTGTACGGCGGCGGGAACGTCAGCACCTGCGGCTTTTCCTCCGGCGGCGCGCTCGCGCTCGGCATCGCGGCGCACAACAATGCGCAGCCGGAGCCCCTTCCGGCGCCGCGTCACATCGTGGCCGTATCCCCCGGCGAGGTACCTTGGAACGATGAGGAAAAGGCGCGCATGAAAGCGCTCAACGATAAGGACGTCGCCATTGATTATGCCTTCATGGTCACCGTGGAAAAGTTCATGCGCCACGGGCAGGACAATGTGCCGGATTACATGATCTCCGGCTCGCGGGGCGACTTTACCGGCGTCGGCGATATCCACTTTTTCTACAGCGCCGACGAAGTGCTCTGCGGCGCGCTGCCGGACTTCGCCGCGGCGTGCGAGCGCGCCGGTGTGCCGCACACGGCGTTCGCGCGCCCCGGTATGGTGCATTGCTACTGCATGCTGCCGGTGTTCAAAGAGGCGAAAGAAGATTTTGCGAAGATCGTGGAAATTTTGAAGAAATAAAACGGAGAAACATCTATGAAAGACAGCGAACTGCAATTTGACCGCCGCTGCCATGTGCTCTATACCAAAGCCTGCAAAAAGCAGATTCAGGAAAAGATTGCCCGGCACTACCCGGAGACGGAGCGGGAAGCCGTATGGGAACGGGTACAGCGGCAGTATGTGGCGTATCTTTCCGACTGGCGTACCGATCTCGGCGGCAGCAAAAACTTCCACAACGGCGCGGGCGGCACCTACGACTGCATCGCGCTTATGGCGTATTACACCGTCTGCCAGGATGTTGTGAGCCTGGATGAGATCGAGGAGATGGAGGGAGAGCTCTTCCTGCCGTCGTTCCGCATCCTCTCCAAATTCGTGGACGTGAATAAGCCGTTTTTCAAGCAGCTGCTGCACAAAGCGTTCTGCAACGCCAAAAAGCGGTGCGACGAGTGGGGCGACTATCAGATGACCGTTGCGCCCTATGCGAAGGACAAGCCCATTTACTATGAATTTGCCGCGTGCCCCGTGGCGGAATTTGCCAGGCAGCACGATCTGCTCGACGTTATGCCGGCGCTCTGCAACCCGGACTATCTGGGCATGGAGCTCATCCACGCGCGGCTCGTGCGCCAGACCACGTGCTCGAATGGCTGCCGGTGCGACTATACCATCTGCGGCGACAAAGACCCTTATATAAACGAACACCCCGAATACCGCGACGCGGCGGGGTATAGGAGGAACAAATAACATGATCGGAAAAGTACTTTTGGAAGGACTGGGGCTGGGCGTGCTGCTTGTGCTGGTCTGCCTGTTTGGCATCCGCAACGGAGCGGTCGGCATGGTGCATCTCTATGAAGCGGAAGTGCAGGCTCGTGTCGTTACGCTGGGACTGACGACGAAAGAGAAAATCGAGCGAAACAAGAAGCTCTTTAAGGCGGTGTGCCTCCCCGGCTATATCGCGTACGTGCTCGTGTGCGTCTATGCGATCAACGGCGCGCGCGGCTTCCTCACGCCGTTCTGGCAGCTTCTTGTCATCCTCTCGGTGATGAATCTCATCGACCGGTTTCTGATCGACGACTACTGGGTCGGCCACACGAAGGCGTGGACGATCCCCGGCACGGAGGATTTGAAGCCCTATATTAACGCCGCGGCCAAGCGCAAAAAGTGGCTTTTCGGCACGGTGGGCATGGTGGTCATTTCCGCGGCGCTCGCAGGGCTGATGCTCCTGTTCCTGCATTGAGGGAAGGCCATGCTCTTTGAAACGCTGGGCAGCCGGGAGAATCCGGCGGTGCTCTTCTTCCACGCCATGGGCGTGACCGGCGCGAGCAGCGAGCCGGTGGCGAAGCATTTGCAGGACAAATATTTCTGCATCCTGCCGACCTCTACGGCCTACTGCACCGGGCAGAAGTACGTAAGCAAGGCGGAGGAAGTCCGGCAGGTGGAGGACTTCCTCCGAGCGCAGGGCGTAAAGCGCCTCGCGCTCGTTGTGGCGTCGTCCATCGGCGCAGACCTCGCCATGGCGTTTTTAACGCGCACGGCGCTCCCGGCCGGGCATGTCTATTTTGACGGTGGACAGTTCGCGCAGATATCCCGCGGGACGCGGCGGATCATGACGCCGTTTCTGTATCTTGCCATCCGCAGCCTCTATTGGTCGAACGGCGCGACACTCAAAAAGATCCTCTGGTGCGATGATGCCGCCATCAAGCCGTACTTCATCGCCGCGGGCAAGGCGCTCGCGTATGGAAATCTCCGCCGCCAGCTTGCGGACAGTCTCGAAGACAAGCCGCTCCCGGTGCTCTCGCCGGAGACGCAGCGGCATACGTATTTCGCGTTCGGCAGCGCGGAGGATCATTTCAAATACCGCGGCGCGGTGAAAGAGGCATATCCGGAAGCGCACTTCCCAGTGCTGGAAGGGTACGACCACATGCAGTACCAGATCCGTGATCCGGAGGGCTTTGCGGCCGTGCTGCACGGCCTTGCCGAGCGGGACGAGCTTCGCCTGCCGCAGGAGGCGAGCTCGGAGCAGGAAGGGGAGAAAAGCAAATGAAGGTGGAAACGCTTGACGAAGCCGTGATCGCCGACATCGGCCACGCCTTCGGGTATTACGATTACGGCACGGAGCAGGGGCTCGCGAGCGCCTTCCCCAGCCGGGAAGCGACGGCGGCCTTCATCCGCGGGTACGTGCGCATGGCACTGCAAAGCGGCATGATGCACACGACGGGCGAGCGCGGCGAGGGCTTTATCGCCTATAAGCTGCCCGGCGAAAAGCTCAAGGTCAAAGCCATGCTCCCGCTTGCCAAGGCGTTTTTCGGCGCGCTCAAGGGCAAAGACCTTGTGCGCTTCCTGCGCATCATGGCCAAGGGCGGCAAGGGCCTGAACGACCGGATGGACAAGGAGAAGAAGCCCTATGTGTTCGTCGGGCTCGTCTGCGTGCGCGAAAAGTATCAGGGGCAGGGGTACATGCGGAGGGTGATGGACATCGCTTTTGCCGAGGGTGACCGTCTCGGCGTGCCGGTGATCCTGGAGACCGACGCAAAATCGAAGTGCGATAAGTACGTCCATCTCGGCATGGAGATCGCCGGGACGCGCCGCTTCGGCGAGCACGGCGTGCTGTATGATTTGATTCGATATCCGGCAGCAATGCCGAAAAATTAGGGGGAATAAAAAATGGAATACGCCGGAATGCCCATGGGGATGTGGGCGCTGTTTGGCGCGTCGTTCCGGTCGCAGCTCACCGCCGTGTTCGGATACGACGCGGAAACGGCGGCCGAGATCGCGAAAAAGACGAAGCCGAAGTATAAGGAGATCATTGCCTCGCTCCCGGAATTTGAAAAGGCCGACCGCTTCAAAATGAACATCGTGAACTGCGCTCTGCTCGGCGCGTTCATCGTCTCCATGCCGGAGCGGCCGGATGTGGAGCGCCTCACGAAGTATTATGCCGATGCGATGATGACCGGCCCCATGCGCTGGTTCTGCCGCAAGAGCGGGAAGAAAAAATTCACGCCGCAGGATATCGAGGGCATGAAGGCCACCGCCGCGCTCCGCGCCGCCGACCGCAACCCGTATTCCTGGAATATGGAATACTATGAGTACCCGGACGGTAGCGGCTACGAGGGGCGGTTCACCCGCTGCGGCATCTGCGTTCTGATGAAAAAGCTGGGGCTTTACGATCTCACTCCGGCGCTCTGCCATCTGGACTACACGATGAGCGAGGCCGGCGGTGTGACAGACTTCGTGCGCGAGTATACGCTCGCCTCCGGCGGGCCGTACTGCGACTGCGGCTATAAGAAAAAAGGCTTCGCAGCGGCAAAATGAGATAAGGGAAAAGGCGCAGGTTCCGTATTCGGAGCCTGCGCCTTTTTGTATGGAGCTCGGCGAAGTGGGGGGTGAATGAATTAAGAAGCTTCCTCAAATTGGCTGTTATATAGCTCGGCATAGAAGCCGCCGCGCTGCATGAGCTCGTCGTGCGTGCCGCTTTCGACCACGTCGCCGTCGCGCATGACGAGAATTTTGTCCGCATTTTTGATCGTGGACAAACGGTGCGCGATCACAAAGCTGGTGCGGCCCTTTGTGAGCTCGTCCATGGCGTGCTGTATCAGCAGCTCCGTGCGCGTGTCGACGGAGGAGGTCGCCTCGTCCAGAATCAGCATGGGCGCATTTTGCAGCATGGCGCGGGCGATCGTGAGAAGCTGCTTCTGCCCCGCGGAGATGCCGGCGCTTTCGGAGAGAACGGTGTCGAACCCCTGCGGCAGCGAGTGGACAAATTTGTCCAGCCCGCAGGCACGGCATACCTCTTCCAGCTGCTCGTCGGTGATGCCCTCCATGTTGTATACGAGATTTTCCCGCACCGTTCCTTCAAAGAGCCAGGTGTCCTGCAAGACCATGCTGAAAAGCTCGTGCACATCCTCCCGGCGCATATCGGATACCGGCACGCCGTCGATCGTTATGCTGCCGCCGTTGATCTCGAAAAAGCGCATGAGCAGATTGACCATTGTGGTTTTGCCCGCGCCGGTCGGGCCGACAATCGCAACCTTTTGACCCGGCAGCACCTCGGCGGAGAAGTCCTTGATGATGAGCTTGTCCGGGTTGTTCGGATAGCTGAAGCGGACGTGATCGAAGCGGACTGCTCCGCACACACGGGTGAGCTTTGCGGTCTTTTCCCTCTCGTCGGGCATTTCCTCGGTTTCGAGAAAGTCGAAAATGCGGTGCGCGGAGGCGGAGGCCGTCTGCAGGTTCGTCATACCCTGCGCCATCTGCGTCAGCGGCGAGGTGAACAGCCGGACGTACAGAATGAAGGAGACGATCACGCCAAACTCGATCGTGCCGTTCATCGCGAGGATCGAGCCGAAAACGCATACCGCGACGTAAGCAACGTTGCCAACAATGTTCATGAGCGGCTGCATCATGCCGGAGAGGAACTGCGATTTCCAGTTCGCGTCGTAAACGGCAGCGTTGAGAGCGTCAAACTGCGCGCCGATCTTCTGCCCGGCGCGGCTGAGCCGCACGACCCCGTGGCCGGAGTACATTTCCTCCACATACCCGTTCAGCTCGCCGAGACTCTTCTGCCGCGCAGCGAAAAAGCGCTGCGATTTGGAGAGAATGAGCACCGTCAGCACCATGCCGAGGAGCGTCACACCGATAGAGACGAGCGCAAGATGCCACTCCGTGACGAACATCATGATGAGGCAGCCGATAAACTGCGTGGCCGCGCTGATGATCGTCGGCAGGCTGTTGGTGAGCCCCTGCTGCAAGGTGGACACGTCGTTCGTGATGCGGCTGAGAATGTCGCCCTGCGAAGTCGTGCCGAAATACTTCTGCGGCACACGGTTGATCTTGGCCGAAAGCTCGCCGCGCATGCGGTAGGACATCTTGAGCGTGACAACGGCCATGGTGTAATGCTGGACAAAATTGAATATCGCGCTGAGCGCGTAAATGACGGCGAGAAAAATGCCGATCCGCGCGATCGCCGTGAGATCGATGCTGCCGAGCAGGCCATCGGACATGATCGTCGCGATCTGGCCGATCCTGTCGGGGCCGAGAATCGTCATCACCGCGCTGAGCGCGGCAAGGATCAGAGCCAGGATGATGACGCCCATGCTCGAGCGCATGTAGTCTGTAAGGCGCGGCACCGCAGAGCGGATGCCGTTTGGTTTATTGTCGTTCCGTTTCATTTCCAATCCCTCCTCAGGCGAGCTCCGCGGCGCTCAGCTGCGAGGTGGCAATTTCGCGGTACACCTTGCAGAAGCGCATGAGCTCCTCGTGCGTGCCCATGCCGGCGATCTCGCCGCGTTCGAGAACAAGGATCTTGTCCGCGTGGCGGATCGTACTGATGCGCTGGGCGACGATGATCTTTGTCGTATCATGAAGTTCGCGGTTCAGTCCCTCGCGCAGCTTTGCATCCGTCCGGTAATCGAGTGCAGAGAATGAGTCGTCAAAAATCAGGATCTCCGGCTTTCTCGCCAGCGCACGGGCGATGGAAAGGCGCTGCTTCTGCCCGCCGGATACGTTGCGTCCGAGCTGCGCGATCGCATAGTCCGTGCCCTCCGGCAGCTTGTCAACAAACTCCTTTGCCTGCGAAAGCGCAATGGCGCGGTCAAGGTTTTCGCTGTCGTCCCCGGCGGCGCTCTCGCCGAAGAGGACGTTGTCGCGCACCGTTCCCGAGAAGAGAACGGCCTTCTGCGTGACGTAGCCGAGCTTATCGTAGAGCGTGTCGAAGGAATAGTCCTTCACGTTCACGCCGTCGACGAGCACTTCGCCCTCCGTCGCGTCGTAAAAGCGGGGGATGAGCTGGATGAGCGTTGTTTTGCCGCTGCCGGTCGCGCCGATGATCGCGAGCGTTTCGCCGCGGTCCACCTTGAAGCTGATGTTTGCCAGCTCGTCCGCCGAGGCGTGGGGATACCGGAACGAGACGTTCCGAAACTCCACCGTGCCGGTCTCGGTGCCGGTCTGTACGCTGCCCTCGCGGATGGAGGCTTTGCGCTCGAGCACCTCGTTGATGCGCTCGGCGGATACCTGCGCCTGCGGCAGCAGCATGAAGATCATGGCGAGCATCATGAACGACATGACGATGTACGTTGCATACGTGCTGAATACGAGCACTTCGCTGAACATGGTAAGGCGCGCGGCCATGTCTGTTACGGCAATGCTGTTCACGAGCGCCGCGCCGATCCAGTAGATCGCAAGCGCGAGACCGTTCATTCCGAGCGACATCGTCGGCTGCACCAGCGCGAAGAGCTTCTGGTTTTTCATCTGGAGCTCCATCATGCCGCGGCTGGGGCCGTCAAACTTTTCGTTCTGGAACTCCTCGGCGTTGAAGGCGTGCACCACGTTGATGCCGGTCAGGTTTTCGCGCGCCACGCGGTTGATCTTGTCCGTCATCTTCTGCACAAGGCGGAAGCGTGGGATGCACGAACTCATGATGAGCAGCACCGTTGTGAACAGCACAACAACGAACGCCGCGGTCACGGCGGAGAGCTCCCAGCTCTTGCCGAGAATTTTGATGATCGCCCATACTGCCATAATGGGGGCCTTGATCATCATTTGAAGCCCCATGGCGATGATCATTTGGATTTGCGTAATGTCGTTCGTCGTGCGGGTGATGAGACTCGGAATGGAAAAGTCCTGCATTTCCTCGCTGCCGATGTCCATCACGTGATGAAAAAGCTTTTCGCGAACGGTGAAGCTGAACCCGGACGCGGTTTTCGCGGCAAGAAAGCCGCACGCGATCGCGAGCACCGCGCTCACCGCCGTGCAGCCGAGCATTTTGAGCCCGACATTCGCGATATCCGCCGTTGTGCCGGACGTTTTGATCAGCTTCGTAAGATCCGTCATATAGTCCGGCAGACGCAGATCAAAATAGATCTGCACCACAACGAACACCAGACAGAGCAGCGCCATTTCCTTTTCCTTCCGGCGCATGTTTTTCAATAGCTTTATCATGATTTGTTTTCGCCCTCCGTGGAAAGTCCGTTTTTGCGTATATCCTCTATGTTGTCGCCGATCGCGGCCAGACAGCTGTGGAATACCGCGATGTCCTCTTCCGACAGCCCGGCCACCAGCTTTTGCGCAAAGCGCTTCTGTATGTCGCGTCCCCATTCAATGATCGCGCCCGCCGCGTCCGTGCAGACGAGCCGTGTTTTCCGGCGGTCGCCGGGAACGTCCTGCCGCGCGAGAAGCCCCTCGTTTACGAGCCGGTCCACATGGACGGACACGATGCCGGACTTGAAGCCGCGGCATTGGCAGACGTCCTTTGCCGTGCCGCTCTCGGGGTTGTTGGCGAAAAACATCAAAATATCCACTGCCATCGGCGGCAGCCCGGTATCCCGGCAGACCGGCAGCAGCGCCGCGTGGTAGGCCTCGATAAATCGGTTCGCATTGCGGAACATCTGCGAAGCGGTGAAGTTCTGCTCAGCCATAAAAACCTCCAAAAATAGAAACTCTAATATTAGAATATTTGCGATTATAGTCCGTCCCGAACCGAATGTCAACCGGCGGAGCGTAAACAATTTATGAACACTGTGCGGATCCTCATTTAAACAAAAACCCCTATGCAGGAAAACGGAGACCCTGCATAGGGGAGATCGACGGTATGGATGCTGGCATACGGCCAACTAAAACAGCCAGTGCTTTGAAAGAAAGTACCCGGGAACGACCACGATCAGGAAGAAAGCCCAACTGATGAGAGTAAAGGTCTTCATAAACTTCCCGCCTTTGCCCGGGTAGGAGCGTACATAAAGCCGGTAGTTGATGACCGAGGCAAGAGAGCCGATGATGGAGCACAGTCCGGCTGTGTCCACGCCGTACAGAAGAGCCGCCATGTTGTTGGTAAAAGGATAAAGGACAATGGAGGCAGGCACGTTGGAGATGATCTGGCTCAAACCGATCCCCCAGAAATACTCATGGCCGGCAACAGCGTCGGTAAGAAAGCGGGAGACGGCTTCGTTTGCGGTGATCTGGGAAGAAAAAACAAAAAAGCACAGAAAGGTGAGCAGCAGAACATAGTCCGTTTTCATCAGTACGGATGGGTCGAAAAGCAAAATTGCCGCAAGCACGATCCCGGCGGCGGCCGGCCAATGCGGCGTTCGGGAGACGACCGCTGCAACAGTCAGCACAAAGAGCCCCAAATATAGGCTCCTGTACTTTTTTCGCTCCGGCTTCCATGCTTCTCCGGCGCTTCCGAGCAGGGAGATCCTTTCGCGCGGATCCTTTCGGTACAGAAAGAAGATAAAGCCGCCGAGAAGGAGCGCGGAGGATATCCACAGCGGCAGCATATGAAGCATGAACTTTCCGACGGAGACGCCGGACTGCTCAAACAGAAACAGGTTTTGCGGACTGCCGAAGGGGGTCAGCAGAGAACCACGGACCGCCGCTATATTCTCCATCGAAATGATCGGCAGAATATAGGATTCCTTTTTTGCCGTACGGAAGAGAAGGATCGTCAGCGGTACAAAAACGATCAGAGATACATCGTTCGTCACGAACATGGAGGAAAAGAATACGCCGAAGATCAAAAAGAAGGAGATCCCGGTCATGGAGGTGATCTTTTCCGAAAGCTTCAAAACCGGCTGAAAAATATTTTCCTTTTTAAACCCTTCCAGCACCGTCAGCATCATAAAAAGGATCGCCAGCGTGTGCCAGTCGATGTCTCTGAGTGTTTCAATGCCGGGTTTTGAAAGAAAGAGCGAGAGCCCCGCCATCAAAACCGATATTGTGAGCATAAGCTCTTTTTTTAGCAGGCAGAATATCTTTCTCATAGCCGATGTGTTCGCTCCCATGCTCTTTGTGTATGTGTGTGCAAAGAAAACAACACCATTAGCCCCTCCGGCGCGGTATGCACAGGACGAGCATGTGGTGTTGTATTGATATGGTGGAGGCGAGGAGAGTTGAACTCCTGTCCGAAAACGCTTCAAAGGGAACTTCTCCGGGCGCAGACGCTTGTTTTGGGATTCCGCATCCCTGTTTCCCTCGTTACCGGCCAAACGTCAAGACGGCAAGTCGGGTAGCTTCATTATGCATGGCGCGCTCAAAGCTTTGCGCGCTCACGTCCGCCTCTCATCGACGCCCCGCTTTCGGGCCGAGGCACTCCCGGAGGGGACGGGTCACGGCTTAAGCCGCGGCCAGAGCAACGTTATCGTTGTTCTTTAATTTATAATTGCCCATTTTAAGGATGGTAGGCGCATCCGCCCGCTATTCCAATCTCCGCATCCCCGTCGAAACCGGTACGCCCCCAAATCGCCATCATTTCTGCGGAAATGATGGAACCGCCGCTTTGCGGCGAGGCGATTTCCAGGGGGAACCATGTTCCCCCTGGAGGACCCCTTCTTTTTGGAATAAGGAATAAGTCTGAATAAAAACTTCCTTAGACAAAAAGAATGCCTGTTGGGGATAAGCTGGGGAATAAGGATGATTACCTTATACCTTAGTTGCTTTTATCTTTTCTTCGGCTCGGGGTAAACTTCACCGAAGGTTTCCACGGTGACCTTCTTCATGACTTGCGGCTCCATGGGGCGGTCGTTGTGGTCGGTGCGCGTGCCGGCGATCTGGTCGACGACCTCGATGCCCTCGGTGACGGCGCCGAACGCGGCGTACTGTCCGTCAAGGTGCGGGGCGTCCTCATGCATGATGAAGAACTGGCTTCCGGCGCTGTTGGGGAACATGGAACGAGCCATGCTCAAAACGCCGCGCTTGTGCTTGAGATCATTCTTAAAGCCGTTGCCGCGGAACTCGCCGTAAATGTGGTAGCCGGGGCCGCCCATGCCGGTGCCTTCCGGGTCGCCGCCCTGGATCATGAATCCGGGGATGACGCGGTGGAAGATCAGCCCGTCGTAAAAGCCCTTGTTGATGAGGGAGATGAAGTTGCGAACGCTCTCCGGCGCGATCTCGGGGTAAAGCTCGGCTTTGATAACGCCGCCGTTTTCCATTTCGATGGTCACAACAGGATTCATTCTTTGAAATTCCTTTCTTTCATGGCGCGGTCCATGTCGCGCTTCGCATTGCGCTCGGCGTCCGAATCGCGCTTATCGTACAGCTTTTTGCCCTTGCAGAGGCCGAGCTCCACCTTGACGCGGCTGTCCTTGAAGTACAGCGAGAGCGGCACGAGCGCCACGCCGTCCTGCGCCACGCGCTCGCCGAGCTTGCGGATCTCCCGCTTGTGCATCAGCAGCCGCCGGGTGCGCACCGGGTCGCGGTTGAAGATGTTGCCCTTTTCGTAAGGGCTCACATGCATGCCACGCACGAAGAGCTCGCCTTCGCGGATCGTGCAGTAGCTGTCCTTCAGATTCACCTGCCCGGCACGGATGGATTTTACCTCCGTTCCGAACAGTTCGATGCCCGCTTCAAAGCGTTCCAGCACAAAGTAGTCGTGGAACGCCTTGCGGTTGGAAGCGATCTCCTTGATCCCTTCTTTTTTCGGCATGGCCTTCCACCCCCTCCGCCTTGGCAGTAAAAGTATTATACCATGCCTGTCAAGAGCGAAAAAGGGGGGATTTTAGCGCCCGTGCGCGGCGAGCCGCAAAAGCGCTTTGCGAGATATGTAAATGCCGCTTGCCGGACGCGCGAGCAGCAGGCTCTCCTCCCGCCCGGCGATGATCTCGATCTCCAGCGCGCCCCAGTTTGCCCCGCCGAGCGCGGCGGACACGAGCCTTTTGGCGTCAGAAAGCCCCGGATGCCCGGGCACGCGCAGCGCGAGCGCCTGAGCGTTTTTCACTTTTTTCTGCATAAACAGCCTCCCCAAGAACGTTTTTTTCCATTATACGCCCCTCCGCCGCCGATAAATAGTGAAAAAAGCTGGAAAAGCTGCGGCGGGCGTGGTAAAATACCTTGTTATGAAATGCCTCCGCGCCGCGGAAAAAGGAGATCGTACACATGGATTATACGGAAAAAAAGCTGCGCCGCCTCAACACCTATGAGGGGATCATTATAAACGTCGGTCTCGACCGCGTGCGTCTGCCGGACGGCTCAGAGGCGTTCCGCGAGATCGTGGAGCATCCGGGCGGGGCGTGCATTCTCCCAGTGGACGGCGGGGGCAACGCCTACTGCGTGCGCCAGTACCGCTATCCCATTGGCGAGCATTTGCTCGAAGCGCCCGCCGGTAAGCTCGAGCGCGGGGAAGACCCGCTCGTGTGCGCTGCGCGCGAGCTCGGCGAGGAGACCGGCTTCACCGCCGGACGCATCGTGCCGCTCGGCGCGTATCATTCGTCTCCCGGCTTTTCGAGCGAGCGGCTGTATCTCTATCTCGCGCTTGATCTCTCCCGCGGCGAGGCGCATCCCGACGAGGGCGAATTCCTCGATCTTGTAAAACTCCCGTTTTCCGACCTGCTCTCCATGGTGAAGCGCGGCGAGATCTCCGACGGCAAAACCGCCATTGCGGTGCTGCAGGCGGAGCACATCCTCGCCGGGGAGTAAGACTTGCGTTTTTCCCTGCGCTATGGTAGAATCGCCATGTATCTATGGGCACAGGCAGACAGAAGCCCTGGATGCGCATCAGGAGGAGTCAACACTTGGAAAGATATAGAATCAGAGGCGGCAACCGGCTGCACGGCGAAGTGGAGATCAGCGGCGCGAAGAACGCGGCGGTAGCCATCATTCCGGCGGCGCTCATGGTAAACGGCAAATGCCGCATCGAAAACCTGCCCCAGATCAGCGACACCGAGGCGCTGCTGCTCATTCTCGAATCGCTCGGCGCGAAGGTGGAAATGATCGACCGCTCCACCGTGGAGATCGACGCTTCAAACGCCACCTGGATGGGCGCAGACTATGACCGTATGCGCAAGATCCGCGCATCGTACTATTTTGTCGGCTCGATGCTCGGCCGGTTTGGCATTGCCCGCACCACGATGCCGGGCGGCTGCAACTTCGGCGTCCGGCCGATCGACCAGCATGTCAAGGGCATGAACGCCCTCGGCGCGGAGGTCGATATTTCCGATTTCATCACCGCGCACGTTCCCGGCGGACGGCTGCGCGGCGCAAGCGTATATCTCGATAAAGTTTCTGTCGGCGCAACGATGAACATCATGATCGCCGCCGTGCTCGCCGAGGGACGCACGATCATCGAAAACGCGGCGCGCGAGCCGCACATCGTGGATCTTGCGAACTTCCTCAACTCCATGGGCGCGGACGTGCGCGGTGCCGGTACGGACACCATCAAGGTCAACGGCGTGGAGCAGCTCCACGGCGGCACCTACACCATCATCCCCGACCAGATCGAGGCCGGCACCTACATGGCCGCCACTGCCGCCGTCGGAGGAGAAGTCCTGATCAAAAACGTTATCCCCAAGCACCTCGACTGCATCACCGCGAAGCTGCGCGAAATGGGCGTCACGGTGGAGGAATACGGCGAGTCCGTCCTCGTCCGCTCGACGGGGCGTCTGCGCCGTGCCAACGTAAAGACCCAGCCGTACCCCGGTTTCCCGACCGATATGCAGCCGCAGATCGGCGTGGCGCTTTCGATGGCGGAAGGCACGAGCGTCATCACCGAGGGCGTTTGGGATCATCGGTACAAATACATCAACGAGCTGCGCAAAATGGGCGCGGCCGTGACCGTGGACGGCCGCGTGGCGGTCGTTGAGGGCGTGGAAACGCTGCGCGGCGCGTCCGTGGACGCCTGCGATCTTCGCGCGGGCGCGGCGATGGTCATCGCCGGCCTCTGCGCCAAGGGCGTGACGCTCGTGGAGGATATCCAGTTTATCGAGCGCGGCTACGAAAACTTCGTTGGCAAGCTGCGCCTTCTCGGCGCGGACATCCGTATTATCGATGATCCGGACGGCACGGAGCGGGATACCGCCGCCGCAGGATGAATTTCGTCTCCTTTGCCAGCGGCTCGAGCGGCAACTGCTATCTCCTCACCGAGGGACGCACGGCGGTGCTGATCGACGCGGGCATTTCCCTGCGCCGCATCAAGACCGGCCTTGCGCGCCGCTCGCTCACGCCGGACGATCTGGCGGGCGTTCTCATCACGCACGAGCACACCGACCATACGGCGGGACTCGCGATGCTGCTGAAGTATCATAAAAACGTAAAAGTGTACGCGCCGCAGACCGTCGCCCACGCGCTGGAACGAGCTGCGGCAGGGCTCGAGGGACGCATCGTCCCGATCCCGGTCAGGGAGAGTGTTGCGCTGAAGAATTTCACGCTCACCGCTTTTCCGACAATGCACGACACGCCCGAGAGCGTAGGATATGTATTGGCGGGGAAGAACGCCCGCTTCGGCGTCTGCACCGACACCGGCTGCGTGACGGCGGAAATGCTCGACGCGCTCGCCGGATGCGATGCGGCGGTGATCGAGGCAAACCACGATATCGATATGCTGCGCACCGGGCGCTACCCGGTCTATCTCAAGCGCCGCATCCTCTCGGAGCGCGGCCACCTTTCCAACGAGGACTGCGCAAAGCTTGCCTGCGCTCTGGCCAAGACCGGGGTAAAGACCTTTGTGCTCGGCCATCTGAGCCGGGAAAACAACCGCCCGCGTCTGGCCGAGACCGCCGTGCGCGAAGCGCTCGACGGCGAGGGCTTTTCCGCGGTGACGCTGTGCGTCGCCCCGGCGGAGGGCGATCTGGAGCTGGAGGTAACGCCGTGCTGCGCGTCCAACTGATCTGCACCGGCAAGCTCAAAGAGAGCTTTTACGCTGCCGCGTGCGAGGAATACAACAAACGCCTGCAGCGCTACTGCGCGCTGGACATCATCGAGCTTCCGGAGACCGGCGACATAAAGCGCGACGGCGCGGCGATGCTCGCGCGCATCGGCTCCGGCGCATTCGTCGTTGCGATGTGCATTGAAGGAAAGGGATATTCCAGCGAGGAGCTCGCCTCGCTCATGGCGCAGTGCGCCGTGCAGGGGAGAAGCCGCGTGTGCTTTCTCATCGGCGGCTCGGATGGGCTTTCGGACGAGGTGAAGCGCGCCGCGGACGTCCGCCTTTCCATGTCGCGCATGACGTTCCCGCACCATCTCGCGCGGGTCATGGTTTTGGAGCAGATTTACCGCGCCTTCAACATCAACGAGGGCGGGAAATATCATAAATAAAACATGCGGGGCGACCCGCGGGGAGACATCATGGAAGAAACCGGAAAAGCATCGGCGGAGTGGGGGCGTCAGCTCCCCGGCGATCTTTACGAGCGCTGGCCCAAAGACGAAGCGGGGCAGCCGGAGCCGCCCGTTTATCTCTGCCATTGCAAGGGCATCGACATGGACGAGACAATGCTCGTCTCGCGGCTGGAGGCGTTCGGCATTCCGTGCCTGCGCCAGTACCCCAACGACGGACAATTCGGCAAGCTGATCCTCGGCATCAGCGGCTCGGGCGTTGATATTTTTGTTCCCGCCTCGGTGTGGGAGGACGCCTGCGAGCTGATCCGGGAGAGCGACGATGAAACGGAGGAAGAACAATGACCTGGCGGGAAACTTATGAAAAATGGCTCAACAGCCCGGCGCTGAGCGAAGAGGAATGGAAAGAGCTCGACGCCATCCGCGACGATCCCAAGGAGATCGAGGACCGGTTTTATGCGCCGCTCGTTTTCGGCACCGCCGGACTGCGCGGCATTATGGGTCTCGGCACGAACCGCATGAACATCCATGTCATCCGCCATGCGACGCAGGCGTTTGCCGAGCTGATCGTGGCCGAGGGCACGGAGGCGATGAAGCGCGGCGTGTGCGTCTGCCACGACTGCCGCAACAACGGCGTGGCGTTTGCCCGCGAGGCTGCCGCGATCATGGCTGCGAATGGCGTACACGTGCGCCTTTTCGAATCTCTGCGGCCGACGCCGGAGCTGAGCTTTGCCATCCGGCACTACGGCGCGGAGGCCGGCATCAACGTTACGGCCAGCCACAACCCCAAGGAGTACAACGGCTATAAGGTCTACTGGTCGGACGGCGCGCAGCTCCCGCCCCAGCACGCGGCCGAGATCGCCCGCCGCATGGAAAATTCCGATATCTTCCGCTCCCCCCGCCGCATGGACTTTGACGAGGCCGTTGAAAAGGGCCTCATCGAGTGGATGGGCGAGGAGACCGACGAGGCGTTCCTCAAAAATGTGGAAGCGCAGGCCATCAACCGCGACATCGTCGCGAAGGTCGCCGACAATTTCCGCGTGGTGTATACGCCGTTCCACGGCTGCGGCTGGAAGCTCGTTCCGGAAGCGCTGCACCGTCTGGGCGTGAAGCACCTCTACCCCGTGGCCGAGCAGATGGTGCTCGACGGCAACTTCCCCACCGTGAAGAGCCCAAACCCCGAAAACCCGGAGGGCTTCTATCTCGCCATCGACCTGGCCAAAAAGGTGGACAGCGATCTCATCATCGGCACCGACCCGGACAGCGACCGCATCGGCGTGCTGGCGCGGCGCAACGGGGAATACATCCCCATCACCGGCAACCAGATGGGCTGCCTGCTGCTCGACTATATCATCAACGCCCGCCGTGCCGCCGGCACGATGCCGGAGCACCCCGCGGCGCTGAGCACGATCGTATCCACGACGATGGTGCAGCGCATCTGCGAGGCGAACGACGTCCACTTTGAAGCAACGTTCACCGGCTTCAAATTCATGGCGGAGAAGCTCGCCGAGTATAAGATGAAGGGCAATTACGAGTACATCCTGGCCTTTGAGGAAAGCTACGGCTATATGATGGGCGATTACGTCCGCGATAAGGACGCCGTGACTGCCTCCATGATGGCCGCGGAGATGGCGGCGTACTACTACGACCGCGGCATGACGCTTATCGACGCGATCGACGAGCTCTACAACAAATACGGCTTCTACAGCGAAGAGACCGTGAATCTCTTCATGTACGGCGTGGACGGCCTCGGCGAGATGCGCGCGCTCATGGCGTCGCTGCGTCAGACGCCCCCGGCGGAGGTCGGCGGCACGCCGGTCACCCGTGTGCGCGACTACCAGACCGGCGACGTGGTGATCCCCGGCCTCGGCGTTGTGGAAAAGACGCCGATCGTCGGCAGCAACGTGCTGTTCTTTGAGCTGAGCGACGGCTCGGCACTCGTTGTCCGCCCGTCCGGCACGGAGCCGAAGATCAAAATGTATGTCCTGGCGAGAGGCGCCAGCGCTGAGGAGGCCAAAGCGAGAAAGGATCGCTATGCCGCCTTCGCGCGCTCCCTTGCCGAGAAGAAATAAGGGCAACACCACATCATAGACCAGCAAACGAACCCCACCGAAATTTCTTTGGAAACGGAGGTTTATCCCATGAAAAGAAAGATCGCATTTCTGTTGGCGCTGCTCATGGCGGCGAGCGTTCTCGCCGGCTGCGGCGGAAACAAGACCTGGACCGGCAAGCACGAGGTGGAGATCACCGTGAACAACTACGGCACCATCCGGCTCGAGGTGGACGCGGACAGCGCCCCCAAGACGGCGTCCCAGTTCCTCAATCTCGCCAAGAAGGGCTTTTACAACAACCTGACCATCTACCGCGTCATCAACGGCTTCGCCATTTACGGCGGCTGCCCGAACAAGAACGGCACCGGCACGTCCGGCTCGACCGTGGAGGGCGAATTTACCTCCAACGGCTTCAACAACCCGCTTTCCATGACGCGCAGCGCCATTGGCATGGCGCGCGGCACGGATAAGAACAGCGGCACCTGCCAGTTCTTCATCCTGCAGAACGATGCGACGTATCTCGACGGCGATTTCGCCGTGTTCGGCCACGTTGTGAGCGGCATGGACATCGTCGACCAGATCGCCGCGAGCGTGCAGGTCACCGGCGCGGACGGCTTCATCGCCGAAGTGAACCAGCCGGTCATCACAAGCGTCAAGGTGTTCGGCTGAGACGCATAAAACAGCCCGCAGACGCATGGCGTTCTCGTGGGCTGTTTATTTTCGGGAGGTCAACCGTTTTTTGAAAAAGCTCATTTCCTGTATTCTTGTTTTGCTGCTGCTTTCCTCGGCGGCGCTCGCCGTGCCGGGGGACAGCTGCGTCGTGCTCGGCGAAGAGCTCACGCTCGGCGAAACCGACGGCATTTTCACTGCGCTCGGTGTTGAGCGCGGCACGGCAATGGAGCTGACGCTCCCCCGCGCGGAGGCAGAAGCGTGCTTTGCCGATGCGCCGGAAAAGGCGGCGTCCGTCGGCGTATTTATGCGCATCCGTTCCGGCGGCGAGGGGCTTTCGCTCTCGCTTTCCAACATCACCGGCGCGGAGACCGCCATTGCTGCGGCGCTCACCGCCGCCGGGATAACGGACGCGGAGATCATTGTTGCCGCGCCAGAGGAGACGAGCGCGCTCGCCGTGCTGCCCGCTGTGTGTAAGGCGTACGAAACGCTCACCTGCGTTCCGCTTGACGCAGAGGCAAAAGAGACTGCCGCTGCGGCGCTGCGTGAATCGGACGAGCTCTCCAAGGAGCTGGACACCTCGCAGCTGGAAGAGCTTCTCCGCAGCATGAGCGACTTTTTTGATGAGCTCTCCGCGCTCTCCGATGACGAGCTGCGCGAGCGCATCCGCTCCCTTGCCGCCGAGCGCGGCATAACGCTCAACGACGCGCAGACGCAGCAGCTCGCCGATCTCTTCCGTAAGATCCAGAGCCTCGGCGGCTCGGGACTTGCCGAGCGCATGCAGGATCTGCCCGAAACGGTGGAAAAGATCCGCGAGACCGGCGAAAACGCCCTGTCCACCGCCGGAACGGTGTGGGACAGCGTCCGCGGTTTCCTTCAGCGCGTCGGCAAAATGCTCTCCGCGCTCTTCGGAGATTGAATGAAATCACTACAGAGAGGGGATATACCATGTCTGACTACATCATTGCGACTTCTTCCACCTCCGACCTGCCGCGCACGTGGCTGGAGGAGCACAACATCCCGTTCATCGCGTATTCCTACACCGTGAACGACGAGCCGCGCGAGGATGACTGCCGCGAGGAGACCCGCGCCGCGGTCTACGCCGGCATGCGCCGGGGCGACAAGCTGCACACCTCGATGATCAACGAGTTCGTGTACTACGATTTTCTCAAAACGTTCCTCGACGAGGGGAAGGACGTGATCTTCCTTGATATGTCGCAGAAGATGTCGGTGTCTTTCGTCAACGCGAACAAGGCTGCGGACAAGCTGCGCGCCGAGTTCCCCGAGCGGAAGCTCTATGTGATGGACACGCTCTGCATCTCCGGCGGTCTGGGCCTGCTGGTGATGAACATGGTGCGCCGCAAGGAAGCCGGGGCAAGCTTCGACGAGGTCGTCGCCTGGGGCGAGGAGAACAAGCTACGCATCGCCCACCGCTTCACCGTGGACGATCTCAACTATCTCAAGGAGGGCGGCCGCGTTTCGAACAGCGCCGCGCTCGTCGGCTCAATCCTCGACATTAAGCCCGTGCTGTATGTCCCCAACGCCGGTACGCTTGATGTCGCTCAGAAGGTGCGCGGCCGCAAGGCGGCGCTGCGCGCCATCCGCGACGGGATCCTGCACGATTTCAGCGAGTGCGACCCGACCGGCACGGAGATACACATCCTGCAGGCGGACTGCGTCGCCGACGCCGAATGGGTGCGCGACGAGATCCGCAAGGCGTATCCCCAGGTCGGCGAAATCACGATCACGACGCTCGGCGTCGTCATCGGCGCGCACTGCGGCCCCGGACTGCTGACGGTGTTCTACCTTTGCAACGGCCGCCAGCCCAAATAAAAGAAAAGCAGGATGGGCGGGGCGGATATCACCCCGCCCATCCATATTTCTGCGAAAGAGAGACGTACTATGCCGGAAGAGAACATGCGCATCGAACACGATTCCATGGGCGAGATCGCCGTCCCTGCGGATAAATACTGGGGCGCGCAGACCGAGCGCAGCCGCCGGAACTTTCCCGCCGGAGCGGGTCATGAAACGATGCCGGAGGAGCTCCTCCGCGCCTTTGCCATTTTGAAAAAGGCGGCGGCGGAGGCCAACCGTGCGCTCGTGCCGCACCGGATGACCGAGGAAAAGTGCGCTGCCATATCGCGCGCGTGCGACGAGATTTTGGCCGGGCAGCTCAACGGCAATTTCCCGCTCGTCGTATTCCAGACCGGGAGCGGCACGCAGTCGAACATGAACGTCAACGAGGTCGTGGCAAACCGCGGCAACGCCATCGCCGGAAAGAAGCTCCTCCACCCGAACGACGATGTGAATATGTCGCAGTCCTCGAACGACACATTCCCGACGGCGATGCACATTGCCGCCGTCATCGCGCTGGAGGAACACCTCCTCCCGGTGTGCGAGCGCTTCGTGCAGACGCTCCGGCGGCTGGAATCGGAGAACGAGGATGTGCTGAAGGTCGGGCGCACGCATTTGCAGGACGCCGTGCCGCTTCGCTTCTCGCAGGAGATCTCCGGCTGGCGCGCGAGCGTTGAAACGGACATCGAGCTGCTTCGCGCCGCCGTGGAGCCGCTGCGCGCGCTCGCCCTTGGCGGCACTGCCGTCGGCACGGGGCTGAACGCCCCGGCGGGCTTTGCTGCGCTGTCCGCCGAGCGCATCAGCGCGCTGAGCGGCCGCAAATTTGTGACGGCGGAGAATAAGTTCCACGCGCTCACGTCGCGCTCTGAGCTTGTGTTCGCCCACGGCGCGCTCAAGGCGCTCGCGTGCGATGTGATGAAGATCGCCAACGATGTCCGCTGGCTCGCCTCCGGGCCGCGCTGCGGGCTGGGCGAAATCCTCATCCCAGAAAACGAACCCGGCTCGTCCATCATGCCGGGAAAAGTCAACCCCACGCAATGCGAGCAGGTCACGATGACGGCGGTGCAGGTGCTGGGCAACGATACCGCCGTGGGGCTCGCTGCGTCGCAGGGAAACTTTGAGCTGAACGTCTTTCTGCCGGTGTGCATTTATAACTTCTTGCAGTCCGCCCGGCTCCTCAGTGCGTCCATCGCGTCCTTTGATGAGCGCTGCGTTTCCGGCCTCCGCGCGAACCGCGAGAAGATGGCGGAGAATATGGAGCGCTCACTCATGCTCGTCACGGCGCTCACGCCGCACATCGGCTACGAGCGTGCCGCTGAGGTAGCAAAGCTTGCGCACCGTGAAAATCTCACGCTGCGCGAGAGCTGCCTCCGGCTCGGCTATATGACGGCCGAGGCGTTTGACGCCGCGTACCGCCCCGAGAAAATGGTCTGAGAGAATATGGATCGATACAAACGCGAAAAGCTCAAGCGCCAGGCGACGGCCGCTGCGGTCGCCACCGTGGCGAGCGCAAGCGTGATGGTCGGCGGCATTCTGCCGGACGACGGCGTTTTTGATGACGGCGCGGAGGATTTCCCGACGCCCATCGTCGAGACCGTGCCGCTTCGCGGCGCGGGAGGCGTCGCGCCCGAAACGCAGGCCGAAGCCGCTGCCGAGAGCGAAGAGGAAAAGAAAAAGGCGCAGCGCGCGGCGGCGTGGTTTGCTCGTCTCCCATTCGGCGCGCGGGTGCTCGTCGCTGCCGGGATCGGTGGTGCGGCATGGCTCACGGCCTCGGGTGCGAGCGCCCTTCTTGCCGCGACGCTGCCTACGGCGGCTGCCGCAGTGTTCGGCTGGGGGCTCACGGTGCTCGCCTTGGCCGCCGGTCTCGCCGCTTTTGTGAAGGCGTTCTTCCCGGAGAAAAAGCTGCGGGACATCGTGAAAAAGAAAAACCTCTGGTGGCTGCTCGGCGGTGCGGCGGCGCTCATTGCGCTCGACGAGGTGCTGCCGCTCGTGTGGGCGGGATACTCGACCGCCGCGGCGTTTGTGAAGCTTGCGGGGGGCGCTGCCATTCTCGGCGGCACCGTGACCGCCGCGGTACGCGGCGAAAAGCACCGTGAGCGCGAAGCTGCGGAAGCCGAGATTGAAGCGGCAGAGGAGCCGAAGCCGGAAACCATGGAGGAAGCCCGGCGGCGTGTTCTGCGCATGGCGGACGAGACCGCGGAATTTCGCTTCTGAAAAAGGCTCCCTTGTGTAAAGGGAGCTGTCGGCGGAGCCGACTGAGGGATTGTCACTTTCGCCTTGCAGAAAACCTGACAACCCCTCCGTCAAAACCTCCGGTTTTGCCACCTCCCCTTACACAGAGGAGGCTTTAAGCAATGGAAGTCCGTTTTATGGTACATCCTGCGTTGTATCCTTATCTTGCAAACAAGGTAAGGAGGACGGCACGATGCGCGGCTATTACACCCACGGCGGATATTACGGACTGGTGAGCGGGAAATACATGCTCTTTGCAAGTGAGTCGGATTATTACGATTACATGAGCGGTGAGAACGCATAAAAAGCTTCTCCCGTGGCATACTCTCCGCGAGGAGGGGATGCAGGATGTATGAAAACCGATCCATAAAAACGGACTTTGATCGTGCTCTCGCAGAAAACGGCATCGCGCTCGAAAAGTTCAGCGCGCTCACCGAGCCGGAGCGCGAAAAGCTCCGCCAGAGAGCGGCGCAGGCAGCGGACTTTGCCGCCATGCGCGAGATCGTCAACGACTTTGTCGGCTGGCAGGAGGGCCACGGGCCCTATCAATTATAAAACAGCATGGGGCAGCCATTCATCCGAATGGCTGCCCCAGTATCATACCTATGAGAACTCGTTACTTCTTAGCGGCCTTGTGCCGAAAGATCGACCGGCGGAAGAGGATCACGTTGAATACAACGAACAGCGCGGCGCACACACCGAGCACCATCCACGACTTTCCGACGCTCTGCGGCGCGACGCCGACAAGCAGAAACATCGGCGCGCCAAAGAGAATCGCCCACGGCATGTGGTAGACAAGATTGTCGCTCGCCTGCGTTTCAAACTGCGGGTCGATTTCCCGCAGAAGGATGACGCCGGTGGACGCCGTGCCGGTCTGCATGCCGTAAAGCGAGAGAAACGCCTCGTGCTCATACCACGGGAACACGCGCTTGCAGACGAACCGGAGGTAGAAGTATGTGCCGAACGCGCCCACGATGCTGATGACCGTCAGCGGCAAGACAAACCGGTGGTCGCGGAACGCCGAAAGGTCGATCGCCGCGATGGACGCCACGACCATTAAATCGAACATGAAGCCTGCGATGCGGTTCTGCAGAAAGCTGTTGGTGTACTCGCGGTGCATGATACCCTTTTTGCGAAGCGCCCTCATCACCGCCTTGATGAGCATGCCGAAAACGCTGCTGAAGAGGAACTGGAAGCCCCAGATCATGCCCTGCACCGTTCCGGCGAGCCCTTTCGCGCCTGCCCCGGTGGGATCGAGCAGCGAGTTGATGCCCTTCATAAAGAGATACGCGAGCGCATAGGCGAGGAACACGAGCGCGAGCTGGATCGTGAATTTGTCCATCGACTCCGAGATCGGCACCTCATTGTCGCCGGTGAAGGTCGAGAGCGTGACGTTATCCTTGGTGTCCTCGCCGAGGCGGCCCTGAAAAATGCCCTTGCGGCGCAGCCAGTTCAGATAAATGACGCCGCCGACGCTCGCCGAAACAAAGCCCATCGCGGCCACGGCAAGGCCGAAGCTCGTGCCGTTTTCAAAGCCCCACTGCATTTCGTAGTTGTGACCCCAGTTGTACGCCTGCCCCGGCCCCTGGCCGTAGCCCATCGGGAGGAGCAGCCCGGAGGCATAAAAGCTGCGGATGGCGTAATAGAGCCCGATCGTCACGATCAGGCCAAGCACCGCCTGCAAAAGATATCCGTTCACGACCGTAACGCCGGTATCGAAGGCGCCGGTGCGGGAGCGGCCGTCCGTTTTCTTTTCGGTGTTTCGCAGTGCAAGCGCGGCAAAGCCGAGACCGAGACCGTGGTATGTGAGAATTTCGAGCGTGCCGGTCGAAAAGAGCGGGTGGTGGAAGCCCCAGCGGGCGATGGCGTTGGCGAGCAGCAGCAGAAATCCGCCGAGCACGGAGCTCGGGATCAGCGCCTTGCGGATAAACGGGCAGACCCGGCGGAGCACGTTCGCCGCGATCATCGCCGCGAACAGCAGCGAGAGCGTCAGCACAAAGCTCCATACGTCGGCATCCCAGAGATTCATTCCGGTTGTCATTGATTTTCCTCCCTCGTTTCGATGTGCCGGTTCAGGGTGTGCAGGACCTTTTCAAAGGTTTTCAATTCGTCCTCGGAATAGTCCGCGCGCAGCGCGTCCACGGCGTCGTCGATGAAGCGCGTGGAGTTGCCGTAATACTTGTAAAACCGCTCGCCGACCGTGATACGGCACTCGCGCTTGTCGTCCTCCGACGTCGTTTTGCACACGTAGCCTTTTGCTACAAGGTTGTTGACCTTATAGGTGGCGTTCGGCTGGGAAATGCCGAGCGTTTCGGCCAGCTGCGTGATCGTCGGGCT
>CAKTBC010000002.1 GCA_934533005.1 uncultured Oscillospiraceae bacterium | reverse complement strand
AAACCATCACCTTCACGGAATTGCAGGAAGCTATCAGCAACAAAAACGGTTCGGATTTGGATTGCCTTGTTGCACCAAAAACCGGTACCCCTTATCGGGGGTGCCGGTTTTTCAGCTTGTACATAAAGTCTCCCGCGTCCATCTGGCCGCGGGAGACTTTATGTACATCATATGGAGCGGAGCTGTTATTATGCGCGGGAGAATACGATCGTCGTATCGGCGATCTCCTCATCGACGAGGGAGAACGTATCGGAGCTCTCGTCATAGACGGCAATGCTCTGATCCCTGCCGATGGTCAGATCGATCTCACCGTTTTCCACGGAATACACGCCGTTGAAGGTGCTGTTGTCGATCAGCTCCTGCAGAGATTCCTTGGAGAGAATGCTGGCCATGAAGTCGTCCAGCGACATTTCCAGCATGGCTTCAATGAGCTCGCGTGTCGTCGTGCATCCATATGCCTGCAAAAGCTCCTCGACCGAATAACCGTTGATGTCCGCGCCCTGCTGGATCTCTTTTTCCAGATATATGACGAGCCCGTCGGTAAATGCGGTATAGAACGCATCGATCAATGCGGCAGCGGATCCGTTTTCTGCCGACATGACGAACGTGCCCTTGTCGGTGAACTCAAGCGAATATTTCAACGTGAGAGCACCCAAATCCATGCAATCCAGGAGCGCCTTGGAGGATTCATCGTCGTCAATGGCGGTGTATAGAGCCTGTGTGAAAATAGCTGTTACATCCAACTCGTTGGATACCCAGTTTCCGACAAGTTTTTTTGCCAAAGCTTTATCGCTGGCCTGAGAAGCCATCGCCTCGCTGTCGTCATAGCTGCCGAGAGCAGTGAAAAGCGCGGCAGCCTGTTCAAAGTTTCCGGCATCATAAGTGCTTTTTGCGACCGCATAGTCGCATGCCGTTGCCAGGGAGGCGCTGTCCTTATAGTCGCCGAGAGCCTTGAACATTTCAGAGGCTGCTGCTGGATTCCCATTATCCATGAGTTCTGTTGCGGTTTTGTAGTCGGTGGCGCTGCAGCCGGTCACAGTAAGCATAAGAGCGGCGATAAGCAGTACCAGAGATAGTTTTTTGATCATCTTTTTCTCCATCCTTTTATACTGTTTTTGCCGTGGTATGATTTCAATATACCTCTTTTCTGCTGGCCTGTAAAGCCAAAGCTCGTTCGTATTGCACGGCGGAGGAAATCCTCGATTAAATCACGCTTCCCAATGCTCCAGCTCTTCCGCGGGGTAGACTTTTGTCCAATGATACGGCTGCAATTCCCGCAGTTCCACAAATTTGATCTCTTCTTCGTCCGTAGTGACTGCTACCTGTACATCCTCGCCCCAGTATCTCAGGCGCTCCTGACAAATGCCGCAAGGGGATAACACCCGATAGGGGGAGGTTTCATCCTCCCGGACAAGACACAGGCAATGGGTCACTTTTTCATTGAATTTATGCGCTTCCAGTATCGCGCCGGTTTCAATGCATAAAGTGGCGGAGGCGTTGGCGGTCTCGATGCTGACGCTTGTATAATAGTTGCCGTTGGACGTATGAACGACGCCCGCGCCGCCCCAGCCGGAGGGATAGCGTTTTTCTATCAGTTCTACTGCCCGGCGGTACATTTCCCGCTCTATCGCGTAATTTCTCATAAAAATCTCCCTTCGTTTCCGAATGCAGATGTCTCGACGAAAGCAGTATAGCATTGTCCCTGCGGGGCGTAAAGAAAAACCGAACGCGCACGCTATGGTTGACCAGACTTCCTCCGGGATCTACTGCGGAAGGATCTCGGAGAGCGGGGGGAGGGAGGAGAAATACTCCTGAATGCACTCGAGCGCGATTTTCTCGCTCTGGTGCAGATTGGAGAGGCGCTGGTGGATGAGATAGAGCTTCAGACCATTTTCCCGCGCCTGACCGGGAAGCGGTACGAGCGAAAACTCATCGTTTTCCACGCTGTGATCCTGCGTGGCGGCATAGCCGCTCATAACGCCGAGGACGTTCCAGCGGAGCACGGCCGTTTTGACAAGCGGGACGTTGGGGTATACCGTGATGCGATTGCTCGGATCCATGTTCTGCGAATAGAAGATGCGGCTGTAGCTGTAGAGAAACTGCGGCAGTATCGCGAACCGCTCGTTTGTGAGCGACATTATATCAACGGTTTTCTGCCGGTAGATGGGGTGATCGCGCCGCGCGATAAGATAGAGCTTATCGTCGTATACCGGCGTGATCTGCACCTGGTATTTCTGTGCCATGGAGGAAAAATCGTCGAGTCCGTCCGGCGAGAAATAGGTGAGGCCAATATTATAGTTGCTCTGTACGATCTCCGAGCCGACCTTCATGCCGACGACCTCGTGAAAGCGGAGCTGTCCGCGCGGCACCTTTTCCTGATACCAGTGCGTGAGCGGCAGTGTAAGACCGCACATAACGCTCGGCGAGGCAAGAATGCTGACCGGGAGCAGGCGCTTCTCGGCGTCGGTCCCCAGCGCAATGACATCCTGCCAGCGCGAGAGAATGTCCCAGGCATTGGAGAGAACCTCCTTGCCCTCCTCCGTGGGGACAACACCGTCGCGCACGCGCTCGAAAACGGGGAAGCCGAGCTCGTCCTCGGTTTTGTTCACAATGGCGGAGAGAGCCGTCTGGCTGATGAAAAGCTCGCGCGCGGCGGCGGAGATCGAGTGATGCTGTGCTACGCACAGCAGATAATGCAGATGTTCGAGCCTCATGCGCCCTCCCCCTTGCCGATGAACTGTCCGCCGTATTCCTCGGCGGAAAACGTGCGGAAATAGTCCAGGATCTCGTTGGTCATGATCTTCTCCGGATATCGGAGATAGGATTCATCACGCTGTATAAGACAATAGTGCATCTGCGGAGAGAAAAGGTCTTCGGAGAAGTGAAGCAGCTTGTGGCGCGCCGGATCGTAGATCTTTGCGGCGGCAAACGTAAAAGCTGTGCCGATGCCGAGCATGTTTTCCTGCTCCATGACCGACCGGAGAAGATAGAAATTCGGAACGGATGTGATCTGGCAATGCTGCGAGGCCCAGCGGGCAAAGCGCGCGCCGCCGGAGAAAAAGCCGGTGGCGGTGATGATGGGGGAGGCGGAAAGATTCTCCTTTTGCAGCACATCAAGCTTAGCGAGCGGATGGTCGCGCGTTACGATGCCGCAGAACTCCGTAGCGAGCAGCGGCGTGATATGCAGACCCTTTTCCTCCAGCTCCTGCCGAAGCTCGTTGATCTCACTGTCGGAGACATAGAAAAGACAGATATTTGCGTTGCCCTGCAATATCATCGGCAGCGCCGCCGGACGCGGCTGCTCCTCGAAAAAGAGATCGCATTTGAGCTCGTAAGCGTGAAAACGCTGTGTAAGCTCGAGCGCAACGCCCGCGCCGGTCGCCGGCGTGACGACGATATGCACCGGCTGCGCATGAACGCTCTCGTGTGTCGTAAGGCTGTAGAGCAGCTCCGCCTGCACGTTGATGTCGCGCAGCGCATCGAGAAACTGCTCGCCGAGGATCGTGGGCACCATGCCGTTCGGAGTGCGGCAGAAAATGGAAAAGCCGACCTCCTCTTCCACCGAGCTGAGAATGGAGCTAAGCGTCGTCTGGCGAAGGTTTAAAGCCTTCGCCGCGGCAGAAACGGATTTCTGCCGGCCGATCTCCAGAATGTAGGGGAAGTACTCCAACTGCATGAGCGTCACACTCTTTTCTTTCTATTATTCTCCGATGAGAATGATTACGTTCAAATAGCCGAACAGGAGGGGTCGAAAAATCGACTCCTCCTGTAGTGCTTCTAACCGGGAATTCGGGAAAATATGCGGTTTTTCGTAAAGCTTTTGTTAAAGATCATTCAATAGCCTTGTAGATCTCTTCGAGCGGCATGTCCTTCGGGAAGCCGAGATTCTCCAGCGTGCGGCCGCCGTGGATATAATCGCGGTCGTTGATCGCTCCGGCTACGCCGAGGAAGGAGCGCAGCACCGGCATATCCATGCCGAGGTGCTCCGCAACGGACAGGGCGAACGCGCCGCCGCAGCCGCAGTCCTCGTGGAGATAGCGGTGGTCAAGCGCGAAGGGGCCGTCCATGTACTTGTAGAAGATGTGAACTTCGGGATGCTCGTCGAGATGCTGCACCTTTTCGATCATGCCCATCGGGTTGCCGTGCTCGGTCATGCCCATGGCCTCGATAACGGCCTTGCGCTCCTCGCGGATCTTGCCGACGCAGTGCACAACGCGCGGCGTGAAGGCATACTGGAAGAGGGAGTAGTCATGACCCTTGTGGTCGATCTCCGCGGCGGAGAGAACGGTGCTCGCGATGTGGTTGATGACGTTGCCTGCGTTGATGACGCCTTCAAAGACGTTGCGGTTGGCGGTGTATTCCACGACGCCCTCAAGATCCTTGAGCACGCGCGCGGTATCGGAGGTGGGGAGGGAAGCAACCTTGCCCTTGAGATTCAGAGGCATGCCGGTCGTGACTTCGGCCTTGCCGGTCAGACGGCAGGGGCAGAAGTTGCCTTCCTTCTCGGTCAGGGTGACCTTGGCGGTAACGCCCATCTCGTCGAAAACCTTGCGGAACACGAAGGAGGCGAGGTTGCCGGGGATGATGAGGATGTGCTGGCCGTCTTCCACATAAGGGGCGATGCGGCGGGCAATCTCCTCGTGGCGGTCGGCCATGACGTGGACGAAAATGACTTCCGCTCCGCGGACAGCCTTTTCGGGGTCGGTGGTCATGCACACGGGCTTGCCCGTGCCGTGCATGCCGCCGCGCAGCGTGATGCCGCCGAGCTCTTCAATATCCTGGAAGCGGGAAGCGAAGCGCTCGTCGTCGTGGAAGGTGACTTCAAAGCCGCGCTGGGACATAACGGAAGCAACGGCGTGGCCGGTGGAACCGGCGCCGATAACGGTAATTTTACGAACCATAATACATTCTCCTTTACATTATAGCACGATCCATTGCTGCCGGAAAGGGGCTGAAACCGGGTTTTGATCCGTTTTTTTCAGCCCCTCGCCAGGAGTTGGGCAGCGCAGGAAGGGAAGAGAGGGATACTGTGTGACTATACGAGTTTAGAGACTATACGAAAAACTCAGTGGACGAGCAGGTTGATGAGCAGGAACACCGGGATGCCGACAATAAGAACAGAGAGTGCGCCGACCGAGGCCGTCTTGATGCGCATGCCGCCGTTGGGCAGCGTCGGCTGGGAGTGGAAGATGGCCGCAGGAGCGGAAGCGCCGGGGAGGATCAGGCCGACGTTGACCATGTAGATCAGAGCGGCGCCCGCGAGCGTCGGGTTCATGCCGGCGGCAACGGTGAACGGAGCAATAATGGGGATCAGAGCCGAGCCGAACGCGATGTTCGAGCCGAGGTTGGTGAGGATCATGGAAACGATGATCGTGAACACAAGAATGAAGCCGGGACCCTTTCCGGCGAAGATCGGGGCGAACACGCCGCTGATCCAGGGAACAACGCCGGTGCCCTCGCTCGTAACGGCGCTCGAGAGCGGCAGCGTCACGGCGCACATGAGAATGACTTCCCAGCTGATGGCGGTGTTCTTGACTTCCTTGAATACGATGCAGGGCTGTCCGTCGCCTTCGCCGCTCGGAAGGACGAGCAGGATGGCGGCGCAGATGCAGTAGCAGCCGGCGACCGTGATGGTCTGGTTGACGAGCGTGGCGAGCTTGGAGCCGATGAGGGTGTTGCCGAGGATGCAGATGATAACGGTCAGGCAGTAGACGATGAGGATGCGCTTGACGCGGGGACGCATGACCTTGCTGTCCTCGCCGAGCTTGGTCTCATCGAAGCGCTGCATCTTGCTGTAGTCGATCTTGAATAGCCACTTGGAGGTGAAAACGTAAGCCGTGATGATGAGGACGGTCGTGGGGATAGTGATGCAGGCCATGACGCCCATGTTCAGCTGTGTACCGGTAGAGGCGGACCAATTGTTCGCCAGGCCGAGCATCCAGCTCTGGTAGGGGATCATGCCGCCGCCGAGCACGGTGCTGAGCATAACGCCGCCGAAGCCGACGTAGCGGAAGCCGCTCTTCTCATCGTAGCCGCAGTTGTCGGCGATGTCGTTCCAGATGCCGTAGAGGATCAGGGAGAGGACGATCTGGTTGACGACGACGCAGGACAGACCGAAGATCACGAAGAAGGCCCAGACATAGAGCATCGGGCTCTTCTTGAAGATGGGCTTGGAGAGAGACCAGCGGACGAACCACTTGCCGAAGCCGTAGTAGGAGAGGGAACCGGCGGCCACGAAGCCGACGATGCTCTGGAACACGACGTTATGGCCGAGGCCGTTGGTGATGACCTGCGCCATGCTGGAGTAGCCGCTGATGCCGAACGCGATGATCGCGAACAGAGACGGCCAGATGATGTCGCCGCAGGCGGAGTAGCCGTAAATGACGCCGATGAAGACGCCGAGCAGCTTCATGCCGAGCGGGGTGACGGTCGCGAACGGGGGAAGGTAGCCGAAGAGGAACATGAGCGCCAGCGTGATGACCATGTGGACCCACTGCATGGGCGTGTAGCCCTTTCTCTTCGCGGGAACGGAAGCAGAAATCTTTTCCATTTGAGTGAACATCCCTTTCATTTTCTTTTCTCAGGATGCAGAGCGGAGCCTGTTGCGGGGAAGCTCCTTTATCCTCTCTGCCGTCAAGTCGTGGACTGCGGATTTGAAGAGAGCGGTACGCACGGCTTGCGGACAAATGGAGAAGTTCGGAAACCTGCTGATCTGCCGCCGGACAGCGGCGCGGCCGATTACCGGATTCCGCCGTCATCATAAAACAGATGTCCCCCGGAATCAACCGCTTTGGCTATTAGGTTTTTTGGTATGGGATATCAGAAGCGTCGAAATATGGGATACGGAGCATTACGCTTTGACATTACGCCGTCCTTTGACGAAAATAGGAGACGAAGAGAGCGGTATGTGCGGTGGAGATATCCCCTGCACTATCCGAAAATGACCGGCGCGCGGCAAGCCGCTTACACCTTTATTAATTGCGCTGCGAAAAGCAAACCGATGCGCCAGAAAGGAAACAAAGCTTATGTATGGTTGGAGAGCAAAGATCGGCCTGATCACTCCCATGAGCGAGAATGCCGAGCACGCGTTTCACCTCTATGCGCCGGAAGGCGTATCCTTTGCATCCATGAAGATCAACTTTCCCGGCCCGACGCCCGAGGGACTGACCATTCTTACCGACCAGCTCGAAGAGACGGCGGCCAAATATAAGGGCATGCCGTACCAGCTCGTGGTGTTTGGCTGCACGTCCGGCAGCTGCATCAAGGGTGTCGGCTGGGATCAGGAGTGCATCAACCAGATCGAGCGCGCCTCCGGTATCCCCGGCCTCACGACGAGCACCGCCGTGCTGGAAGGCCTCCGTGCGCTGGGCACCAAAAAGGTGGCCGTCCTCACGCCCTATCCTGAGGCGACGAACGAGGCCGAGAAGAAATTCCTTGAGGACAATGGCTTTGAAGTGACGAACATCGTCGGCATGGACATGAGCCCGTTCAGCCGCGCCGACGGACTGAGCTTTGAGGATGCGGACGAGGTTTTCCTGTATCGGAACGCCACTCGCATGGATCTGAAGGGTGCGGATACCTTTTTCCTGAGCTGCATGGGTCTGACCACGATGGAGATCATCGATGATCTGGAAAAGAACATGGGCATCCCCGTGATCACCAGTCATCAGGCGACGCTCTGGAGTGCGCTGCGGCACTGCCGGATCGGCACGAAGATGCCGAAGCTCGGCAAGCTGTTCACCCTGTAAACTTCACGAAAGGAAAGGGTCGATAACATGGAAAACTACTACGGTTGGAGAGCAAGGATCGGCGTGATCGCGCCGATCGACGACAAGGTCGAATATGCTTTCAACAAATACGCCCCGGAGGGCGTGTCCTTCGACAGCACCCGCCTCTGGTTCCCCGGCCCGACGCCGGAGGGACTGGTGTTTCTCTCGGATCAGCTCGAGGAAGCGGCGAAGATGTACCGCAAGAGCCCGCACGACGTCATTCTCTTCGGCTGCACGTCCGGCAGCTGCATCAAGGGCTACGGCTTTGACAAGGAATGCATCGAGCGCATCGAGCGGGCGAGCGGCTGTCCCGGCCTTACGACGAGCACTGCGGTGCTCGAGGCCTTTGAAGCGCTCGGTCTCAAGAAGACCGTCGTCATGACGCCGTACCCGGAGGACACGAACCAGGCGGAGAAGAAGTTCCTCGAGGACAACGGCATCGAGGTAACGTCCATCACCGGCATCGGCTTCAACAAGGTCGGCGAGTTCGGCCACGCGAGCAAGCGGCACCTTTACCGCAACGCGATGAAGCTGGATACGACCGGCGCGGAGGTGTTCTTCCTCAGCTGCATGGGTCTCGGCACGATGGAGCTCATCCCGGCGCTCGAGGACGATCTCGGCATGCCGGTCATCACGAGCCATCAAGCCAGCCTCTGGGCGTGCCTGCGCCACTCCGGCGTAAACGACAAGCTTCCCAATCTCGGGAAACTCTTTACCATTTGAAAATCGCCATGCGGCGACTGAAAACTGCAAGGAGGAAATATAATGGGATTCAATTATCACGGAATTACCACCGATAACACCAAGCAGATCGTCCATTTTGTTAAGGAACTGAAATATGAGGACATCCCGCCCGTGGTTATCGAGCGTGCCAAGATGATGGTTCTGCACACCGTCGGTGTCTGCCTTTGCAGCTCCGAACTGCAGGAAATCAAGGACGCCATCGAAATCGCCAAGGAAATGTCCCCCGGCGGCGAAGAGATTGCCACCATCTGGGCAGACGGCAAAAAGGTCAGCTGGGAAGCGGCCACGTTTGTCGCCGGCACGATGGGCGACATGCTCGACTGGGAAGACTGCTCCGTGACCGGCCACCCCTCGGCCGGCATCATCACCACCGCCGTTGTGGCGGGCGAGGTGCTCAAGAAGAGCGGCAAGGATGTGCTCACCGCCATCGTCGCCGGCTATGAGGTCTACCAGCGTATCGCGCTCGCCGGCCGCACCAACATCGTCAGCTACAACATCTTCGGCAACCTCACGGTGCTCATGAAGCTCCTTGACCTGTCCGAGGAAAAGATGAACCGCGCCTTCGGCATCGGCACCGCCTGCTCCATCATCTCCTGCAACGTCCATGAGGCGACCATGTCCGACTCGCTCAACTACCTCTACGGCTTCAAGAACGAGTCCACCGTCACCATGATCAAGACCGCCATGCTCGGCATCGAGAACATGGAAGACGCCTTTGACGACGGCACCGCTTACTTCAACCACACCGTCGAGCCCGACATCACCTGGCTCACGAAGGATCTCGGCACCGAGTGGTTCCTCATGAACATGATCCTCGTCAAGCACAGCCCGGCGAACGTGTTCGTGCAGACCTATGCCGAGCTCGCCCGCAATCTCATCAATAAGTACAAGTTCAACCCCGACGACGTCGAGGAGATCATCATCCGTCCGTCCGTTGCCTTCCGTCACTGGTACTCCGATTGGGGCTACAAGTCCGTCACCCAGGCGCAGTTCTCCATCCCGTACTGCACCGCGTGCGCCATGTATCATCCCGAGCCGGGCGCGATCTGGTATCAGCCCGAAACGATGGTCGATCCGAAGATCGTTGCGCTGATGAACAAGGTCAAGGCCGACGGCTTCGTGAAGATGGGCGGCAACAAGTTCATCAAGGACCTCATCGAGGGCAAGCACCCCGAGAAGTTCATGACCGTGCGCCTGAAGGACGGCACCGAGTACACCGAGAGTCTCTTCACGCATCCCGGCCACCCGAGCTACATGCTCACCCGTGACGAGTTCAAGGATGACTTCCGTATGCTCACGCGCTATGTCCTGACTCCGAAGAAGATCGAAGGCGCCATTGAGACCATCTGCCATCTCGACGAGTATGACGATGTGTCCGGTCTGCCGCAGTATTTCTATTGATCTCGCGTGCATAGGCACAAGAGTTCAGAATGACATCATGAAGTAGGAGGTACAAAATGCGATACAATCGTTTCCATAAGGATAATAATTTTCTCACTCCGACTACCTACACGCAGGAACTGAGCGAGTATACGGTCAACCTGAAGTATGAGGATATCCCCGCCGAAGTTATCGAGCGCGCCAAGATGATCATGCTCCAGACCATCGGCGTCACGCTGGCTGCGCGCAACACCCCCATCAGCGAGAAGGTGCGCGAAATGTCCCGCGAGGCCAACGGCGGTATCGGCGGCCCGACGACCGTTTGGGGCACGGGCGAGAAGCTCGCTCCCGTGAACGCCGCGCTCGCGCTCGGCACCATGTCCGACTCCCTCGACTGGGAAGATTGCTCCTGGACGGGCCACCCCTCCGCGGGTATCATCCCCTGCGCGTGGCTGGCTTCCGAAGAGAAGCACAAGAGCGGCAAGGACCTGCTCACTGCCATCGTCGCCGGTTATGAGGTCTATCAGCGCATCGCGATGGCCGTGCAGCCGTCCGATCTTCGCTGGAAGACGAAGGGCTGGGGCCTGACGAGCTGGCAGATCTTCGGCTGCATCATCCCCATTGCGAAGCTCTACGGCTTCGATGCGCGCAAGGTCAACCAGGCCATCGGCGTCGGCTGCGAGAGCAGCACGCTGCCCACGGCGTACCACGCTACCACCATGTCCGACTTCTACCACTACGAGCACGGCTACCGCGCCCGTGACGGCTTCATGATCGCGAAGGCCGTGGAGAAGGGCATCCACAACCAGCTCGACGCGCTCGACGAGCCCCGCTGCTACACCGGCGTCATCTGCGGTGACGACGCGAACAACGGCAGCGGCGAGACGAGAGTCGTCTCCGGCGAGGCCGATATCTCCTGGCTCACCAAGGATCTCGGCACGCGCTATCTCACGATGGAGACCCTGATGAAGCACTGGCCTGCCAACATGTGGGTGCAGACCACCGCGGAGATCGTCGCCGATCTGCGCAAGGAGCATGGCTTCGGGCCCGAGGACGTGGAAGAGATCGTCGTTGATCCGCCGGTCGCCGAGCGTATGTGGGCGCCTGCCGAGGGCTTCACCTCCGTGACCCACGCTCAGTTCTCCATTCCGTTCGTCGTGGCCGCCATGCTGTACGATCCCAACCCGGGCGCGCAGTGGTTCACGAAGGAAAACATGGTCAACCCCAAGGTGCTTGCTCTGGCGCAGCGCATCCACGGCGGCGAGTCTCCTACGGATTCCCCGCTGACCGGCTTCAAGCAGTTCCGCACCGGCTCCTACCCGATGAAGACCGTCACGATCAAGCTGAAGAACGGGGAAGTGTTCCAGAAGTCTATGGACGCTCACCCGGGTCATCCGAAGAACATGATGACGCGCGAGCAGTTTGTGGAGCGGTTCCGCGTGCAGGCCGCACCGGTCCTGCAGGGCGAAAAGCTGGAGAAGGCGATCGAAGTTCTCTGCAACATTGAAAATTGCGAGGACATCGCCGCGCTCGGCAGTCTGCTTTCCTAACGCAAAATACGGCAGCCAGGGATACAGCATTTGCTTTATCCCTGGCTTTCGGTACGACCCGGACGGGCGCGGCAAGCATCGTCTGTCCGGCCTTTACAACGGGAGGATTTAAGGATAATATGAAGAAGATCGCTATCATCGGCTTCGGCGGCGCTGGGTACAGCGCGGCAAAGGAAGCCCGGCAGCGGGATGCAGAGGCGGAGATCCATGTGTATTCAGACACGGATTTCGGCCCGTACAACCCGATGCTGACAACATATTACGTCAAGGGAACGATCCCGTATGACGCCCTGTTCCCGTTCGGCTCTCTGGAGGAAGTAAAAAATGAGCTGAACCTGATCGTACATCCGCACACGCCGGTCACGGGACTTGACCCCGCGGCGAAGACGGTGCGTCTGTCGGACGGGAGCGAGGCGCAGTACGACGCCATTCTCATCAGCACCGGCGCATCGGCGGTAAAGCCGCAGCTCGAGGGGGCAGAGCTGCCGGGCGTATTCACCATGCGCACCGTGGACGATGCCGTGCAGCTCAAGGAAGCGCTCTCGAGTGGAAAGGTACACGCGGGTCTCGTGTTTGGCGCGTCGTGGAGCGGCATCAAGGTCGTGGAGGATTTCGTGGAGGCGGGCGTGGACTGCACTCTTATGAACCGCAGCCGTCAGGCATTCTCCAAAGCGCTCTTCCCGCAGACGGCGGAGCGCGTGCAGGCCGATCTCGAAAAGAAAGGCGTGCATCTCGCGTTCGGCCGGACGCTCGACCATATCGAGCGCTCGGAGGACGGGCGGCTTGTCGCGGTGGCGAACACCGGCGAGCGGTATACGGCCGATCTTATCGCCGTCACGAGCGGCGTGCGGCCAAATCTTGCGTTCCTGAAGGGAACGGACATTGCTGTCGGCAAGGGCGTGACCGTCAACGAGCACATGGAGTCGAATTACCCCGGCATTTATGGCGCGGGCGACTGCTGCGATGCCTTTGAAACGCAAAACCGCACCGTGAAGAATCTGGCGCTCTGGCTCAACTCGATGCAGCAGGGGCGCGTGGCGGGCAACTGCATGACCGGCGGCGATGCGCGCTTCGGCGCGAATGTGTCGCTGAGTCTCGCGCATTACCTGCACTACGATTTCTTCAGCATCGGCGACGTGAGCATCTGTAAGGATACGGATGAGCTCTATGAGTATGAGGATGAGCACCTGTATATCCGCGGCGTCCGGGATGCGGACGCGATCAAGTGCCTGAACGTGATCGGCTCGGCCGAGAGCAACGGCATACTGAAAAGCGCGTTTATAAAGGCGATAGAGAATAAGGACGCGGGTCTGGATCTCAAGTCCGTCTGCTATCTCAAGTGGAGGGGCTTCCCAGACAGCTTCATTAAATTCTTAGGAGGGCTGAACCTTGACTGAACTGGAAAAGAAAATAAAAGCCAAGATCCCGGGCGAGGACACCGGCATCGAAATAAAGCGCTCTCTGTGCGCGATCTGCAGCCCCGGCCTGCACTGCGGCGTGGACTGCTATGTAAAGGACGGAAAGATCATCCGCATCGAAGGAACGCCGGAGCATCCGTTCAACCGCGGCAAGCTCTGCACGAAGGGCTCGGCGCTGCGAAACTACGTGTATCGTGCCGACCGCCTCAAGACGCCGCTCAAGCGCGTCGGCGAGCGCGGAGAGGGCAAGTTTGAGCCCATCAGCTGGGACGAAGCATTCGACATGATCGCGGAGAACCTGCTGAAGATCCGCGAAAAGTACGGCGCGAGCTCCGTCATGTTCTTCAGCGGCTACGCCAAGTGGTACCGCCCGATCCTGCACCGCATGGCGCACGTGTTCGGCAGCGTGAACTTTGCCACTGACGACAGCACCTGCATGACGTCCATGATGCTCGCCAATAAGACGACCGCCGGTACCAGCGCCGGCCCGGATATGGGGCACGCCAGCACATACCTTGGCTGGAACTATGACGGCTACTACTCCAACCACCTGTCCGTCGGCGGCGTGCAGGCGCTCAAAAAGCGCGGCGGCAAGGTCATCATCATCGACATCCGCGATACGCCTGCCACGAAGAACCTTGCAGACATTTTCCTCAAGATCAACCCCGGCACGGACGGCGCTCTCGCGCTCGGCATGGGCAAGCTTATCATCGACAACGGCTGGATGGATAAGGAGTACGTCGAGAAGTACACGTTCGGCTTTGATAAATACAAAGAGCTCGTCGACCAGTATCCGCTCGAAAAAGTCGCGGAGATCACCGGTCTCGATCCGGATCTCATTTTCGAAGCCACGAAGCTTTATGCCACGAACGGCCCGGCGTGCACGAACCACTCCTCGTCTGCGCTCGTGCACCACATCAACGGCTTCAACACCCACCGCGCCATCGTGTGCCTGTCAGCGCTGACCGGCAACTTTGACCGCGCCGGCGGCAACGTGCCAAACCCGGCCTCGTACATCCACAAGCCCGCCGGATTCCCGACGCGCGAGCATCAGTTCCGCTCGGACCGCTACCCGAAGGACGCTCCCGAACGCATCGGTGCGGAGAAGTTCCCGCTGTGGAACGCACTCTATGATGAGTTCCAGGCTGTCGATCTCATTCGTCAGCTCGAAGAAGGCACGCCGTATCCGCTCAAGGGCATGGTTGCCTTCGGCCTGAACGCCAAGATGCTGCCGCAGTCGGAACACCTGCTCAAGGCTATGGCAGATAACCTGGACTTCTATGTCGACACGGATATGTTCATGACATGGTCGGCCAAGTACGCCGATCTTGTCCTGCCCGCGTGCTCGTCGCTCGAGCGCGGGGAGATGAAGGCGTATCAGGGCGGCTTCCTCACGTTCACACAGCCGGTCATTGAGCCGCTGTATGATTCCAAGTCCGATACCGATATCATGTACGGCATGATAAAAGCTCTCAATCTCGACGACGATCTGCTGCAGCAGGGCTACGAGGCCTGCTGCGACTGGATCATCGACGGCTGCGGCCTTACCGTGGCAGACCTCAAGAAGAGCTCTCTGCCCGTGAAGGTGCCCACCGCCAAGTGGCCGGCGCAGGCGGGCAAAGTGCTTGCCAACGGCTTCAATACCCCGTCCGGCAAGTTTGAATTCTACTCGAACACCATCGCGCAGATCGACCCGCGGCTCGATCCGCTGCCGAGCTATACCGATCCGCTCTCCGATGAGAACGATCCCGAAACGAAAGCCAAATACCCGTTCTATCTCTGCACCGGCGCGCGCCGCCCACATGCGCTCCACTCCCGCACGCATGAGGTGCCATGGCTGCGCTCGCTGCAGCCCGACCCGACCGTGGAGGTGCACAACGAGGATGCCAAGCGTCTCGGTCTTAAGAACGGCGACTGGGTCGCCATGTCCAGTCCGCACGGCGAGATCCGCATGCGCGTCAAGGTGAGCGCCCTTGCGAAGCCCGGTGTGCTGCTGGCCATCCATGGCTACACCGAGGCGAACGTCAACGAGCTCGTCGGCGAGAACCACGTTGACCCGTACTCCGGCTTCCCCGGGTTCAAGGGCCTACGCTGCAACATCCGCAAAGTGGAGGGCAAGTGATATGAAACACATTTTTGTATTTGACGAGAACAAGTGCTCCGCCTGCTCGGCCTGCATGATGGGCTGCCTCGACCAGAACGACACGGACATCGAAGCCGGGGATCTCTGCTTCCGCCAGACGTTCGACACGGAAGTACCTCTTGCGGACGGCAGCACGTATTTTGCGTATCTCTCCACGGCATGCATGCACTGCGTGGATGCGCCCTGCATCCCGGCATGCCCGGTGGGCTGCATCAGCAAGGACCCGGAGACGGGCTTCACTGTGTACGACAACACCAACTGCATCGGCTGCAAGAGCTGCGCGATGGCGTGCCCGTTCGGCGCGCCGCGCTACCGCAAGTCCGACGGAAAAATGGAAAAGTGCGATGGGTGCAACGAGCGCGTAAAGGCCGGGCTGAAGCCCGCATGTGTTCGTGCGTGCTCCTTCGGCGCGCTGGACTGCGTAACGGAGGAAGAATATATCGCCAGCGGCAGCGATAAAGCCTGCAACGTGCTGATCGATAAGCTTAATCTCCGCAAAAAGCGCTGATAAAATTTACATAGTCAGCTATCCTCTCTCTTTCTTCTTACCCCCGTGCTCTCTCCCCTCGGGGAGAGAGCACACCATCCCCATTCGGATCGGAGGAACAAAACATGCATGAAGAGCTTCTGCTCCTGAGCGAAGAAAATGTCCGGGAACTCCTCTCGGTGGAGGACGCCATTGCCGCGGCGGAGGAGACCTTTTACCGCATCGGCACCGGCGATATCACCGTCGGCAATATGTCGCTGATGTTCACGGACGAGACAAGAAAGAATAACTTCCACTCCATGCCTGCGGTGCTGCACTTCAAGCATGTGGCCGGTGTGAAATGGATCAGCACGTTTTCCGCGCCGCTGCCGGGGTATACGTTCTGCCACGGCACGAGCATTCTCCTGAGCGACACCACCACCGGCTCGCCGATCGCCCTGGTCGGTGGGACGAGCATCACCGCCATGCGCACCGCAGGCGGGCACGGCGTCGTGCAGGCAAAGCACCTTACGAACCCCGACCCCGAGGTGCTCACTGTTATGGGATGCGGCCTGCAGGCGAGAGCCGGCATCCGCGGCTTCCTGACGCAGTTCCCGTCCATCCGGCAGGTGCGGCTCTATAACCGCAGCCGTGCGCCGATGGAGGAAGTGCGCAAGCAATATGAAGGCCGTGCCGAGGTCGTGATCTGCGATACGCCCGCGCAGGCCGTGGAAGACAGCCGCCTGATCCTCATGGCCTCCGGCGCGCATGAGCCGCTGCTCAAGGTCGACATGGTCAAGCCCGGCACGACCGTCATTGGTATCGAGGGCTTCCGGGATATCGAGCCGGCGCTCTGCAAGACGGCAGACAAGTGGTATCTCGGCTACCGCCGCCCGGATCAGGACATCATCAACAGCCCGCACCTGAACCCCACGGGATTCGTGAAGAACGACTATGTGTTCGGTGATATGACGGAACTTCTCACCGGGAAGGTCCCCGGCCGCGAGTCGGAGAGCGAGATCATCGTTTCCACGCATATGGGCATGGGCGCGCATGACGTGAACTGCGCGGAGATTGTGTACCGCCGCGCGCTCGAAAAGGGTATCGGACAGAGATTCGTCATGGAGGGATAAGCAATGCTGACCGTCATTCTGACCGGAGGACAGAGCCGGCGCATGGGGCGCGACAAGGCGCTTCTGCCGGTGGGGAACGAAACGATGAGTCTGAAGCTGGCAAAGTGCTATGCCTGCCTCGGCCCTGTGGCGTTTTCCGTGGATCGTCCCGGGCGGTTTGACTGCGGCGGCTATCTGGAACTCCCGGATGCGTATCCGGGAAAGGGGCCGCTCAACGGCCTCTACTCCGCGTTCACCCAGACAGACGAGAATGCCGCGTTTTTCACCGCCACCGATATGCCGAACGGCGATCCCGAACTGGCCCGCGCCCTGTATTACGGGCTGGGGGAATACGACGCGAGCATCATCCGGCGTGCTGACGGGCGGCTCGAGCCGATGTTCGGTGTGTTCCACCGGCGGTGTCTGCCGCAGGTGAAGGCAGCGCTCGAGAGCGAGTGCCGCTCCTTCCGCAGCGTGTTTGAGCGGATGAACGTCCACTATTTCAGCGAGGATGACCTGAAAGAATGGGATCTGAACGTTATCCTTGCCAACCTCAATACGCCGGAGGCGTATGCGCGCTTTCTTGAACAGGAAGCGCTCGGCGATCCCTCCGAGGAGAAAAGATAAGAAAGACCCCAGCATGCACGGAAATCCCGTGCTGCCGGGGCTTTTTTATGCCGGATGGGGGGCATAATGGAGATAAAAGTGTTACCCCATAGCAACTTAATCCGTATGCGGACAGCTTGACTGAGCCCGGTACGGCTTGTATAATAAATATCATAAAACAAAAAGTTTCCAAGCCGTACAGCCTAAGGCGAAAGCTATGGCCTGCGGCCGTCCCCGCGCAAGCGGGACAGAGCCCTGCCGGAAACGGCACGACTTTCCGTGTTTGAGAAGGAGACGACGAACTTTCGGGGCATGCCGCGCGCATGACCCTGTGGTATGCATATTGCTTTTTAAGGCCGTCTCGTTCGAGACGGCTTTTTTGAATTGTATTATTCTCACTGGAGGAAGAAGTTATGCTGAAACGACCGAGATATGAAGAAGCGCGCGACCTGCTGCTGTCGCTTGTCTGCCCTGGGGAGACGGAGCGTGTGCCGCTCGAGGAGGGCGCCGGGCGCGTCCTCGCGCAGGAGCTGTACGCCGCGGAGAACGTTCCGGCGTTTGACCGCTCACCCTACGACGGCTATGCTCTTCGTGCCGCAGATGTGAAGGACGCCTCGCGCGAAGCGCCCGTAACGCTGCGCGTGCTCGAAGAGATCCCGGCCGGGAGCGCGCCAACGCAGCCCGTCACCGCCGGAACGGCCAGCCGTGTTATGACCGGCGCGCCGATTCCCGATGGAGCGGACACGGTCATCATGTTTGAAAAAACGGAATTTACCGAAACATCCGTCACGCTTTTCGCGCCCGTGCGCCTGGGCGACAACGTCATCCGCGCCGGAGAGGACATCCGGGCCGGCACGCTGCTTGTTTCGGCGGGAGAGCGTATTGACGCTGCACTGGCCGGTTCTCTCGCGGCGCAGGGCGTGACCGAGCCGCTCGTTTACAAAAAGCCCCGCATCGCCGTTCTCTCTACCGGCACCGAGCTCGTGGAGGCGGATGAGACACCCGGCGCGGGAAAGATCCGCAACTCAAACGCCTATACGCTCATTGCCGCCATGCGCTCTCTCGGCTGCGATACCGAATATCTCGGCATTGTGCCGGACGGTACGGAGGGCATCGCCGCGGCGATCGCGAAGGGACTGAGTACGTGCGATGCCATCGTGTCCACCGGCGGTGTTTCGGCGGGCGACTACGATCTCACGCCCGATGCCATCGAAAGCCTTGGTGCGGAAGTGCTTGTACGCGGTCTTGCCATGAAGCCTGGTATGGCGTCAGCGCTGGCCGTGCGGGAGGGAAAGCTCATTCTCTCGCTCTCCGGCAACCCGGTCTCCTCGCTCACAACGTATTACGGCGTGGTCGTGCCGGTGCTCCGAAAAATGGCCGGCCTTACGGACTGTGTGCCGGAGGAGATCACCGTGACGCTCGCGGATGACTTTAAAAAGAGAAGCCCGGTGACGCGCTTTCTACGCGGAAAGCTCCGCATCCGCGGCGGTGAGGCGTTTATCGAGCTCAGCGGCGACCAGGGCAACGTCGTGCTCTCAAGCGCTGTCGGCTGCGATGTAATGGCGATCGTTCCCGGCGGGAGCGGTCCGGTCAGCGCCGGAACAAAGCTGAAAGGATTCCTTCTCTGATATGATCGACAGCTATGGAAGAAACATTCATTATCTCCGCCTTTCGGTAACGGATAAGTGCAATCTGCGCTGCCGGTACTGCATGCCGGAGGAGGGCGTATGTCCAAAGCGCCATGACGAAATGTTGACGGAGGAGGAAATGGTGAGCGCGGTGCGCGCCGCGGCCTCGCTCGGCATCGATAAGCTGCGCATCACCGGCGGCGAGCCGTTGGTAAAAAAGAACATCCTCTCCCTGTGTGAGAAATGCGCCGCCGTGCCCGGCATCCGTGAGGTATGCGTCACGACAAACGGCACCCTTCTCCCGGAACTTGCCAAACCTCTGCGTGCGGCGGGCGTGCAGCGGCTCAACATCAGTCTCGATACGCTTAATGCCGAAAAGTATGCCTATATCACGCGCCGCGGCACGCTCGAATCGGCGCTGCGCGGCATTCAATCGGCGTATGACGCCGGGTTTGAGCATTTGAAGGTTAACGCCGTGCTCATCGGCGGCTTCAACGATGACGAGATCCCCGCGCTGGCAGAGCTGACGCGGTACTATCCCATGGACGTGCGCTTCATTGAGCTCATGCCGATGACGGAGAGCGAGGAGTTCGGTGCAAACGCCTATGTTTCCGGGGACGCGGTGCTCAAAGCGCTGCCGCAGCTCACGGAAACCGTGCAGGACGACAGAGTGGCAAAGCTCTACCGGCTCCCCGGTGCGCAGGGAAACATCGGCCTCATCCGTGCGGTGAGCCGCCATTTCTGCGCCGCCTGCAACCGTATCCGGCTCACATCGGACGGAAAGCTCAAACCGTGCCTGCACTCGGATCAGGAGTATCCCATCAAGGGGCTCGACGAAGACGGCATGCGTCGCGTGATGCGTGAGGTCATTCTCGCAAAGCCCGCGTGCCATGACCCGCTCTCAGCCGCGGAACGCAGCCACGCCGGGCGCAGCATGAACGAGATCGGAGGGTGAAATGACAAACATACCCATTATGGCGCTTGCCGGGTACTCCGGCTCGGGCAAGACAACGCTGCTGGAAAAGCTCATCCGGGAGATCAAGTCGCGCGGCATGCGTCTGGCCATCATCAAGCACGATGGCCACCAGTTTGAGATCGACCACGAGGGGAAGGACTCCTGGCGGTTTACCCACGCGGGCGCGGACATTACTGTGGTGACCTCTGCGGATAAGACAGCGTGCGTTGCGCTCGGCGAGCATCCGCTCTCTCAGCTCCTCGGCGGTATACACGATGTCGATCTCATTTTGATCGAGGGCTTTAAAAACGAAAAGCTGCCGAAGATCGGTGTGGCGCGGCAGGAAAACGGCAAGGGCTTCACCGCGCCGCTTGAGCACTTCCTTGCCATCGTCACCGACATGGACGTGGAAAGCCCCGTGCCCCGCTTCGGCTATGAGGATATTCCGGCCATTGCCGATTTCATACTGGAGAACACGATCATGGAAAAACCAAAGGATTTTACGCACTTCAACGACGAAGGCCGCGCCAAAATGGTCAATGTCGGCGAAAAGCCGGAGAGCCGCCGCACCGCGACCGCCGCAGCGCGCGTGCTCGTGAATCGGACGACATTTCATCTCATCCGCTCCGGCGGCATGAAAAAGGGCGATGTGCTTACCGTGGCGCAGATCGCGGGCGTTATGGGGGCCAAGCGCACGCCCGATATCATCCCAATGTGCCACCCGATCCTGCTCGACGGAATCGATCTCTCCCTCCGGCTCGACGAGAGCCGGTGCAGCGTGGAGATCGAGGCCACGGTATCGTGCGATGGCCGCACCGGGGTAGAAATGGAAGCACTTACGGCGGCGTCTACGGCGGCGCTCACCGTGTATGATATGTGCAAGGCCGTACAAAAGGATATGGTGATCTCCGACATCCGCCTGCTGCGCAAGAGCGGTGGCGTCCACGGAGATTTTGAAAGAAAGGAAGAGTAACTATGGGTTATACCGCAGCAGTCATCACCGTAAGCGACAAGGGAGCGCGCGGCGAGCGCGTCGATACGAGCGGGCCGCGCCTCGTCTTCATGCTGAAAGAGCACGGCTACGACGTGCGCTATACCGTCATCGTCCCCGACGAGCGGGAACAGATCAAAGCCGAACTTGTCAAATGCGCCGATGAATTGAAGCTCTCTCTCGTGCTCACGACCGGCGGTACGGGCTTCTCCCCACGCGACATCACGCCCGAGGCCACGCTGGAGATCGTGGAACGGTGCACGCCGGGCATTCCGGAGGCCATGCGCGCCGAGAGCTTCAAGATTACGCCGAGAGGCTGCCTATCCCGCGCCGAAGCCGGTATCCGCGGCCGGACGCTCATCGTCAACCTCCCCGGCAGCGAGAAGGCGGCCAAGGAAAACCTCGAGGCCGTGCTCGAACCCATCGCCCACGGCGTGCAGATGCTGCTTGGCAGCGGCTCGGCCGACTGCGGCGTGCCGATTGGGCACGAGCACCATCATCACCACGGGAAAAAAGCCCCCTCCATGGACGAGTGGCTGCGCGAGGCGAAAAAAGACCCGTCGGCAGAAAAGATCGGCATGTACCTGACGCACAACGGTGTTGTGCGTGCCACAGCGAGAGCGCTTGCACGCGAGGGTGATACGTCCGCAGCGCCGGTCTCCGGCATGGTGTTTTCGTATGACCGCGAAAAGGTCGAAGCCGCGATCGCCGATACGTACAAGCTGGAGGGCGTGTACTATGTGCGCGCATGGCTCAATGAGGGCAAGCTCTCCGTGGGCGACGACATCATGTACATCCTTATCGGCGGCGATATCCGCCCGCATACGGTTGATGCACTGCAATACCTCGTCGGCCGCATTAAAACCGAGTGTGTCACGGAAACCGAAACGTTTTAAAGCCGGAGGCAAGCACATCGAAGCGGCTATAGACGCAGCTTTGCCTCTCCGAAAGCCTTGATTCTACATTCAGGGGGTGTCCTTTTTCCCGCAATTCTGCTATAAAGAAACCGAGCAATGCAAAGGAGCGCGGTTTTATGGACCTCAACAAGATTGGACAATACATTGCGGGAAAGCGAAAGACCCTCGGCCTTACGCAAAAGCAGCTTGCCGAAAAGCTCGGCGTGAGCGACAAATCGGTCTCCAAGTGGGAACGGGGCGTATGCCTGCCGGACGTATCGCTTTATACGGAGCTGTGCGCGGCGCTCGGTATCGGCATCAACGAATTTATTTCGGGCGAAGATATCGCGGAAAACGATTTGCCGCGCCGGGCGGAGGAGAACATCCTTCAGACGGCGACGGACGGGAAGCGACGGCGAAAGTGTCTCCTATGGATCGTCGGCGCGCTGCTTGTGCTTTCTCTCGCGGCGCTCTCTGTCATCGGGGTGTATCTGCTCCGCGCAAACCGGCCGGAGAAAATGATACGGCCTGTCGAAAAAGAGAGCACGGAAATGCAGACGATCAAGCTCCTCGCCGGTCCGGACGGAGCCTATATGTACCGATACACCGCCTCGGATGACTTCCTCTCGCTGCATGTGTATTTGACAACGTACCACTTCGGCAAACAAGTCAGCAAAGAGAGCTGGGCGGTTGTCGGCTACGAGGATATCGGCTCGCCGGAGGAGGGGACAATCCTCATTGTTCCGGATTTTGAAAACTTCCAGGTGAAACTCATCCTTGCCGGTAGAGGGTCAAAATTATCGACGAACTTTCCTATACTGGAGGGCGTGGAGAATCGAAAGCATTTCATCCGAGCCGGGGTGTCCATTGAGGACGAAGCACCCATAACGTTTGATGCAGAGCAGCCGCTTCTCGTCCTGAACTACAGCGGCGGCGGCCTCCGAGTCGGCAGTCTTCAGGAGTTCGTGGACGGCAATGTATCGCCGATAAACGACTATGCCTACTGTTTTTCTCTCGAATTCTGCAAAGCGGAATAAAAGTGGCGGTTCGAATGAGCCGCCACTTTTGCAGATAAGATATAAATTATTTTCCCAGCACAACGGAGAGACGAATTTCTCTTTCCGTTTTGCACAGATCCAGCTCGCCGCCGTCGGCGGCGGTGACGCGAAGCTCATAGAGCGTTCCGCCGGTGAGCTCCGTCACGGCCTGACCATTTTCGTCCGTGATCTTCCTGAGCTCGGAGGCAACCGGCGCCAGAGTGCCGTCCGCGCCGTAAGCGTACAGCGTCAGTTCCGAAACGCTTCCCGAGAGGTTATTCATGCGGAAGGCGAGCGTGGTATTGGGATGCACGTTGCGCACGGCGGCCGTGTTCCGCCAGCTTGCAGCGGTCCCTTCACCGCCGTCCGCGGTGAACCAATTCTGCGAGAGCACATTGCGCGCCGCCTGATCCAGATCGACCTCACGGTAAGGCATTTTGGGCAGGTAAACGAAATATTCCCCTTCCTCAGCCAGTTCTGGTCGTAGATGTTGGCGTAACTCTGGATGGAGGAATCGCTGTTCGGATCGGCGAGCCCGGCGTTTCCTGCGCCGAACCAGTGGCACACGATAGTGCTCACGGTGCCTTCGCCGTCGTCATAAACAATGGCCGAGTTTTCCACGGCTACCTGATAGCCCTCGGGAAGACCATCGAGAACGAGAGCGCTTGCCATGACCTTGCCGTTCTTCATATCCAGCGCCAGGAGATTTACCGGATCCTGATTATCGGTAAACATGACAAGATTCGGCGTCAGCGTGGGGGAGCAGCCGCTGCCCCAGGCGAGACCGCCGCCGGTCGTCTTATCGCCCTCGCCGCTGACCTTGGCGAGCGCACTTTCATACGGCGTGCACCATGCAACGTCCACACCGCTTGCCGCGCGCAGCAGATAGCAGTTCTGGTTAGTCAGGATGACGGCGCCGTCCCGGGAGGCGGCAGTGCCGTTTTCTGCGCCTTCGCCGGGGGTCAGGTCATGGACGAATACGGCCTCGGAGAGATTTGCTTCTTTGCCGTTCAAAATGGCGTCGATGGCGCTGCTGGCAATATACCCGATCACGCCCTGCTGCTCACACTCGGGATAGATGCGGAAGCCGCCCGTGGCAAACCAGAGATTTCCTTCTTCATCCGTGGCACGCAGCATTAGAACGTGGTTGTTGCTGGTAGGGAAGACGATGCGGTTTTCGGAATCAAGGAACGTGTACGAGCTCTGTATGACATAGCCCCCGCCGTCGTGCTGCTTCGGGGAGAAATAGCCGAGAGTCTTTGCTTCCTCGGCATGGTCATCTCTGTCGAGGCTCTTGCATCCGTGCGATATAATGCTCTTCGCGCAAAGGGGGATGGAAGATGTGAGAATTGCCATCGTCGACGATCTTTCCGCAGAGCGTGCGCTGCTTCGCTCGCGATTGGAGCGGCAAATGCAAAGCCGCGGTGTGCAGGCGGTGTTCTGCGAATATGACAGCGGAGAAGCCTTTCTTGCGGCGGAAAGAGAGCGGCGGTTCACCGTGGCTTTTCTGGATATTTATATGACTGGCATGAGCGGCGTGGATACGGTGCGGGAGCTTCGGAAACTCGATACAGACTGTATGCTCGTTTTTACCACCACCTCGACCGACCATGCGCTGGAGGGCTTTCAGGTGCGGGCGATGCACTATCTGGTAAAGCCGTATACCGAGCAGGAGCTCGATGCATTGACGGAGGAGGTTTTTGCGAGAGCCCCGCGTCCGGAGAAATATCTGGAGCTCAAGGTCAGCGGCAGTATGGTTCGTCTCGGCTATCGGGACATCGTTTCCGCGGAGCATTTTACGCATATGATCCATATCCGTACGCTCGCCGGAACAACGCTCGCCACGCGCCTTCCTTTCAAGACTTTTATCGCGCCGCTGAGGGAGGATCCGCGCTTTTTTGTTTGCGGCCGCGGTGTGATCGTAAATCTTGAGTATGCGGAGAGCTTTGAGGATTCCTCTTTCCGGATGAAGGATGGAAGCTTTGTCTACGTCAATCGAGAGCTCTGGAAAAGCGCCCGGCAGACGTTTATGGAGTGCCTTCTGCAAAGGGGACGTATATCATGACAGAGATTCTGCGCCAGATCCTGGAGCTTGCCGTTGTGCTGCCCGGTCTGCTCCTTGCGTTTTTTCCGGTGAAGTCCTACATGCGGCAGCCGCCCATAAAGCTCGCCGCGTGGCTTGCGCCGCTGATTCTGGCGCTCTGCGTGATCGGCGGGGTGCTCTGCTATCATTTCCACGTTTCCACGGTACCGGCGCTTGCGCTTGTCGCGGCTGCCGCGGCCATCCTCTATATAAAAACGCTTCGGATATCCCTTTGGAAATCCGGAACGATCGCGCTTTCCGTGTGCGCGGTGTTTGCCTGCATGAACAGCCTGTCCAGAGCTTTCAACGCGGCCATCCTGATGCATACACAAACGCCGCAGACGACGGATCTGTGGTTTTGTCTGTGGGCCGGTGTTTTCTTATAATGCCGTCTGTTATCTCGCAGCCGCCGCTGCGTATTATCCGGCAACGCATGCGGTGCGGACGATAGTGGAGGATGAGAACTTTGCGCAGACATGGTATGTATTCTGGGTTTTGCCGCTGGTCTTTATTGCTCTGAACGTTTTCATGGTTCCGCGTTACCAGACCACGCTATATACCGGCCGTGTGCTGCAGGGGTATTTTGTTCTGGCTTAATCTGATCTTCCTGATGATGGCGGCAAGCCTAAACCGTAACGCGCGTCTGCAGCAGGAAAATCAACTCCCATCCATGCAGCAGCAGCGCTATGAGAATCTGAAAGCCGCCATTGAGGAAGCGCGGCAGACACGGCACGATATGCGTCATCATCTGAACCAGATCTCCTCGCTTGCCGAAATCGGCGATATCGAAACGCTGAAGGATTATCTTGCCAAAACCGCTTCCCGGATCCCGGAGCTCGATATGAGCTTCTGCGAAAACCGCGCGGCAGACAGCGTGATCGGCTATTACTGCGCCCTGGCAAAAAGGGAGAACATTCCGTTCCGTGCGCAGATCGATCTGCCGGGAAAACTTCCGGTCGATGAGATCGATATGTGCCTTGTGCTTTCCAATCTTCTGGAAAACGCTCTGGAAGCCAGCCTGCGCACGGCAAACGCCCGGCGGCAGGTCAAAGTGACAGCGTATCTGCACGCAGAGCGGATCCTGCTGCTCTGGGTCGAAAACACTTTTGACGGGGCGGTCCGGGAGAAAAACGGCGTATTCCAGTCCTCCAAACGAAAGGGAGACGGCATCGGTATCCAGTCTGTACGCCATATCGCGGAAAAGACCGGCGGTGCCAGCACATTCACCTGTGAGGACGGTATCTTCTCGGCCAAGGTCATGCTTTGCGGATAAATCTTTATATCCAAACAGCGGACGGCACGTCTCCAAAACGGAGACGTGCCGTCCGCTGCCATTATGTTTTGTCAGGCTAAAATCATTTCCCCGAAAAACTCCGGGCGGTGAAAATCGGGCGCCGGGGTTTCCACGGCATTCCATGCGAGAAAATGCGGCCGTGCCGTTTTATCGCCGCATTTATAGCAGTTGGCGCGAAAGGAAATGCTGGAGCGCAGCGCAAACTCCGGGTAGAGGATGCGCAGAAAGGAGAGTGGGATCCGGTATTCCGCCGTCCAGCCGTCCGGTGTCCGGGAACAGACCGGGCGGAAGGTTTCCGCTTCCGCCTTGTGGCAGAGCCGGACGCGCTCGTGCCGGTCGGACCCGAAGCTCAGCTCCAAGCAGGCGTTTGGGTTGATCTCGAAGTTTGCATAACGTCCGTCGTTCGCGAGTGAAAAGAAAAATTCCATGCAGCTGTCCTCATGGACAGGGCTGAGCGGAGCGGTGTATTCCGCGCGGACGTCAGATTCGTAGGCGCGTTGAAAAACATAGAGCGCGGCATCGTCATAGCAGAGCTTCTGCTCCATGCGAACGCCGCAGTCCGGCTCCCACAGCACGCAGTTTACATGCAACGGCGCTATCGCGTCCCAGTCGGGCGCGCCGGACGTCCGGGAGATTGCATAGCTCTTCATAGCGCCTCCCCTCCGAGATATACGGCGCTCCGGTTGAGTGTGGCATCGCACACCACAAAGTCGGCAAGCTTTCCGACAGCGATGGAGCCGATCTCCGCCTCCCGCCCGATCTCGCGCGCCGGAACGATCGTTGCACTCAAGATCGCCTGTTCCGCCGGGATACCGAAGGATATGGCGCGCTGCATGCACTCGAAAAGGTTGGCGGCGGAACCGGCGATCGTCCCGTCGGCGAGCTTCGCAACGCCGCCCTGGAGGAAAACGTCCTGTCCGCCAAGCGTATACTGCCCGTCCGGCATGCCGCAGCAGCGCAGCGCGTCGGAGATAAGGCAGATGCGGCCGGGGAAAAGCTTGAACGCCATCCGCACGGCGCTGGGGTGGATGTGGTACCCGTCGCAGATGAGCTCTGCGACGACGTTATCGCGCTCCGAACCCGCGCCGATGGGGCCGGGCTTGCGGTGGTGGATGCCGGGCATGGCATTATAAAGATGCGTCAGATGGGAAGCTCCCGCGTCAAAAACGGCGCAGGCCTCCTCGTAGGTGCAGTCTGTGTGCGCGATGGATACGGTGCAGAGCTTCGATGCCTTTTCTGTGAACTCCACCGCGCCGGGCAGCTCTGCGGCAACGTCCGCGACGCGGAGGAGGCCCTCGGACGCGTGGTACAGGAGCTCAAACGCGGCATAGTCCGGCAGCCGGAGATAGCTCGCGTTCTGCGCGCCCTTCTTCTTTTCGGAGAAGAAGGGGCCCTCCATGTTGATGCCCATGAGCCGCGAGCAGCCCTTGGGCGCGGCGTTTTTGAATGCCGCGGCAGTCCTGTAGGCCGTTTCGAGCACGTTATACGGCAGCGTCATGGACGCGGGTGCAAAGCTCGTAACGCCGTTTTTTGCGAGATATGCTGCCATTTTGACAAGCCCGTCGTAGTCACCGTCGGAAAAATCCGCGCCGGAGTTGCCGTGGCTGTGGATGTCCACCAGGCCAGGGATCACATACTGCCCGTGCAGGTCGATCCCGTCTCCGGCGGCATCGGGGGTAATCGCTGTGAAGCGGCCGTTTTCCACGCGAAACGCGCCGCGCTGGAAGCGACCGTCAACAAACAGATTGGCATTGGTAAAAAGCATGATGATATCCTCCTCAATGCTTGAATTTCCGGCAAGCCGTTGAAATTACGCTTTCGTTTCCTCGGCGACGATGCGCTGCATATCGTCCCACTTTTTTTCCATATCCGCCGCGAGCTTGAACTGTGTCCGTGCGCGGTCAAGATTTTGCCCTTCGCGGTGAACAGAGAAGTACTTATCGCCGTCGAGATGGTCGGTGAGAAACCGCACGCCGCACTCCATCGTCATGGTTTTTGCGCCCAGCGGCAGAAGCTCCAACTCCCTGGGAGTCAGATTCGGACAGGCGCGGACGTAGCCGCGCGTAAAAACGCGGAAAAGCTCCAGATCCATCTCCACCCTGGAGAGCTCGCGCTCGTCCTCTGCTGCGGTCGAAGCACCGTAGCGGATGGCATCGCCGAAGTCGTATAGACTGGAGCCGGGCATCACGGTGTCCAGATCGACAACGCAAAGCGCTTTTCGCGTCTTGGCATCGAGAAGGACGTTGTTGAGCTTAGTGTCGTTGTGCGCAACGCGAAGCGGGATTACCCCGGCAGCAAGGGCGTTTTGAATGGTCGCCATCTCTGCCTCTCGCGCGAGAGCAAAGTCGATCTCCGGCTGTACAGCTGCGGCGCGGTGCGCAGCATCGCGCGCGATTGCTTTGCGGAAAAGGCGGTAGCGGTCGGGCGTGTTGTGAAAATTCGGAATGGTCTCATGCAGCTTTTCCGCCGGAAAGTCGGAGAGAAGCTGCGCGAACGTGCCGAAGCCGACGGCGGCCTGATAAAAGTCCTCATCCGTCTCCGGCTGCTGGAGACAGATTGTGCCGTCCACATAATCATATACGCGCCAGTATTCGTCTTTATAGCAGATGTGGGGCGCGCCGTCCGTTGTACGGATGAGCGCCATGACGCTGCGCGGATCGCCGGACTTTGCGCGCAGAAACTCCGTTACCGCAGCGATATTTTCCGAAAGACCCTGCACGTTGCGGAAGGCGTGATGGTTGATCTTTTGCAGAATATACCGGCGCCCGGTTTCGGTCGCAACGAGAAAGGTGACGTTGACGTGCCCGCAGCCGTAGTCTTCGCAGGAGACCGGCGCGCTGTCCAGCCGGAAGGCACGCAGAATGTTCGATTTATCCTGATCCATAACAGATGCTCCCTGTGAATTGTTCCTGTCTATTTTAGTCATTCCAGCGGAAGATAGCAATCCTTTTGTAAAATTTGCGCAGGATTTTTCAAAAAAAGCCAAGCCCGTTCACCGGAAAAAGGGGAGGAAGCAAAAGCAAAAAAATGTCCTTACGGGAAAATCCCATAGGAACATGGCAACACCCGGTATATCGCGAAGAGAGGCGATATACCGGGTGCTGTGCCGAATAATTATTCTTTAACGATCGTTCCCGACTCGCCGGAAAGGGCAAGCGCGGCTTTTTCCAGAGAACAGATTACCGCTTTTCTGCCGGACTTGGAGGAGGCAAATTTCATGCTGGCCTTGACCTTGGGAAGCATGCTTCCGGGGGCAAACTGACCCTGCTGAGCATATTCTTCCGCCTCCTGGCAGCTCATTTCCTTGATCTCTTTCTGATCGGGCTTGTTGAAGTTGATGCACACTCTGTCAACCGCGGTGAGAATGTAGAGATACTCTGCATCCACGATCTCTGCAAGACACTCAGAGGCGTAATCCTTGTCGATCACGGCGGGAACGCCCACATAGTCGCCATCGCCCTGCTTCACAACGGGGATACCGCCGCCGCCGCAGGCAATTACGAGGAAACCCGAATTGACCAGATGGGAAATGCTCGCCTTTTCCACCACATCCACCGGAATGGGGGAAGCGACCACCTTGCGCCAGCCGCGGCCCGCGTCTTCCTTGAATACACAGGTGGGATCTGCCGCCATCTTCTCTTTGGCTTCCGCTTCGGAGTAGAAAGCGCCGATGGGCTTGGTGGGATTTTTGAAAGCAGGATCTGCTGCGTCAACCTCCACCTGCGTGACCAGCGTCACCACGTTTTTCGCTATGCCCTTGGCATGAAGCTCGCGGGCAATGGCGTTCTGGAGGTGATAGCCGATATAGCCCTGGCTCATGGCGCCGCATTCGGGAAACGGCATCTCTGCTTTAATGACGCCGTCGGCTGCGCTGTGGCTCAGACCCAGATTGATCATGCCGACCTGCGGGCCGTTGCCGTGGGCAATGACCAGCTCATGACCCTGCTCAACAAGCTTGACGATGGTTTTGGCGGCATTGCCAACCTTTGCCTTCTGTTCTTCCGGCGTATTGCCGAGGGCGTTTCCGCCCAGCGCTATTACGATCCTCGCCATGGCACTCAGTAGACAATGCCCATGCTGTCGAGCACGGATTCAAGCTCTGCCTTCGCAGCAGCCTTGGCGAGCTCGGAGAACTGCTTCTTTTCCCGCGTGAAGTACACGAGAAGGCCGCGCATGGCGGTGAGGCGGTTCCAGGCTTCCTCCCAGCACAGGGAAGCGGCAGAGTCGGCGACCTCGTCCGTGACATCCTCGCCGCGGGTGCAGGGCAGGCAATGCAGGAACTTGCAGCCGAGATTGCCGAGCTGCATCATGTCGCGGTTGACCTGATAGTCGCCGAAGAGCTTCACACGCTCTTCCTTCGGCATTTCATTCTCGTAAAGGCCGTACCAGACATCGGTGTAGATAAAGTCCGCGCCCTTGACGGCGTCGCGGTCGTCGGTGACTTCCCACGTGCCGCCGGAAAGCTTGCAGTTCTCCTCGAGGATCTTCTTGTGATCTTCATTGAGCTGGGCAGTCTTGGGGCCGTAATGGACGAAGTGCGCGCCGAGCTTGCTGCAGATGAAGCCGAGAGAAGCACAGACCTGCGTGCCGTCGCCGGTAAAGACAACTTTGCAGTCCTCAAACTTTTTGCCGGCGGGCAGATGCTCCATCATAGTGATTACGTCGGCGATCGCCTGGGTGGGATGCGTGTAGTCAGACATGGCGTTGATGACCGGGATCGTGCAGGCGTTGGCCAGGCTGACGACGGTCTTGTGCTCAATAACGCGAGCCATGACGATATCCATCAGGCCGGAGAGAACGCGGCCGGTGTCCTCGATCGTCTCGTGGCCGCCAAGCTGGATCATGCCGGGCCCGAGATACTGCGCGTGGCCGCCGAGCTGTTCCATGGCGGTCTCAAACGAGCAGCGGGTACGGGTGGAGGACTGCTGGAAGATCATGCCGAGCGTCATGCCCTTCATGAGCGGGGGATTGTAGCCGGAGCTGATGGACTTTTTGATGGCGATGGACAGATTGATGATGTCCATCAGCTCTTCCTTGGTAAAGTCGTTTACGGTGAGAAAATCCTTTTTCATTGTTGCGACCCTTTCATGGTTGTTTTCCGAATAGTAGAATGATGGCCGAGAGGACCAGTATCCCCAGCGCGATCGTATATACGGCGCTGAAGCCGAGAGTTGCGGAAATGATACAGAAAATGCTGACCAGTGCAACGGTGAAAGCATATGGCATCTGCGTGACGGCATGATCCATCACATCGCAGCCGCTGCCGAGCGCTGCGAGGATCGTGCAGTCGGTCATGGGGGAGCAGTGGTCGCCGAATATGCCGCCGGAGAGGACACACGCCACACATACCGGAAGAAAATGAGCGCCGATACCGGGCGAGTTTTCCATGACGGCGCAGGCGATGGGGATCGCCATCGGCATGACCATGAACATGCAGCCATAACTGCCTGCGGCGAAAGAGACGGCACAGCAGCATACAAAGATGATGGCCGGAACGAGCTGCCATGCGGCTTTCGATGCGATCAGCTCCACGACAAAATACACGGTGCCGAGCTTTTCAACGATCGCGGCAAGCGACCAGGCAAGCAGCAGCACGATGATCGTGGGAACAATGTTCCCTACGCCGTCGAGCCAGGCTTTGATGCCTTCTCCGGCGGGCAGGAGCTTCGCTGCCGCAGATGCGGCCATGGCGACGATGCCGCTGAGGAACGCTGAACGCAGCAGAAGCGTGATCGTGTCGCCGCGATTCGCGAGAAGCGAAACAACAAGGTACAGCACGAGCAGCGCTATGCTGCCGAAGGCGACAAGCATCCCGGCCATTTCCTTTTTTTGGTTGGAATGAGCGGCTTCCTCCTCCAGCTCCGCCGGTGTGCACAGTGCAGCGGCGGACGCTCTGGCACGCCGTTCCGCCTTGAGCATGGGGCCGAACTCCCGGCCGGTGAAACTGGTGATGAGCATAAACACAAGGGCAAAAATGCAGTAAAAGCAATAGGGAATGGAGCGAAGGAAAACCTGAAAAGCCGAATCTGCGATGCCGGCGGTTTCCAGACCGCTGCTGATGACCGCCAACTCCACGGCGACCCAACTGGATACCACGGCGATACCCGCCACGGGCGCGGCCGTTGAATCGACGATGTACGCGAGCCGTTCCCGGGAAAGCCCGACTTTGTCTGCGATCGGGCGGAGCACGGGGCCGGTGATCAGGGCGTTTGCATAATCGTCGAAGAAGAACAGTACGCAGAAAAGCTGGCCGAGCAGATTGGCTCCGCGGGGCGTTTTCACTTTTTTTGTGATCCGCTTTGCCGCGGCCTCAAAGCCGCCGGTTTTCATCAGCACGCCGACCAGTCCGCCGACAAGCGCACACAGGATCAGCACCTTGGTGTTTTCCGTATCGGAGGCAACGCCTACCAGTTCGTCAATGACGCTTGGAACGATCTGCAAAAATTGCGCTGCGCCCTTTTCACCCGTCACGAGCAGAAGCATAAGCTCCCCGACAGACAGACCGATGAGAAGCGACACTACGACATCGCCGAGCAGAAACGCCAGAGCGACGGCAAGCACCGTCGGGAGCAGGGAGAGCGCGCCGAGCGCGCTCCCCAGCTCCGCGGCGGTAACAGCGCCGGTCAGCGGAGCCGACATGAGCCGGAAGCAAAAAATGGCGACCACGGAAAGCACGCAAAGCATCACCGCGGCGATCTTTCTGGTTTTCATGCGCAATCCCTCCGGAAGCGAAAGCCGCCGGTTTTGTCCTTAGTTCTTTTTCTTTCCGGCGCGGTAGAGCCAGTAGCCGACGGCGACGGTGAGCAGTACGCCGATGAGCTGCATCCAGAAGGCGTAACCGGTCACGTCAAAGTCGATGAGGAAGTAGCACGCAAGCGCCACGCAGAGGAAGCAGATAACACCGCAGACGACTATGCCGGCTTTCCCGCCCGGAACGGCGTACTGGCGGGGCGTATTGTCGGTGAATCTCAGCTTGATGGCCGCGGGGAACATGAAGAGATAGTTGAGCATGAACACGATCGACGCGAAGGAGAAGAGCGTCCAGAAAACCTCGTTCGCGTTGCCGCTGAGCGAGTAGTTGAGAATGATAAGCACGGAAGAGATGACACCCATGAGGTAGTAGAGATTGTCGGATGTGCCGTACTTCTCGTTGCGGTGGCCCAGGAACTTGGAGCGCTTGTCGAGCTCCGCGGCCTGGAAGGACTCGTTTGCGCCGAGGCACCAAGTGATCATGTTGGCGACCAGCGTGGAGATGGCAAGAACGATGAGGATGTAGAACACGGGCATCTGCGCGCTGCCAAAGACGGAGCAGAGCTCCTGCAGGGCGTAGACGAAGCCGTCGACCTCGTCGACATTGGCGGCGTTGATCGCGGCGAGAACGCCGAATGTGCCGAAGCAGTAAAGGAACGTGATGGCCGCGCCGGCAATGATCGTCATCTTGGGAACGGTCTTCTTGGGATTCTCAATCTTGGAGCCGATGGAACCGATCAGCTCAAAGCCGAGGAGGTTGTAGACGATCGCACCGATATAGGTGACCGTGTTGTCCATAGTGGGCACCCAGTTGGCGATGGAGAAATCGTTGGCAAAGCCGTTTTTCACGCCGTAGGCAATGCCCATGAAGCCGAAAATCACGAGGATGCCCATCTTAACGACGGCCATGATGTTCGACACGAGAACGGAGAGCTCAATGCCCTTCACGCCGATGTAAACGATGACCCAGCACATTGCGACGGCGATGATCGCCTGAAGCATGATGCTCATTTCGGGGAACAGAGCGAGACTCAGCCAGCCGGAGAACGCGGTGAAAACGGCGGGCATCCAGAACGCCACGTTGACCCAGTACATCCAGCCGACGAGGACGCTGGGAAATTCGCCGAAAGCCCGGCCTACCCAGCTGACGATACCGCCGTCATCCGGGTAGGTGCTGCCGAGCTCAGCGGACAGGAGACCGTAGGGGATAAAGAAGATGATCGCGGAGATGATCCATACCGTGATGGAGGAAACGCCGATGATAGCCGGAGCGACGAACGAGTCGAGCACGAGAATGCTGCATACGGTAAACAGTACCGTACCGACAAGGCTTACCTTTTTACTGTTTTCCATAGTATTTCTCCCTCTTATTTTATTTTCACCGGCGGCTGCCCAGCACGGTGCGGGGCAGCCGAGCGGATTTCAGCCCTTGGGCTGCTGCTGGGTGATGCAGTGGATGTTGCCGCCGCCGTAGGCGACTTCCTCGGTGCGGACGCCGACGACCTTGCGCTCCGGGAACATGGCCTGGACCTGTTCAATGGCGAGCGCGTCGTTCTCGTCGCCGTACTGCGGAAGGATGATGCCGCCGTTGACGATCAGAAAGTTCATGTAGGAAGCAATGGAGACCTCGCCCTCTTCACGCGGGATCGTGCCCTCAATGCACTCGATGGTGTCCGCGCCCTTGAGATAGCAGGGCTCCTTGGTCAGGCACAGCTTGTGGACCTTGAGCTTGCGGCCCTTGGCGTCGGTCGCCTCGCAGAGCGTCTTGTAAGCGTCCTGTGCCTGCTGGTAGAACGGATGATTATTATCCTCGGTCCAGATGCATGCAACCTCGCCCGGACGGATGAAGCAGGCAACATCGTCGATGTGGCCATTGGTCTCGTAAGGATCGATACCGTCCTTGATCCAGATAATCTTTTCGAGATTGAGGTACTCCTTGAGCTTCGCCTCGATCTCTTCCTTGCTCATGTCGGGGTTGCGGCCTTCGGAGAGCAGGCACATCTCGGTCGTGAGCAGAGTGCCTTCGCCGTCAACATGGATGGAACCGCCTTCGAGCACGAAGTCAGGGGTACGGTAGGAGTCGGCGCCCTCGATCTCGCAGACCTTCTGCGCAACGAGATTGTCCTGATCCCACGGAAAATACAGGCCGTCGACCAGACCGCCCCAGGAATTGAATTCCCAGTCAATGGCGCGGACATCGCCCTTGTCGTTGATAACGAACGTCGGGCCGCAGTCACGGATCCAGGAATCGTTGCTCGTCATTTCTACAACGCGGACCTCGGCGGGAAGCATGTAGCGCGCATGCTGATACTGCGCGGGGCTGACGCACATCGTCACCGGCTCAAACTGAGCAATGGCCTTCGCAACCTCGGTAAAGACCTTCTGCGCGGGCTTCGCACCGTTGCGCCAGTTGTCGGGACGTTCCGGCCAGAGCATCCAGATCTGTTTCTGCTCCTCAAACTCACCGGGCATTCTGAAGCCGTCAGCCTTCGGGGTGCTTTCAATTCTCTTCGCCATTTTTTTGCGTTCCTTTCTGAATAATTCACAAATTCGCCGGAAGAATATCGCTGTTTCTTGTACAAGCTACACCTGCATCGTACCATGGATTTTTTCGGATGTCTCTATTTTGCTGGATGAATGTAACACCGGAAAAAGAAAAGTGCTGTGTTACAAATTGCGTAACACAGCACGGAGATCAAACAATAATTGTACTGGAATCAGCGGAAAGACGCTTGTACAGGAGCGTTTCCATTATGGCAATCATGCCGCATCGCGACGTAACATCCGCGCCCTGACAGTCGATCTCGTCGGCGAAAACATAGAAATTCAGATCGCTCATGTTCTGGATCGTGTTGTTGTCAGCTCTTGTGAGCGAAACGATCGTCGGTGTGGCAATGGCGAAAATACGTTCGATCTTCTGTATGACGCTGCGGTTGTTTCCGGTATAGGAGAGAACAAGCAAAACATCATCCCGCTTGATCCGGCGCAGGACGGAGGCAAACTCAAACTCTTCGTCCGGCATTTCGGCATTGAAGCCCATCATCGTCAGCAGCCGGTAAAGATATCGTCCGACCTCATGACTCAAACCCTCGGCAATAATGAATATATTGGGGTTCCGGTTCATGATGGCGTTGAATTTGTTGATCTTTTCGTCCGTGATGACCTTCACCGCCTCGATTACGTTTTTGAGATAGCTGTCGCGGTAATTGTCGGCGGAGACGATGCTGGGCATGTGGATCTTCCGCGATTCCTCCTCTGTATCGCGGAGCGCCTGAGAAAACTCTGCGTAGCCCTGATAGCCGAGCTTCTTCACCAGACGGAAGATCGATGTCGTGGAGACAAAGCACTTTTCGGAGAGGTCGCGGATGCTCATGTCCTTTACGATATGCAGGTTTTTGATTATGTAGTTAAACAGGTTTTGCTCTGTAGGGGACAGGCGGGATACGCAGCTGCTTGTCTGCTCATAAAAGTTCATACGACGCCTCCTGTTTCACACTTTGTTACATAGTTTACCGTAATATGTAACGTATGTCAACAAACGAACGTTTTTACGTGCTTCGCGATTCGGTTTTTTCTACTTTTGTGAAAAAAACAGGATGTTGTATGTTTGCGTAACACAGTGCATCATGTTTCACGGGTGTTACATTCCGGGGCGTGATTGACAACTTTCGTGGATATGACTATATTATACAAACGACCGTTTGGCAGCAAATGATTGCATATTATTCGAAAAGAGGAAAGAAATGAACAATTCATGGGAAGAACACATGCCGTATGCCGTGCTGTGCCTTGTGGTGCTGGCACTCTTTTACGGGACTTATTTCACAAAGGTGCTCCGCCGCGGCATCCAGACCCGGCAGATCGGGCGGCGGAAGGAAAAGACGATCCATATGGTGGAGCTTTGGATGAGCGCGGTAACGCTTGGCGTTGTGATCGCACAGCTTTTGTCGGTCGCGTTTGGATGGAGCATGCTTCCTGCCGGAGCGCGCTTCACCGGCTTCTGCACGGGACTGCTTGGCGATCTCATTTTCCTGCTCTCCGTTGTCTGCATGAAGGACAGCTGGCGGGCGGGGATCCCGGATACGGACAAAACGGAGCTCGTCACGACCGGCGTTTACCGCTTCAGCCGTAATCCGGCGTTCCTCGGGTTTGATCTTATGTACATCGGCGTTCTTCTTCTGTACTTCAATCCGCTGACGGCGGTGTTTACGCTCTTCTCGGTCATCATGCTGCGCCTGCAAATATTACAGGAGGAGCGGTATCTCACCGCCGCCTTCGGCGAGCCCTACACGGAATACAAAAAACACGTGTTCCGGTATCTCGGCAGGAAAAAAAACAGGTAAGCACGGGCAGGATGCCCGCGCTTTCTGCAAATAAAAACCGAGTGTCCTCAAGGAAAAATCCCTTAAGAACACTCGAAGTGGTCCGAGTGACTGGACTTGAACCAGCGGCCTCCTGAACCCCATTCAGGCGCGATACCAAACTTCGCCACACCCGGATTTCTAACAGCTTTGTTATACTACCACAAGGTGTGAGCAATTGCAAGTCTTTTTTTACGATTCCTGCGGATTTTCCGCGGTGCCGATGTCACGGTAGAGCGAAACGAAGGTTTCAAAGCAGATATTGTTCTCTGTAATATACTTCGCGGCCTCCACGCCGACATAGCGGAAGTGGAACGGCTCATACATTACGCCCGTGATCGGCTCCATGCCGTCGGGGAAGCGCAGGATGAAGCCAAACTCCTGACAATGCGCGTTCATGTACTGGAACATGGCGGTGTTCTCGATGGAGCGGTTTTTCGTCGGATAATAGATATCCGTGATATCGCAGCAAAGGCCGGTCTGGTGCTCGCTGTGACCGGCTGGCATGGTGATATAGTAGCCCTGACTGTCCTTGCCGTCGGATACGCCGTTGTTCCGGCAGACGCGGAGGAAGTTCGCGGCCTGATCTGCATAGCTCCGGTAGCCGGAGGAGAGATAGACGGAGAGACCCTGCGCGCGGGTGTCCGCTGCCATCGCGGCGAGCGCATCGGCAATGCGGCTGTCCACGAGCTGCCCTTCGAGCGTCACAAGCTCCGGCGGGGCGTACTCGGCGATGGAGTTATCGGCGTTTGCGAGGATATACTCCCAGCTGTTGATATCAATGTCCGGCGGCTCGGGCAGACCGAGCGCCGCGGCGCGGCCGGCAGGGGAGTCCGGGTCCGGCGTCGGCTCGGGCGTAGCGGTCGGCTCCGGCGTCGCCGTGGGTTCCGGCGTAGCGCTCGGCTCCGGGGTAACATCCGGCGTTGCGGTCGGTACGGGCGTTGCCATGGACTCCCGGAGCGCTGCGGCGTCGGACGCCTTGGCTGCGCTGAAACGCAGAACCATCAGCACCGCGCACAGAAGCAGTAAAAGGACCATGACAATGATCCCGATTATCTTTCGCGTGTTCATATTATTCCTCTTCCATGTTTCTTTTGAGCTTTTCGAGCGCCTTCTTCTCCAGGCGCGATACGTAGGAGCGCGAAATACCGCAGCGCTTGGCGGTCTCGCGCTGTGTGAGCGCGGCGCCGCCGCAGAGCCCGTAGCGAAGGCGAACGATCTCGGCCTCGCGTTCGTCGAGCACATCGTCGATCATGTCCGAGAGGCAGCGGCAGAGATCGGTCTGCACGATGCGCTCGGACATGTCCTCCTCGTCGGCCAGAACGTCCATCAGCGAAAGGGAATTGCCGTCGGAGTCGGTGTCGATGGAATCCGAAAGCGAAAGATCGCCCGCGCTTTTTCGGCTGCCGCGAAAATGCATGAGCACCTCGTTTTCAATGCATCGGGAAGCGTAAGTCGCAAGGCGCACGCCCCTGTCCGGGCGGTATGTGGATACGCCCTTGATGAGACCCACCGTTCCGATGGAGATGAGATCGTCCTGGTCGCTTTCGCTCGTATAGTATTTTTTGATTATGTGTGCCACAAGACGCAGGTTGTGTTCGATGAGCGTGTTCCGGGCTTCCAGATCCCCCTGCATCCAGCGCTCCACACAGCGCCGCTCCTCCCTGGCGGGCAGCGGCCGCGGAAACGAGCCGGAACCGGCGCCGAGACGCAGCGAGAGAAACGCGCCGTTGAGCAGAAGTAGAAACGCACTTGCCAGCATACAAAAACCTCCCATAACGGATGGTTCATTGTATTCCGGCGCGGATTGTCCCTATGTGTCGGGACAATCCGGCATTATTTTCCTGCTTTGCTGTTGAGCCAGCTCAGAACGTCCTCGTAAACTTCGGCGCGGTTCGTTTCGTTGAGCATTTCGTGCCGTCCGCCGTGGTAGAGCTTCATGGTGACGTCCTTCATGCCCGCCTTGAGGAAGCACTTGTAGGCGCGGATCACGCCGCGGCCCTGCTCGCCGACGGGGTCGCAGTCGCCGGAGACGAAGAGGATCGGCAGATCCTTTTTCATCCGGGCGATGTTCTTCTGCTTGGTGATGAACGCGATGCCGCTCATCATGTCGTGCAGCAGTCCCGCCGTCGGGATAAAGCCGCAGAGGGGGTCCTCGTTGTAAAGATCAACGGCGGCCTCGTCGCGGCTGAGCCAGTCACTGGCGGTGCGGGGATTTTCAAACTTATCGTTGTAGCTGCCAAAGGCCATTTTGTTGAGGAAATCGCTCTTGTGCATCGCGCCGTTCCGGCGGATGTCGAGCGCACTCATCGCCTTGCCTGCGGAAACGAGGGCGGGACTCTGGTGACCGGTGCCGCTGATGACGGCGCCGTCCAGTCCCGTGCGGAAGCGTATGAGGTAAGTGCGTGTCAGGAACGAACCCATGCTGTGGCCGAAAATGAAATACGGTTTGCCGGGATACTTCGCCGCCGTCTTGTCGTGCAGCGAGCGGATATCCTGCACTGCCTTCTCCCAACCGTTCTCCTCGCTGAAAAAGCCGAGATGTGCCTCGTCCGGCGCGCTTTTTCCGTGGCCAAGCTGGTCGTGCATCACCACGATGAAGCCATGCTCGGTGAGAAACGCGGCAAAGGCGTCATACCGGGCAATGTGCTCGGCAATGCCGTGTACGATCTGAACGATGCCGACGGGCTCTCCCACCGGGAGATATTCGCGCGCGGAGAGAGCCGTCTGTCCGTCCGAAGATAAAAATGTAAATTCCGACATACGTGCCATAGCCAAAGATCCTTTCTTGTGCTATAATGCCTATATTATAGAGTATATTATATACAATTCCCAGCGAAAATCAAGGAGGTTATCCCATGAGCCAGCACGTTATCGCCCTTGACCAGGGGACGACAAGCTCCCGCGCCATCATCTTCGATGTGAACGGGAAGGTCGTGTCGCTCTCGCAGCACCCCTTCGCGCAGATCTATCCGCAGCCCGGATGGGTGGAGCACGACCCGATGACGATCCTCTATACGCAGCTCGAATCGCTCTCGGAGGCGTTCCGCGCGAGCGGCCTTTCCGCCGCGGACATTGCCGCCATCGGCATCACCAACCAGCGCGAGACAACGATCGTCTGGGAAAAGGAAACGGGCCGTCCCGTGTATAACGCCATCGTCTGGCAATGCCGCCGGACGGCGCCGCTGTGCGAGGAGCTGCGGCGCGAGGGGTGGGAGGAGAAGATCCGCGAAAAGACCGGGCTTTTGATTGACGCCTATTTCTCCGGAACGAAGCTGCGCTGGATCCTCGATAACGTTCCCGGCGCGAGAGAGCGTGCCGAGCGCGGTGAGCTGCTTTTCGGCACGGTGGACACGTGGCTCATCTGGAATCTGACCGGCGGGCGCGTCCATGTGACGGACTACAGCAACGCCTCCCGTACCATGCTCTTCAATATACATACGCTGCAATGGGATGCGGAGCTCTGCGAAGCGCTGCGTATTCCGATGTGCATGCTCCCGAAGCCGGTGTCAAACTCCGAGGAGTACGGCACGATCGATTCGCATATGCCGGGGCTTGAAGAACTCTCCGGCACACCGATCTGCGGCGCGGCAGGTGATCAGCAGGCGGCGTTGCTTGGGCAGGGCTGCATTCATCCGGGCGAGGCAAAAAATACCTATGGCACCGGCTGCTTTGCTATGATGAATACGGGAACGAGCGTTCCGGTGAGCCGAAGCGGGCTTCTCTCGTGCGTGGCGTGGAATATCCGCGGCGAGACGAATTACTGCCTCGAGGGCAGCGTCTTTAACGCCGGGAGCACCGTGCAATGGATGCGCGATGAACTGCATCTCATCTCCTCGGCGGAGGAAACGCAGGCACTTGCCGAGTCTGTGCCGGATAACGGCGGCGTATATCTCGTTTCGGCGTTCACCGGCCTCGGCGCGCCGTATTGGGATATGTATGCGCGCGGCACGCTGGTCGGAATCACGCGCGGCACGACGCGCGCGCATGTTGTTCGTGCCGGGCTCGAGGGCATTGCCTATCAGGTGCGCGATCTCATTGAGGCAATGGAAAAAGATGCCGGGGCACCCATGCAGATATTGCGCGTGGACGGCGGCGCTTCCGTTAACCGGTTCCTCATGCAGTTTCAAGCGGACGTTCTCCGCTGCCCGATCGACCGCCCCGTTATGGTGGAGACAACGGCGCTCGGCGCGGCGTTTCTCGCCGGTCTGCACGCGGGGGTGTGGTCAGACATTGGGGATATCGTCCGCATCCGTGAGTCTGCGCACATTTTCCGCCCGAAAATGGACGCCGAGTGCGCCCGGGATCTCTGCGCGCGCTGGCGCAAGGCCGTGGAACGTGCCAAAGATTGGGAATAACTTGTTTTTTTTCGGAAGATATAGTATAATTCCTTTTCAGGCAATTTGAACTTGGTTAGGAGAGTATGTCCATGCCATCGTTTTCGGAATATTACTGGGCGGGACGCCGCGGCCATCTGATCGGCGTCGGCGGCGTATCCATGTCGCCTTTGGCGGAAGTCCTCGCGGAAGCGGGACTTGTGATCACCGGTTCAGATATGAACGAGGGGGCGAACGTGGCGCATCTGCGCTCGCTTGGCATCCCTGTGTTTATTGGGCACCGCGCGGAGAACATTCCGGCAGACGCCGAATTTGTTGTCCGCACCGCTGCCGTGCATGATGAAAACCCGGAGATCGTTGAGGCGCACCGCCGCGGCCTTCCGGTGTTTGAACGTACGCAGGCGTGGGGCGCAATCATGAAGGATTACCGCAATTCGCTCTGCATCGCCGGTACGCACGGCAAAACGACGACGACCTCCATGTGCACGCACATCCTCATGGCCGCCGAGCGCGACCCGACCGTTATGATCGGCGGTACGCTTCCGCTTCTCCATGCCGGCCACCGCGTCGGCGCTGGCGACACGATCGTGATGGAGGCGTGCGAATACTATAATTCCTTCCACGCATTTTCGCCCACCGTGGCGGTCATACTGAATATCGAGGCCGACCATCTCGACTTCTTCAAGGATCTCGAGGATGTGAAGGCGTCGTTCCGGAAGTTTGCCTCGCTTGTCCCGGAAAACGGGTACATCATCGCAAACGCCGAGGACAAAAACTCCATGGATGCGCTCGCGCCGCTTGGCCGCGATATCTTCACGTTTGGTCTGAACAAGGGCGCGGACGTCTATGCCGCCCACATCGTGCAGCACGGCGCGGAGACGGAATTTGACGTCATTTACTGCGAAGAGGTATTCACACACGTGAGCCTTCGCGTTCCCGGCATCCATAATGTGAAAAACGCGCTTGCCGCTTCTGCGGCGGCCATCTGTCTCGGCTGCAGCCCCGCGGCCATCCGCTACGGACTCGCCGGATTCTCCGGCGCAAACCGCCGGTTTGAGTTCAAGGGCAAGTATAACGGCGCAGACGTTTACGACGATTACGCTCACCATCCGGGCGAGCTGAAAGCGCTGCTGGACGCCATCGAGTCGCTGGGGTACAAGCGCACGATCGTCGTGTTCCAGCCGCATACATACTCCCGTACGCAGGCGCTCTTCAGCGATTTTGTCGAGCAGCTCCGCCGACCCGACGTATGTTATCTCGCGGAGATCTATGCTGCGCGGGAAAAGAACACCATCGGCATCTCGTCCGCGGATATCGCGCGCGAGCTGCCGAACGGTATCTTCTTCGCGGACAACGCCGAGCTTGAAAAAACGCTGCGCGCAACGGCCAGCCCCGGCGACATCATCCTTACGGTCGGCGCGGGCGATGTATATAAGATCGGCGAGCGTCTCGTTGCTGAGGGAAAGGATAGAGCATGACGCGAGGAGAAATGAAGCTGCGCGCCCGCGGCCTGATCAATTCGACCCGCCCGCACCCCTGCCTTGTGACGCTGGCGCTGCTGGCGGTCGTCTGGCTTCTCAACTATCTGGCGCAGAAGATCGGCGGGCAGCCGATCCTGATCGATCTGAACGCGGTGGAAGCGCTCGATTACGAGAACATGATCCGCATCGACTTTTCCAACGCGGAGTTCGTCCCGACAGCGATCCTGGTTCTTTTCCAGCTGGCCATCATCGTTCTTTCCTACGGATATACCGCTTACACGCTCCATGTTGTGCGCGGCGAGGTCTCCGGCTACGGCAACCTGCTGGACGGATTTAGCATCGCCGGACGCGGTATCGCGCTGACGCTTCTGATCGATGCGCTCGTTATGGTCGCGTCGGTGGCGCTGCTCATTCCCGGTCTTATCCTCTCGTATGCCTACGGCATGGCAACGTATTTGCAGGTCGACCATCCCGACTGGTCGCCGATCCGCTGCATGCGGGAGAGCCGGCTCATGATGCGCGGCCACAAATGGGAGCTTTTCGTTCTGCAGCTGAGCTTTATTGGCTGGCAGATCCTTGCGACGATCCCGGGCGTTTCCGTTTTCGTAAAGCCCTATGTTTCCATCACCGAGACCGTGTTCTACGAAAATCTCCGCACGGCAAGAGTGCAGCCGCCGTTTGAGTTTTAAAATCATAAAAAGTTGATACCGGCTGGCGTACACCAGCCGGTATTCCTGTAAAAGAGGAGACGAATATACTATGAAGAAAATTGCTGTCATTACCGGCGCATCGAGCGGCATGGGCCGCCGCTTCGCAGAAACGGTGCAGGAATTCGGAACGTTTGACGAGATATGGGCGATCGCCCGGCGTGCCGACCGGCTGGAAGAGCTGAAAAACCATACGGCGTTCCCGGTGCGCGCCATTTCGCTCGATCTCTCCGACGAGGCGTCGTATGAGGTGTATGCCTCGCTCCTGCGCGAGGAGCAGCCGGAGGTCGGCCTTCTCATCAATGCGAGCGGCTTCGGAAAATTCCGTGCCGTGATGGACACGCCGCTCGAAGTGAATCTCAACATGGTCGATCTCAACTGCAAGGCAGTCATGGCGCTCTGCCAGCTCACGGTGCCATATATGCCGTCCGGCAGCCAGATCATCAACATCGCCTCCGTCGCGGCGTTTCAGCCGATCCCGTATATCAACGTTTACGGCGCGACGAAAGCGCTCGTTCTGCACTACAGCCGCGCGCTCAACCGCGAGCTCAGAAAACAGGGCGTGCGCGTGATGGCGGTTTGCCCGTTCTGGACGAAGACCGAGTTCTTTGACCGCGCCGTGTCGAGCGGCGAAAAGCCGGTCGTCAAAAAATACGTCGCCATGTATAAGCCGGAGGAGATCGTCTCCCAGGCATGGAAGGACGCAAAGAAAGGCAGGGACATGAGCAAATGCGGCTTCAAAGCGCGCTTGCAGGCGCTCGGCGTGAAGATCCTCCCGCACAGTCTGGTGATGGACACCTGGCTCCGCCAGCAGGAGCTGGATTAACGGGTGAAAAAAGCCCGGGGCGGCACGGCTTTGACGGCTGTGCGGCCCCGGGCTTCGTTATACGGTTCAGGTGTTCTCGCTCCTGCGGCGGCGGTGTCCGCGGCCACGGCGGCGGCTCTGCGTCGCCTTGTCGCGGTAGAATTTCTCCATCTCGTCGTCGGCGCGGTAAACGATACGGTTTACAGACCAGCTGTCGTTTTCCGTTTTGCGGAACTTGAGCCGGACGAGAAACTTTCGGTGCTCCTCGCACGTGCCGATCGTCATATACCGCCGGTCGCCCTGGTTGACCCAGCGCGTGAGCTCCAGCGGCTCGCCGCAGTCCGGGCAGACGGCACTTGTGACCTCTGCGTCCAGAAACGCCTCGGAACGGGAGTTGTACCCGGTGAAGGCGCGGTGCTCCAACGCATCGGGCTCGTCGTTGTGGTGCTTATCCTCCGGCAGGCGTGTGGCGAGAAGGGAGGTGGCGTTGTCGTACTGCTCAAGCCCTTCGGCGAAGTTGAGCTTCGAGCATACGAGCGCCGTGTTGTAGGCGTCGCCAAGCGCGTCGTGCGCTACGCGGGTCTGCTCAATGGAAAAGTGCTCCATCGCGGTGGCAAGGGACTTTTGGTTTTTATCGCCGCCGGTCTGGATGTTGTAGATGAGCTGAAGATTGATCCAGTCAGCGATCCAGTCCCAGTCGAGATCGTGAATGATGATGTTCTGTTCCATGATCCGCCGGTCATCGTACCCCCAGGTGACAAACACCGGATCCTCGCCGCACCACTCGCGGAAGCGTTCGAACACGGTGGGGAAGGTGTCGCCGTGGCTGAGACGTTCCTTATCAATGCCGGTCAGCTTTTTGACTTTGTAGTGCATGCTGCGGAAGTAGATCGGCCGCACGTCGGACTGAAATTCCTCCGCGGGGCAGAAATCATCGTCGAGCTTCACCGCGCCGATCTGGATGATCTCGCCGCTCAGATGGATGGGGAGACGGTTGAAGACGGACGCGTTGGAGCTCATAGCCTGGTTCCATTCCAGGTCAAGGACAATATAGGACATTCGGATTACCGACCTTTCTTATAACCAAATCATTATACCAACGCAGCAGAGAAATAACAATCCCCTTTTTCCGGAAAAATCATCTCCGGCGGCAGACAAACCGTGCAGAACACATTTTTTGCAGAGCAAAAAGCAAATATTGTGTTTCCAATCTCCCGTGAGTGATGTATAATAAAACGAATTGCAAACATGGGAGGCATGACTCATGTACATAGCTGTTATCTGCGGCGGATTGAGCGCCGAGCGAGATGTTTCCATCAGCTCGGGTACGGGCGCGGCGCGTGCGCTTCGGGCGCGTGGACATAAGGTTGCGCTGGTGGATCTCTTTCTCGGAAATCCCTCGGCGGTAGAGAATCCCCGCGGCGCTTTTACGTCTGACGCCGGTGACTCTGTTTACTCCGTCCGGGAGACCGAGCCCGATCTTGATAAAATTCGCGCCCAGCGCGGCGGCGATGGGCTGATCGGCCCCGGCGTGATCGAGATCTGCCGCGCGGCGGACATTGCGTTCCTTGCGCTGCACGGCGCGGAGGGCGAGAACGGGAAGCTGCAGGCCTGCCTGGATCTTTACGGCGTGCCGTATACCGGCAGCGGCTATCTCGGCAGCGCGCTCGCCATGGATAAGGAACTGAGCAAAATCCTCTTCCGCGACAGCGGCATCCCCACGCCGCCGGGCGTCACGCTTCGCCGCGGTGACGCGGTACCGGAGAGCATCGGCTTTCCGTGCGTCGTGAAGCCCTGCTCGGGCGGTTCGTCGGTCGGCACGAGCATCGTCACCGAGCCGGAAAAGCTCTCTGCTGCGCTTGATGAGGCCTTTTCGTGTGACAACGCGGTGCTGGTGGAAAAGTATATCCGCGCCCGCGAGCTGACCGTCGGCGTGATGGACGGCCGTGCCATGGCGGTCATTGAGATCATTCCCAAAACCGGCTTTTATGATTATAAGAACAAATATCAGGCGGGACTCACCGAAGAGATTTGCCCCGCGCCGATCAGCGCGGAGGACACCGAGCGCGTGCAGCGTCTGGCCGAGCGCGTATACGAGGCGCTTCATCTCGATGCCTATGGCCGCGTCGATTTCCTGATGGACAAGGCGGACGGCGAGCTTTACTGCCTTGAGGCCAACACGCTCCCCGGCATGACGCCGACGAGCCTCATTCCGCAGATGGCGGCAGCCGAGGGCATGGACTATGGCGAGCTGTGTGAAAAGATCATTGAAGTATCTCTGAAGAAGTATAAGAAATGAACGGAATGACGATCGGCGAAATGCTCCGCGCCTGCCGCGGCGAATGGCAGGGAAAGGAAGCGGTGCTTTCCAAAGCGCCCACCGCTATCGTGACCGACAGCCGGCAGACGGGGGAAGGAAGCCTCTTTCTCGCGCTGCGCGGCGAGCGGACGGATGGACATAAGTTTATCCCCGACGTGCTGCAAAAAGGTGCGCTCGCAGTGCTGTGCGAGGAGCGCGGTACGGCGGGCGAGCCGCGCATGGTTGTGCCGGATACGCTTGCGGCCATGCAGCAGATCGCCGCGGCGAGCCGGAAGCGCTGGGATATCCCGTTTGTCGGCGTCACCGGCAGCGTCGGCAAGACAACGGCCAAGGAAATGCTTGCCGCCGCGCTCTCCGGAAAATACGGGGTATTCAAAACGCCGGGCAGCATGAACGGGCAGATCGGCATTCCCGTTTCACTCATCGGCCTCCATGGCGACTATGACGTCGCCGTGATTGAAATGGGCGTCTCCCTCTTCGGGGAGATGACGCGCCTTACGAATATGGTGCACCCGGATATGGCGGTCTTTACAAACATCGGCGACGCGCACCTCGAAGCGCTCGGCGACCGCCCCGGCATCCTGCGGGCAAAATCAGAAATTTTATTGGGCATGAAGGATGACGCCGTCATCTTTGCCAACGGCGACGATGCGCTGCTCTCGAAAGCAGACTTCGGGCGGAAGACCGTCCTTTTCGGTCTCGGCAAAAACTGCGCCGTCCGCGCTGCGGACGTGCAGCAAAACGGCGAGAGCCTTTCCTGCCGCATTCTGGCAGAGGGGCGTAACTTTGCCGTGACCGTCCCGGCCTACGGTACATATATGATCTACTCGGTGCTCTCCGCGGCGGCGGTATCGCTGGAGCTCGGCCTATCGGACGAGGAGATCACGCGCGGCCTCGCCCGGTATGAAACGGTCGGCCGCCGCTCCCGCGTCGTCAAAACCGGATACTGCACACTTGTGGACGACTGCTACAACGCCAACCCAACGTCCGATTGCGCGGCGATCGACTCGCTTTCCTCGCTTGGCGGACGGCGTGTGTGCATCCTCGGTGACATGCTGGAAATGGGTGAAAATGCCCCGGCGCTCCACCGCTCGGTTGGCGAATACGCCGCGGGTCACGGCGTCGATCTTCTGATCGCGCAGGGCGAGCTGGCAAAGCACATTGCCGAAGGCGCGGGGGAGACCGGCGTCTGTTTTCAGGATCGCGCCGAGCTGCTCTCCAAGCTGCCGGAGCTCATTCGGCCGGGCGATGCTGTGCTCGTCAAAGCCTCCCATGGCGCGCATTTCGAGGAAATATCGGAAGCCGTTAAGAAGCTCACCGTATAAAATACGCCTCGCAGAGTTTGCTTCCACAGGAGCAAAAAAGATTTAAAACATTTTTGCCGGCGACATGTGCGTCGGCAAAAATACTTCTCGGCTCGCAAACGTGCGAGCGTAGCGAGTGCGCTGCGGCGAGCCGCAGCTTTTTCAAACGAGAGGAGCCCAGCGTAGCGGGTCTCGTTTGAGAACTTGCCAGATTGGCAAGCTCAAAATCCTGTGCTCCGGCACAGGATTTTTTGTAACGAAACGGATAAAACGCGCACTTATATACGACGAAACGGAAAGGAGGGCGGTACGAATGCAGAGCATGGAAGAAATCTACCGGCAGCACGCGCAGACGGTGTACCGCTATCTCCTTGCCCAGACGCGCAGCGCCGATCTTGCGGAAGAGATGACACAGGAGACGTTTTATCAGGCCGTGCGCACCGCCGGGCAGTATCGCGGCGAAGGAAAGCTCACCACGTGGCTTTGCGGCATCGCGAAGAACGTCTGGCGGACATATCAGCGCCGCCATCCGCCGGAAGAGGAACTGGACGAAACGGCACCTGCACCGGAAGCGCCGGATGAAGCGTTTCTCGCACGGGAATCACAGCTGGAGCTTCTGCGGAAAATGCAGATGCTCGGAAGCGACGCGCGCGAGGTGATGTATCTTCGCATCTTTGGTGCGCTTTCCTTCCGGGATATCGGCGAAATTTTATCGCATACGGAAAACTGGGCGCGCGTCACCTACTACCGCGGCAGGGAAGCGCTGCGAAAGGAGCTGGAAAAAGACAATGAAAAATGATCTGAGCTGTGAGATTGTCCGCGATCTTCTGCCCTCGTATCTTGACGGTGTTGTGTGCGATGCATCAAAAGCCGCGGTGGAGCGGCATATAGAAGAATGTCCAGACTGCCGAGAGACGCTGCGCCGGATGAAAGAGCCGGAGGAGACCGCGCCGACGGAAGAAAAGGAGATCGACTATCTCAAAAAGGTACGCCGCCGGAGCTCGCGCAAAGTGACGGCCATATTGGCGGCGGTAGCGCTGCTCGCAATAGCGGCGATGGTTCGGCTCTTTTATATTGGATATCCTGTAGATTCGCGCGTGATTGCGACTGCTGTCACCGTAAGGGACGGTACAGTACGCCTCACCGGCACGCTCACCGACAGCGCCCAGAGCGTGTGCCGGGCGAATATTACGCAGAACGAGGACGGCGGCGTGAAGGCGCTGATTTACGCAGCGCCTGCAATATTCTCCCACAGCGGAGACTTTGCCTGGGAATACCCGACCACGAGAGATGTTACGAGCGTTTCCGTCAACGGTCTCGTCCTCTGGGAAAACGGCGAATCCATTGATTGGCTCACAGCAAGACTGTATGAGGCGAAGAACCCCTATGTTGGTGATATGAGCGCGAACGCCAATATTGCCTCGCTCCTCCGCGTTTCAAACCGTGTTGGCAGCTTCACAAACGAGCTGCAGACGGACGCCAAGCCCTACGGCTGGACACTTCTTCTGGAGGAGCCCGTCGCGCAGGAAAAGGAAAAGAGCATAAAAGAAGAGATGCAGAAATGCTCGTGTGTGCTCCTCGCGGAGATTGAAAACCTCGGCACCGTCACATGGAAGTATGAGACCGAAGCAGGGAAGGAGACGTTCACCGTCACGACCGCGGATGCCTCAAAGCTGGCAGGACAGGATATCAAAACCTGCGCCGTCTCCGCTTCCGAGCTTCAGAAGCTTCTGTATACGCTTGGTCTCTGAAATGAATCGAATATAAGAAAGCCCCTGCATGACCTTTTGAGCCATGCAGGGGCTTTTGCCGTTGAAGCTTAGATCAGGTGGAAGGCGATGATCAGGCCGGAGAACACGATGGAAACCGTGGAGCAGAGCTTGATCAGAATGTTCAGGGACGGGCCAGAAGTATCCTTGAACGGGTCGCCAACGGTGTCGCCGACAACGGCAGCCTTGTGCTGCTCGCTGCCCTTGCCGCCGTGGTGGCCGCCCTCGATATACTTCTTCGCGTTGTCCCAGGCGCCGCCGGCGTTGGACATGAACACGGCCATCGCAAAGCCGGTGACGGACACACCGCCGAGCAGACCGACAACGCCGGTGGGCCCGAGGATGAGGCCGGTGGCCAAAGGCACGATGATGGCGAGCAGAGCCGGAGCGACCATCTCATGAAGAGCACCCTGCGTGCAGAGCGAGACGCACTGCGCGTAGTCGGGATCGGCCTTGTATTCCATGATACCGGGGATCTCCTTGAACTGACGGCGGACTTCCACAACGATGGACTGCGCCGCGCGCTGCACAGCGCTCATGGTGAACGCGGAGAATACGAACGTGAGCATCGCGCCGATGAAGAGGCCAACCAGAACGGTGGGGCTCGTAAGCGTGAAGTTGAGGATCTCGTCCGTGCCTTCCTGCACGATGTTGACGTAGGAGACGAGCAGCGCGAGAGCGGTCAGAGAAGCGGAGCCGATTGCGAAGCCCTTGCCGGTGGCGGCGGTGGTGTTGCCGAGAGAGTCAAGAGCGTCGGTGCGCTCGCGGACTTCTTCGGGGAGACCAGCCATCTCGGCGATGCCGCCGGCGTTGTCGGCCACGGGGCCGTAAGCGTCGGTCGCGAGAGTGATGCCGAGCGTGGAGAGCATGCCGACGCCGGCGATGCCGATGCCGTACAGACCCTTGTTGAAGGCCTCGGTGAAGTGACCGGCGCCGTCAACGATCGTCTTGGAGCCGCCCGCGGCAAAGTAGCTGATGAGAACGGCGGCAGCAACGATCAGAATGGAGGTCAGCGTGGACTTGAGACCGAGGGAGATGCCGCCGATGATGATCGTGGCAGAGCCGGTCTCGGAAGCCGCGGCGAGCTCCTGGGTGGGCTTATAGGTGTCGGAGGTGTAATACTCGGTGAAGTAGCCGATGGCGCAGCCGCCGATCAGACCGCAGAGGATGGCAACGTAAACGCCCCAGCCGTCGTTTCGGAGAAGGAGAAAGCAGAGGGGGGCGGCGAGCACGGCGGCGAGAATGGCCGCGGTGTAGGTGCCGGTACGGAGACTCTTGAGCAGGGCCTGCTGGGAAGCATTTTCCTTCGTCTTGACGAGGAAGGAGCCGATGATGGAGCAGATGATGCCGACAACGGCGAGAGCCATGGGCAGCAGCATGCCGGCAAAGCCGTAGCCGCCGACGGCGCTCAGCGCGAAGGTAGCGAGAATGGAGCCGACGTAGGACTCGTACAGGTCAGCGCCCATACCGGCAACGTCGCCGACGTTGTCACCGACGTTATCGGCGATGGTGGCGGGGTTGCGCGGGTCGTCCTCGGGGATACCGGCTTCGACCTTGCCCACAAGGTCGGCGCCGACGTCCGCGGCCTTGGTGTAGATACCGCCGCCGACGCGGGCGAAGAGCGCCATGAAGGAAGCGCCCATGCCGTTCATGACCATGATGTTGCCGAGCTGCACGGGATCATCAATGCCGAAGGCATAGCGGAGCAGGAAAAACCAGATGGTGATATCCAGCATGCCGAGACCGACGACGGTGAAGCCCATAACGGAACCGGAGGAGAACGCCACGCGGAGACCCTTGTTCAGGCTCTCGGAGGCGGCCTGCGCGGTACGCGCGTTGGAGTTCGTGGCGATCTTCATGCCGACGAGACCGGCGAGCATCGACCAGATGCCGCCCGTGACGAACGCGAACGGGGTAAACTTGGAGAGCATTTTGCCGTTGGAGGCAAAAGCAATCACCAGCAGAACCACGAACACGATGGCGAAGACCTTGAGAACGGTGGTGTACTGACGCTTCAGATAAGCGTTGGCACCCTCACGAATGGAAGCGGCAAGCTTCTGCATCTTTTCGGTGCCTTCGGAATAGCCCATGACTTTCTTTGCCTGAAGAACAGCAAAGAGACCGGCAACGACAGCACCGACGAAGCCGATCCAAAACAGTTTGTCCAATTACTTCACTCCTCAAAAATTTTTTGCTTAGGGATCAGGGCAAGTGTTAAGTTTACAGGAAGAAATAGTATTTTTCAATACCGTTTTTTTTCAAAAACGATTTCTTAACAAAAAATTAGCCCGCAAATCAATTGCGGGCCAATCGGAAACGTTTCACTTGTTTAAAATGTATACCGAAATATTCAACACTCCGGCGAAAACAAGCCACAGAAGATAGGGAATGTTCATTTTCCCGGCGATAGGACGGATCTTGCCGAACCGGATCGCCATTGCCGCGGCCAGTGCGAGCAGCAGAAGCAGCCAGAAAAAGGCTGTGAGCCGCAGCCCCCAGGCAAAGAAAAGGATCGACCACCAGAAGTTGACGAAGAGCTGCGCCCAGTACGTGAAAAGCGCGCCGCGCGATCGCTTCGTTCCCTCTCCGGCGATCATTGCCGCGCTGATGGCCATCAGGATATAGAGAAGCGTCCACGCCGCCGGGAATACCCAGTCCGGCGGAGCGAACGGCGGCTTTTTCAGGTGAGAGAATGCCTCCATGCCGCCGCGGGAGAGAAGCGCTGAAAGACCGCCGACCGTGAGCGTTCCGGCAATATGTCCGGTATAACGTATAATGTCCCGTTTCTTTTCCTGGTTCCGATCCATGAAAGCGTACCTCCGTTTTTTCTCCGGGAAAAGTATATGCGCCCCGCGCCGTGCTTATGCCGAAAACGCTTTTTCCAGATGCTTCTCCTCAAAGCGGGTCAGCGCACGGAAATCCACAAACGGACGGTACCGCGCTTCGAGCGCGTCGTGAAGCTCCTTTGCCCGGCGTAGCGCGGCGCACGCTTCCGTTGTGAGCGAGCGGCGCAGCGCGGCGGCTCGGCGAACTTCCTTTCGCTGCGCTTCGGAAAGCTCTGCCATTGCATCAAGCCGGAAGTGCTGCGCGGCCTTGCCGTCAAAACGAAAATCGCCGGATATCGCAACAAGAGACAGCCCTTCCTCTGGAAGAAGGAGCGCGGCGAGCTTTTTCGGATCAACCGGATCGGGGCAGACGATGCGCCCGGTACCGGCGGCGCGGGAGCGCGCGAGCACGATCTGCAAAAATTCATCCGCGAGACCGAGCTCGTTATCGAGCGTATACACCCGCCCGAACGATGCGGCGGTCTCCGAGAGCAGCACCGCACCACGGCAGGTATAGGCGGAGAGAAAGCGCCGCGTTTCTCCGCCCGTGTCCGACGGATGAAGAATCTTTTCCGCGAACGCTTCAGCGCGTTTTCGCACGTGAGCCTTTTTTTCCTCCGTAACGATGCCCGGAATTTCGCCGGGCGAGACCAGCATCGCCGCGTGCAGCATGTTGTAGGCGCGCGCGTACTCCTGCCGGTACGCGGGGAAAAAGGCCGCGAGTTCCGCCGCTGTTTCCGGGGGAATGGGACGATAGAACGTGCTGAGATCGAGATATTTCCCCGTCGCGCCCGGAACGGCGGGCTCCTGCACGTGCGGCGAGGTGGCGTCTACATACCCGAGCTTTTTCTCCGGAATGTATATACCGTCGAGAGAATCGGGATCGCCGGAGCATAGAATGGTTTCAACGGTGAGCCCCGCGCTTTCTGCGCGCTCGGCGGCGCGGCGCATGAGCGTGGACTTCCCATTGCCGGGACCGCCTTTGATGTACCAGAAAAAAGAGCCTTTACCCGGATTGGTAAACTCCGGATAGAGCGAAACGAACCCCGCGCCGGTGTTTGCGCCGAGGAAAAACTGCCGGGAATTTTTTTGTTCCATAACGATGCACACCCTTTCCATTTATTATGGTATGCAGGAAAACGAAAACGCGACGCAAAAGACACTTGATATTTTTTCACGCATCCGATATAATAAAAAAGCGGTCTTTGGCAAGGCTGCACTAGTCGGGGAGCCAGCGGTGCCCTGTAGCCTGCAATCCGCTACAGCAGGGATGAATTCCTCTCCGAGGGTATGCGATGTGTCGTCTGGCGGCAGTAAGTGGCGCTGACGGTCTGGTCTCGCGCAACACAGCCCCGTGAACCATGTCAGGCGGGGAACCGAGCAGCATTAAGCGGATCGCTGTGTGTGCCGTGAGGGTGCCGGACCTGAGCCGGCTGCTGTTGCACCGGGCATACCGCATCATTCAAGGAAAGGTGTGCAGTCTTGCCAAGGATCGCTTTCTATTTTCCCAAAAACGGAGAGATGGATTTTGTACGAAGCTCTGTACCGGAAATACCGGCCGAAAACCTTTGACGATGTGGTGGGGCAGCCGTTCATCACCGAAACGCTCAAGACCCAGGTGCGTACCGGACGGCTTAGCCACGCCTATCTTTTTATCGGCACCCGCGGCACGGGCAAAACGACCTGCGCGCGTATTCTCGCCAAGGCGGTCAACTGCGAGCACCCGGTGGACGGGAACCCCTGCAACGAGTGCGACGCCTGCCGCGGCATCGAGGACGGCTCCATTCTCGACGTTGTTGAACTGGACGCGGCGTCCAATAACGGCGTGGACGATGTGCGTATGCTGCGCGATGAGGCGATTTTCTCTCCCACCACGGTGCGCAAGCGCGTGTACATCATCGATGAGGTGCACATGCTCTCCAAACCGGCGTTCAACGCGCTGCTGAAAATTCTGGAAGAGCCGCCGCAGCACCTCATGTTTATCCTCGCAACGACGGAACTCAACAAAGTCCTCCCCACGATCCTCTCCCGCTGCCAGCGCCACAGCTTCCGGCGGCTCGACAGTAACACGATCGCCAAGCGTCTCGCCTATGTTGCGGAGCAGGAGGGCATCAACCTCACGGCGGACGCGGCGCAGCTTCTGGGACGTCTCGCCGACGGCGGCATGCGCGATGGTCTTTCGCTTCTTGACCAGTGCTCTGCGGCGGAAACCGTGGATACCGCGGCGGTGCTGAACGCTATGGGACTGGCCGGGACGCTCCGCACGCAGTCCATTGCGGATGCCGTTCTCGCCGGAAATACCGAGGACGCTCTCACGCAGTTTGAATCGCTCTGGCAGGAGGGGAAAGACCCTGCGGCGCTCCTCGGGGAGCTCTCCGGCCTTTTCCGCGATGCGCTGCTGCTGCGTCTTGCCCCCAAAGGCGGGAGAACGCTCATCTCCGGGGCCTACGGAGAGGAAGCGCTCCGTTCGATCCGTGCGAGCGACGGAAACCTTCTCTGGCTTTTGAACACACTCCAAAAACATCAGGCGCTGCTGCGCGAAACCGGCAACCCGCGACTTCAAACGGAGCTTTGTCTTGCAGAGCTCTCCGGCGGCGGAGAGATCGCGCCGCCGCGCACGGCGCCTCCGGCTCCGAGCATTGCCCCGGCGGCGCCGAAGCCGCAGAGTACGTATGTGCCCCCTCCGGCAGCGCCGGTGCGTGAAGCGCCGACTGCCGAGAAGAGCGCTCCCGAGTATGAGCCTCCGGCTCCGGCGAGCGAACCCGCTCCTGCGGAAGAGGCAAAACCGGTTCCTCCGGCTACTGAGTCCGTTCCTGCCCCTACTGTAACGGCGGCAGACGGTGTGCCCGCAGGCGGCGTCAGTTGGGAATACGCGCTCTCGCAGCTGGAAAACGAACTGCCCATCGGCGTGCGCATCGTTCTGACGGACGCTACGCAGTCCTCCGGCGAGATCCGCGGCGGCGAGCTCATTTTGCGTCTGCTGCCGGGCTTTGCAAAAAATACGGTCAATGTCCCGGATGTGCTCAACAAGATCCGGCAGAAGGTGTCCGCGCTCTGCGGTGCGCCGATGCAGATTCGGCTGGAGGAATTGCAGACCGGCGGCGCGCCGGGGCTGGATAAGCTCGACTTTCTCGGCAAATTCGGAAACGTAACCATCCAATAAAAAAGGAGATTCGATATTATGGCAAAAGGATACAGAGGCGGCAGCTTCGGCGGCGGTATGAGCATGGGCGGAGGCATGAGACAGAGCGATCTCATGAAGCAGGCGCAGAAGATGCAGCAGGATATGCTGAAAATGCAGGAAGAGCTGGACGCCAAGACATACTCCGCTTCGGCGGGTGGCGGCGTTGTCACGGCGGAGGTCAACGGCAAACGTGAGCTCATCACGCTCACGATCGACCCCGAGGCCGTCGATCCCGATGACGTGGAAATGCTCCAGGACATGGTCATCGCGGCGGTCAACTCCGCGCTCAAGGCGGCAAAGACCTCCCGCGAGGAGAGTATGGCCAAGGTCACCGGCGGGCTGAACTTCGGCTTCTGAGCATTTGATATTTGTACAAACGCGGCGCGGACAGATAACCTGTCCGCGCCGTTTTTCACTGCGAGCTGTAATACAGGAGACGTTACAGCTCCTTTGCCATCTGCATCTCGCGATACAGATGGCCGGAATACGTATATTCAATTTCCTTTATTTTCTGAAAGCCTAAATCCGTGTACATTTTGCGAGCGATGGTGTTGTCGAGAGAAACGCTGATATAGATCTTATCGGCGTTATGCTCGGCTTTAAAATAGTCCAGAAACTCCCGGACGGCGCGTTTTCCATAGCCTTTTCCCTGGAACTGGCGGCCGATCATAAACCGGCTCATTGACCAGCCGGGATATGTATCGTCGTAGTCGTACAGGATGAAACCAACCATGGTATCGCCGTCATATATTCCCAGCGTGTAGAGTCCGTCCTCATAGGCGGCCTCGACGAGAGAGCGCGTGTTATCCGCGACGAAGTACTTCTGGCTTTCGTCGACCTCCAATGCCATGCATTCCTGATAGTTGGTCTTATCGATCTTTTTAAATTCCATTTTCTTTCTCCTATTCACTTTCCAGCGGCAGATGCACGATCTGGATGTCTCGCCCGATGGCGTAGCGCAGCGTGTTGAGCGTGCCGCCGGATTTCCCGTCGTAGCAGGCGATGATGAGATCGGCGTGGTCGACCATGTAGCGGTTGCGCTTCATCATGCAGCCGGGGGAGTAATGCTCCTGCAATACGGTGACGGTGTCGCAGCGCGCGATGAGCGAGTCGTACCGCTGCCGCTGCGATGCGCCCCAATGCTCGGCCTGTCCCGCAAACGGGACGGCGGCTTCGAGCGTAATATCGGAATGACCCTCGCGCAGCGCGAGGACGGCCTCGCAGAAATAGAGATCGCACCCCTCCGCCATGCCGCAGATGAACCGGTGAAAGCCGGATTCGTATACCGCTTCCAGTGTATCGAACAGCGTCCGTTTCAGTCTCCGGCAGCGCGGATCGCTCTCGTTATAGCCCCACGGCAGCTTCTCGGCGCGGTGGCCGGTAAAGGTGCAGGTTGGCTCGCCCATGCGCATCACATCCTTTTGCCGCTATTGTAAGGTTTTTTGAGCGGATTGTCAAAGCTCTTGATTTTTTTGCGGAGCGTGCTATAATACGGCTATCTGAATATGGAACAGTTCTTCAGGGCAGGGTGAAACTCCCGACCGGCGGTAAAGTCCGCGAGCCGTAAGGCAGATTCGGTGTAACTCCGAAACCGACAGTATAGTCTGGATGGAAGAAGAAGCGGTAAGGCTCTCCTTACATCCTTGTGCTGCGCCCGGAGAATGGTTTTCTTCGGACGAATTTTTTTTAAGGGGGCCTTTTCCCATGAATAACACCCGTAAACTGACGACGATGGCGATTTTGACGGCACTCTCCGTCTGCTTTGTCGCGCTGATCCACTTTCCGATCTTCCCGGCGGTCGCATTCCTTGAATACGACCCGGCAGACATTCCCATCCTGATCTGCGGCTTTGCGTTTGGCCCGGCTGCGGGATTCATCGTCACACTGATCGCCGCATTCATTCAGGGCTTTACCGTGAGCGCCCAGAGCGGGATCTACGGCATCATCATGCACATTGTCGCAACGGGCGCGTATGTGCTCTCGTCGAGCCTTTTCTACCGGAAACACAAAACGAAGAAAATGGCCGCGGTCGCCATCGGCATCGGCACGCTGACGATGGTCGTGTGCATGTTCTTTGCAAACCTTGTCATCACGCCCTATTTTATGATGGGTGCAGTGAACAACGCCACGGTGTCCGCCGTGCTCTCGCTCATGCCGTTCATTCTGCTCTTCAATCTTATCAAGGCAGGCGTCAACGGCGCGATCACGTTCTTTATTTATAAGCGCGTCAAGCATCTGTTCTTCAAAGATTAAATATAACGAAACCGAGGATATTGCCCCATGACCGAGGACTTTTCCCGCCGGTTTGCCGCCGCACGGCGGCGGATCATTGAAAAAGAATATGCCAATCTGAACCCGGAGCAGCGCGAGGCCGTTCTGACGACGGAAGGCCCGCTTCTTCTGCTCGCGGGCGCGGGCAGCGGGAAAACAACGGTCTTGATCCACCGCGTGGAGAATATCCTCCGCTTTGGCCGCGGCGCAGACACGAGAGAGCTCCCGCCGGGCGCGGATGAGAAAATGCTCTTGGTACTGGAGGATGCCGCTGCCGGACGTACGAGCATGACGGACAATATCCGCCGCATGTGCGCCGTTGACCCGGCGGCTCCGTGGCAGGTGCTCGCGATCACGTTCACGAACAAGGCCGCGGACGAACTCAAGAGCCGCCTGGAAGCCAAGCTCGGCGAGACCGGGCGCGATGTGTGGGCGCTCACGTTTCATGGTACCTGCGTGCGCATCCTGCGGCGCGATGCCGACCGTCTCGGCTTCCCGAAGAGCTTCACGATCTACGATCAGGCAGACAGCCTTTCGGTGATGAAGCGCATCCTGCGCGATAAAAACATCGACGATAAGGCGTTCCCGCCGAAGGCCATGCTCGCCGCGGCGAGCCGGTATAAAGGGGCGCTCGTCGCGCCCGAGGACGCCGTGGCTGCCGAGGAGCGCACCGGCGATATCCGCTGCATCCGCACCGCGCAGATCTGCGCGGCATATGCCAAACATCTGCGGGACGCTGGGGCCATGGACTTTGACGATCTCATATACTATACCGTCCGGCTTTTGCAGGATAATCCGGATGTGCTCGCGTACTATCAGCGAAAGTTCCGGTACGTTCTCATCGACGAGTATCAGGATACGAACCACCTGCAATACCTCTTTGCCGCGCTCATGGCGAGCGGCAGCCGGAACATCTGCGTCGTCGGCGACGACGATCAGAGCATCTATAAGTTCCGCGGCGCCACGATCGAGAACATACTCTCCTTTGAAAAACAGTACCCGGATGCGCGCGTCATCCGGCTTGAGCAGAACTACCGCTCGACCGGGAACATCCTCGCTGCGGCGAATGCCGTCATCGCAAATAACCACGAGCGTAAGGGGAAAACGCTATGGACAGCACAGTCTGGCGGCGAGCCCATCACGCTCTACGAGGCGCACAACGAGGACGACGAGGCAGACTTTGTTGCCCGCACCATCCGCTCGACGCGCCGTCCGATGCGCGATTTTGCCGTGCTCTACCGGACAAACGCACAGTCTCGCAGTATCGAACTTGCACTCAAGCGCCGCTCGATCCCGTACCGCATCTTCGGCGGCACACGCTTTTTTGACCGCGCTGAGGTCAAGGACATTCTCGCGTACCTCAACGTGATCGCAAACCCCACGGACGAAACGCGCCTTCTGCGCATTGTGAATGAGCCGCCGCGCGGCATCGGGGCGACGAGCCTTGAAAAGATCCGCGAGATCGCCGCGGCGGAGAGCATTTCGCTCTTTGAGGCAATGTCCACGGCGTCCCACAGAGCCGGTATCTCCGCCGGAAAGAGAATGGAAGAGTTCTGCCGCATGATCGCGGAACTGCAGGAAGCCGTTTCGGCGCTGCCGCTGGACGAATTTTATGACGCGGTGGTCGAGCGTACCGGCTATGCGCTCGCTCTGGAAACGAAGGGCGGCGACGAGAACGTCACCCGGCTCGAAAACATCGCCGAGCTCAAATCCAGCATCGTGAAGAGCGTGGAGGCCAACCCGGATCTCGATCTCTATTCCTATCTCGACGAGGTAGCGCTCTATACGGATATGGATAATTACGACCGCGCTGAGGACGCCGCCGTCATGATGACGATGCATGCGGCCAAGGGACTGGAATTTCCGGTCGTTTTCATCGTCGGCGCGGAGGAGGGGCTTTTTCCGAGCTCGCTTTCCATCGGTGAGAGCGAGGAGATGGAAGAGGAGCGCCGGCTCTGCTATGTGGCGATCACCCGCGCGAAGGAAAAGCTTTACATTACCTGCGCAGCGCAGCGCATGCTCTACGGCCGCACGTCGGCCAATCTCCCGTCGCGCTTCACCGAGGAGATCCCCGCGGCGCTGCTTGACCGGCAGGGACTTGCGAAAAAAGAAGCGTGCACCAGTCTCTGGGACGATGACGGCTCTTTCCGCTCTTCGGAGAGCGGTTACCGCGGTGGCGGGCATTCCTCCGGATACGTGTCATATAAGCCCGGCAGCCGCGCTGCGGGCTTTGGCACGAGCTATGCCGCCCGTACCGGCCGCGCCGCCGCGCCGAAGCGTGTAGCCACCGAAAAGCCGAAAACCGTTCTGTCCGCGCCAAAGACGCCCAGTTTTCAGACAGGCGACCGCGTGGCGCATAAGGCGTTCGGCAAGGGCATGATCGAAAAGATGACGCCGATGGGCGGGGACGCTCTGGTTGAGGTGAAGTTTGATACCGGCGAAACAAAACGAATGATGCTTCGCGTTGCCGCGCAGCACATGACGAAGGATGAGTGAAGCTATGGAACATACCGGATCTGTGCATAACGGGGAAGAGCACGTGCATGTCCATGCCGACGGCACGGTGCATACGCACTCCCATGCGCATACGCACCAGAACACCAAAACCGTGAAAAACCGGCTGGCGCGGGTGATCGGGCATCTGCACGCCGTCGAACGCATGATCGACGACGGGCGCGACTGCGCCGAGGTGCTCGTCCAGCTCGCTGCCGTGCGCAGCGCAATCAACAATATCTGCAAAATCATTTTGCGAGATCATATGAACCATTGCGTCATCGACGCCGTCCAAAAAGGGGATACCGAAACGCTTTCCGAACTGGATAAGGCGATCGATCTCCTGATGAAGTAAGAATAGGAGGATCCTCCATGAAAAAATCTGCGGCTCCCGCTTTGCTCCTTATTTTCCTTGTGATCGCCGTCGGCATTTTTGTCGTGTTCCGCATATCCAAAAACGAAGCGCCGGACACGCAAAACCCCGGCACCTCGGCGACCGCGACGCCAGAACCGACCGCGACGATCGAGCCGACCGCGGAGCCTACGACGGCTCCCACGCCTACCCCCATCGCCACAGCGGCATCGACCGCGGCTCCCACTCCGACGCCGACCCCGACCGCGGTTCCGACCGAAACACCTGTTCCCACAATGGCTCCCACCGCTGTTCCCAATTATGCAAAGAGCGGCGAAATCCGCTCGGATTCCGGCACATACCTCAATCTTCTGGTGAAGTGGAATCTGACCGACGGCGAAACGCCGACTCTCAAGCTCGACGTGTATGTGACGTCCTATGCGCTTGTCACCGGCGAGAGCAGCAGCGCTGTTGTTGTCAACATCGGCGGCAACACGTCCTATGTTCCGACAAAGTCGCTGAATCTTACCAACACTTCGCTCGAGGAGACCTACCTTGGCAGCTCAAGCGTGGAGGTCACGCCCGGAACGGATGTGCCGGTCAACGTCACCTGGAACTTTAACGGTACCTACAGCGGAAAGGATGTCGCGGCTATTACGGCGGCGGATACGATCCATATCGGCTGAGCTGAACTGTGCGGCGCGGATTTTTCCGCGCCGCATCTTTTGTGCGTGGGGTTTTCTGTCGGGCCGTGTAATATAGAACAGACACAAACGGAAGAGGAGGGACGGCGCGTGAAAGAAGAGGATATCCTGGCACTGCTGCGCGAGCGGGACGAGCGCGGCGCGGCAGAGTTTTTGCGGCGGTACACGCCGCTCATGCGCTATATCGTTTCGCCTATCCTCCCGGATGGGCGCGATGCGGAGGAATGCATTTCCGAGATCGCGGCGCGGGTATGGGAGAAGATCGATTCCTTTGACCCCTCGCGCGGCGGCTGGACGGCATGGCTCACTGCGCTCGCGCGAAATACCGCTCTTAATATGGCGCGAAAGACGGCGGCGCCGCCCGAAAAGCTTTCCGAGGAGCTGCCGTCGCCGGATGCTACGCCGGAGGAAGCGCTTCTGCGGCGCGAGCGGGAGGAGACGCTGCGAAAAGCGCTCAGCGCGTTGCCGCACGGCGAGCGTGTGCTTTTCTACCGAAAGTACTATTACCGGCAGTCTACCGCGCAGATCGCCCGCGAGCTCGGCATGACAGAGCGGGCGGTGGAGGGCCGGCTTTACCGGCTCAAAAAATCGCTGCGTGCAAAGCTGGGAGGTGACAGACATGAATGAACACGATTTTGATGCCCTTCTGGAGTCTTCCGCGAGCGAGCTTCCGCCCGACGATGTGGCGCATGATGTTACGCCGTGGCGGCGAGCGATGAACCGGATCCTGATCGGCTTTGCTCTCGGCGCGGTGACGGTGAGCATCCTCCGGCTGGAGATCTTTCTGCCTGCCGTCGGTGCGGTGCTGCAGATCCTCGGCTTTCGCTCGCTGCGCCGGGAAAACCGGTGGTTTACGGCGTGCTGGGTGCTGTCGCTCCTGCGCGGCGCGCTCCTTCTTCCGGCGCTTATTCTGAACGCGACGATCTGGCAGGAGACGTTTTATGCTGCCGCCGGAGCGAGGCTATTGTATATTGGGCTCTCTTTGCAGCTTGCGCTCGTGCTCTGCTTCTGGCGCGCCGTGAAGACTGCGCGGCACGGGGAGCCGGCGGATGCGGCAAAGATGCTGTTTGTCTGGTACGTTGTTCTGACGGGGCTTTGCCGGATCGGATCGGGCGGCATAATTTCCGGCCTCGCGCTGCTTGGGGCATTTATATTTGTGCTGCGCAGTCTTTTTTCGCTGGCCGGGGAAATGGAAGCGAGCGGCTACTCGCTTGAACCTGCGCGCGTGAAGCTGTCCGATACCGCGCTTGCGCGCTGGATCGCCGCGCTCGTCGCTGTCGGGATCTTTTGCGGCTACGGCTTTTTCGGACGCTATCCCATGGCGTGGGAGAAATCAACCGAAACGCTCTCCTCGGAGGCACAAACGGTAAAGGCGGAGCTTCTCTCCCTCGGTTATCCGGCGGACGCGCTGGACGATCTCACGGAGGAGGAACTGCTCTCCTGCCGCGGCGCGGTACGCATCGCCGTGCGGGAAAACGACGAGCCGATGAATGAAGGACGGGAGGTAACGACCGTCGAAGGCAATACGACCTATGTGACACACGCTTACGATGTGAAGGAAATGCACTTTACGAGTGTGGCCGTGCAGCTCTCCGCCGCGCCCGAACGGTGGCGTATCTTCCATCATTTCCGCTGGACGGAGGGAACATTCTGCGGTACGGAGTCGGTGCAGCTTTGGACGGCGGCCTATGGCGGCCAAAGCTGGACGGTAAACAGCGATGTCTCCGGGCGCGTGCTGTACGACACGGCAGAGGGGGAGAGGGTGAGCGCGCCGTATTATTCCATATCGGAGGATGACGGCGGGGCACTCTACGCAGAGTTCTCCTTCCCGTACCGTGCCGCGAATGCGCGCGGATATGTTTCTTATGAAGCGTCGCCGTGGGAAGAGGGCAATCTCCTCAACTCCTGGCTCAACTACACGCATCAGAGATCGCTCATCCAGTACCCGGTGCAGACCGCAGCAGAGGCGCGGAAGACCTCCGGCTGGGATACGCCGTACGCTTTTATCACTGCGCAGGAGGCGCTTCAATTCTGGGTGTATGACGGAAAGATCGAGATGATCGGCGGCTGACCGCCGCCATACAAAAAAACCCGCCGTATTCGGATGTACCGGATACGGCGGGCTTTGCTATGCTATGTAATGATGCGGTGATCAGATGTACTGCGCGAGGTTGTAGGCGGCCTTGGTAGCGCCCCAGACGAGACCGGCCTGGAAGGAGTCGCCGATGTTGTAGATCTCCTTGGCGACGTGCTGCTTCACACCTTCGAGATACTGCCCCTCGTCGGCGCGGCGGCCGAGCGCATTGACGAACAGCTCCGCGTGGTGCTCTTCAACGATGGTTTCGGGGCCCATCTTCGGCGCGAGCGGGTTGACGACGTTCTTCGGCAGAACGGGCGTCCAGGTGCAGTAAACGTCGGGCGCGCCCTTGGAGATGTTGCGGCTGACGAGCACCTTACCCGGCTCGAACGATTTGATCGTCGCGCAGTTGACGAGCTTTGCGCCGTTATCCTCAAGATAGTGGATGATGTGGCCGCGATTGGCGGTGCAGGCACCGTCCATGAAGTTGCCGAGCATGTCGATCACGGTGATCTTGCAGCCGTGCTCATAACTCAGCCAGTAGGCGGTCTCCATACCGACTGCGCCGCCGCCGAGGACGACGACCTTCTTCGCACTGCCAAGCTTTTCGGGATTGCGCAGAAGCTCCGTGGCCTCGACCATGTTCACGGTGTCGATGCCGGGGATGCGTGGGTTGATGCGCTTGGCGCCGACGGCGTAGATCACGGCGTCGTAGTTCTGTGCCTTGAGATAATCCGGCGTAGCTTCCACGCCGAATTTCACGGTAACGCCATTCTGCTCAAGCGTCTGACGCTTGAGCCATTCGACGTAGTTGTGCATGTCGTACTTATTCTTGGGAACGGCCGCAGCGTTCGCAATGCCGCCGAGCTCGTTTGTCTTTTCAAGGATCTCGACCGCGTGGCCGCGCTGCGCAGCATAGATGGCAAAGTTCATGCCGGCGGGGCCGCCGCCGACAACGCCGATCTTTTTCACCGTTACGGCAGGCGCGGACTGCTTGGGCAGGACGTCCTCGTGACCGGTGCGGGGGTTAACGGCGCATTGCGGGTGACCGCCCTCGACAAACTCGTTGACACAAGCCTCCTGGCAGCCGATGCACGGACGGATCTGGTCGACGTCGCCCGCATAGGCTTTCTTGCACCAGTCAGGATCGGCAAGCACCGGGCGGCCGAGCATGATCATGTCGCATTTGCCGTCGCGCAGCGCCTTCTCGTCCATGTCGGGGTAGTTGAGCTTGCCGACCGCGACGATGGGAACGTCAAATCCGGCGTTGGACTTCACGCCGCGCTCCATGAAGTATTCCTTGGCGACCTTCGCCACGTCGAGGAAGCAGCCGGCCGGCATGTACGCGGGCGGATGCGGGAGCCACCAGTTGTCGTAGCAGCCGAGGTCAACGTCGAACATATCAACGCCCGCCTTGACGAGGTTTTCCATATAGTCGAGCGTTTCATAGATGGAACGGCCGTTCTTGAAGCCCTTGAGCGAGGAAACGGTGTCCATGCGCTCTCCATAAGTCTCCTCCAGCGCGCAGCTCAGATCGATGCGGTACATGATCGGGAACCACGGGCCGGTGCGCTTGCGCATCTCCTTGACGATGTTGATGCCGAAGAGCTGCCAATCGGTATACTTGCCGAGCTTGCGGTGGTTGAAGGCGGTGTTGGTGAGCTGATCGATGAGATAGCCCTCGTGACCGTGCAGATACACGCCGTCGATGCCCATCGTCTTGGCGTCTGCCGCGCCCTGACCGAAGTTGCGGACGATCTGGTCGAGTTCCGGGTCGGTGAGCGGACGGCAGGGAATGCTCGGAATATAGAAGTTCGGGTTCCAGGAGGCGGACACGGGCAGCGCATACTTTGTCATGAGGCACTGCGGGTTGCCGACGCGGCCGAGACCGGCGGTGAGCTGGATGAAGATGCGGCTGTTGCGCGCGTGGACGCCCTGCGCGAGATCACGCCAGCCCATGAAGTTCGTGCGGGTGTTGTCGATGCGGGGGAAGTAGGAGAAGTTGCCCTTTTCCGTCACGGAGGAATCGATGTGGTGGCTGATGGGGATGAGACCCGTGGTGAGCAGGCCGACGCCGCCCTCGGCACGGGCGAAGAAGTATTCGCGCATCTTGTCGTTGGGGCGTCCGGTCTCCTCTGCCATCTGGCAGTTGCCCATCGGGGCCATCACAAGACGGTTCTTGATCGTCAGACGGTTGACCTGGATGGGGGAGAACATCGTGTCATACGGCCAGAGCGCTTTGGTGTAGCGCCCGGTGCCGCCCTCGGTGTTTTCGCAGTCCTTCTGCACCCAGTTGCCATAGCTGTTGACGAGTCTTTCTACCAATGCATCAGTTTTCAAATCCAAATCCCTCTTTCATACTTTATTTATAATTGTTCTTATTTTCTTCATGATTTGTTCACAGCCATTGTGAATCCTATACCAACATCATGTTCAATTTAACACAGCTCACACAGATAATCAACAAAAAATATTAAGAAAATCTTGATTCTTTTGTGAGAACGTGATACAATAAGTATGTGATTAAATTCAATAAATGTGTCTAAAAACGCACATTATTTCTTTAAACTGCACGAAAGGGAACTTGCAATGGAAACAACTGCGAAAGTGATTGCCGTATCCGGAAAGGGCGGAGTGGGAAAAACGACGCTGGCGGCGGCCATGGTTCGCCACCTGACGGAGTGCAAGCCGGACGCGAGGATCCTCGCGATCGACGCTGATCCCGCCGTCGGACTTTCCACGTGCCTCGGAATCGAGGTCACGCTCACGCTCGACGAGATCCGCAAGCAGATCATTGATAATGTGGAAGAGGGCCGCACCAAGGAAGCGATGGATCTCGTAGAGGAATCCCGCTACCGCATCTTTGACGCTCTGGTGGAAAAGAACGGCTTTGCTTTCCTCGCCATCGGCCGCCCGGAGGCGGAGGGCTGCTACTGCCGCATCAACGCTTATTTGAAGGATGTCATCACGATGCTCTCCCGCGAGTTTGACTATGTTGTCATTGACGGTGAGGCCGGCATCGAACAGATCAACCGCCGCGTGCTCGAAAAGGTCACGCACCTTCTTCTCGTTTCCGATCAGAGCCGCAAGGGGATCCAGGTGGTCGGAACGATCAAGCAGGTCGCCGACGAGCTCGTCATGTACGACCGCATCGGCGCGGTGATCAACCGCGTGACAAACCCGGATCTCAACAAGTTCATCACGATCCCGGGCGTCGACATTCTCGCCTACATCGACTCGGACGACTACCACGCCGCCAACGACATTCAGGGCAAAACGGTGTTTGATCTTCCGCCGGAGTCGAGCGTATATCGTGGAACGAAGGAAATTCTGGAGAAATTTGGTATTCTCTGAAGAGAGCGCAATTTAATTTACATATAAGGGCAAACACAAGAGAAAGAAATCAAAAAAGGGGTGTGACATTTGAAGGATCTCAAGCATTTGATCTACTTTGAGCAGCTTCTGGATAATGCCGACAACGAGCTTGTGCGAAAGGCGGCAGCGGAAGGGAATCTGGCCATGGGGTACACCTGCTACCATGTCCCCGAACCGATTCTCAACGTTGGCAACTGCTTCTCCGTCCGTCTCCGCGCTCCGCACACCGGCTCCATCGACATTGCGACGTACTACATGTCGAACTACACATGCGAGTTCGCCAGAGCGCTCACCGAACGCGCCATCGAGGGCGGCTACCAGTTCCTGGACGCCATGATCGGCGTGGACGCCTGCTCCATGATGAACCGTGCCATGGAGCACTTTGAAATCCTGCAGGTAAACGACAAGCCCAACTTCTTCGTGACCCACGCGGACATCCCCTTCAAGATCACCGACTACACGCTTGAGGCCTATGTAAAGCAGATGCGCTGCCGCGTGCTCGATGTCATGAAGGAAAAGCTCGGCGCGGACACGTCGGACGAGGCGCTGCGCAAAGCCGTGGAAGAGCACAATGAGGTCTGCCGCATCCTTACCGAAATCGGCGAGATGCGCAAGCTGGAAAACCCGCCCATCACCGGCTACGAGTACCACGTTCTCAATCTCGTCTCCTACACCTGCCCGAAGGCGCTCATCCTGCCTTACCTGCGTGAGACCCTTGCCGAGATCAAAAAGCGCAAGGTCGACGCGAAGCCCTGGTACCGCGCCCGTGTCTCCATCGTCGGCAGCGAGATCGACGATCCCATGCTCACCAAGCTCATCGAAAACTGCGGCGCGTTCGTGGTTTCCGACCGTTACTGCTTCGGCTCCACGCCGGGCCGCGAGGTCATTGAGCTCAACGACACCGACGACGTACTTACGCAGCTCTGCCT
>CAKTBC010000001.1 GCA_934533005.1 uncultured Oscillospiraceae bacterium | reverse complement strand
CCGGACACCCATCTCACAAAGGATGTTACGATTCTCGCCCTTGGTGAATATCAAACGCTGAAAAAGTGCTTTGCTCTCTAAAAAGCAAATGGTTGGATGCAGTCATCCCGTAAGGATAACTGCATCCAACATTCATTTTAAAACCTTTATTTTTTCATTGCCAGCCGCACAAAATACCGCACGAGCGGCGCGGTGCAGCAAACGCCCATCAGCACGCTCAGCCACCACGGGAAAGTCGGCGAGAGCGTCGTCTGCCAGACGGCAAACGCGGTAAAGAGCACCGCTATCGAAAGACGTATATCGGCGATGAGATCGCGCACACGGCGGTACACCTGCGCGCGATTGAGCACTGTTACGCTCGTGCCGACGTTCCAGAGCTGTGGGAAGAAGCTCGTGGCGAGCATCGTGGCATCGCACACGACGCCGATGATGGGCATGACCCAGAGCGTGGCGCGGCCGCTGTAGCCGTCGATCTCGCCATAAAAATTATAGTGCGACGGGATCTCCGCTGGGAGCTGCGCATATTGCACAGCAACATACACGATGCCCGCAAGCAATATGGCGGGGGCGGCAAAAAAAGCAATGCGCTGGTAGAGCGTTTCGCGGCAGCCGCAGAAAGCATCGATCTCCGCTCTTTTCATAACGCTTCCCCCCCCTTCAGATATTCAACTCCGGCGGCTTATCCAGCTCGTCGGAGACATACTTTCCGTTTTTCTTCCGCTGGCGGACGCATTCGGTGAGCAGATACTCGATCTGCCCATTCACCGAGCGGAAATCGTCCTCCGCCCACGCGGCGATCGCCGCGTACAGCTTCGGGGACAGGCGCAGCGGCACCTGCTTTTTCCCGGTTTCCGTTTCCGCCATATCAATACAGACTGCCCGAGTTCACGACGGGCTGCGCGTCGCGGTTGCCGCAGAGCACGACGAGGAGGTTCGAAACCATCGCCGCTTTGCGCTCGTCGTCGAGCGTGACGACGTTGTTCTCACTCAGGCGCTCGAGCGCCATTTCCACCATGCCGACCGCGCCGTCCACGATCATTTTGCGCGCGTCGATGATGGCAGACGCCTGCTGGCGCTGCAGCATGACCGCCGCGATCTCGGTTGCGTAGGCAAGATACGTGATGCGCGCTTCAATGATCTCAATGCCCGCAGCGTCTACGCGCTGCTGGATCTCCTTGCGGATGCGCTCGGCCACGATCTCGCTCGAGCCGCGCAGACTCCCTTCGTCCGCCACACCGTCGCCGGTCGTATCGACGTTCGGCGCAACGTCGTAGGGGTAGATCCGCACAATGTTGCGCAGCGCACTGTCGCACTGGAGAGAGAGGTATTCCTTGTAGTTGTCTACGTCAAAGACGGCCTTCGCCGTGTCCACCACGCGCCACATGACCGCAATGCCAATCTCCACAGGATTGCCGAGGCAGTCGTTGATCTTCTGGCGGGAGTTATTTAGCGTCATGATTTTGAGCGAAATTTTCTTGTTCCCGGCAACTTCCACCGAGCCGCTCGTCTGTCCGGCAGCGATCACGATGCCGTTCTTGCCGCCGTCCACATCGCCGCTCTGGCTGAGCTTCGTGTTCGCCGCGGGGTTGACCGCCGAGCAAAACGGGTTTACATAATAAAAGCCTTCACCCTTGAGCGTGCCGATATACTTACCAAAAAGCGTGAGCACCAGCGCTTCCTGCGGCTTGAGAACGCGCAGACCGCACAGAGCGATCCAGCCGAGAGAAACATACAGAATACCGAGAACAACGAAGAAAACACGGCCGCGCACCGCGCCGTAAACAATGGCGAGAACCGCAACGACGAGCAGCGCCAGATACCCGAGCAGCACGGCCATACCGTACTTCCGGCCGGTAAAGATCTTTTCCTGCATGACATTCGCCTCCATAAATTGTTTTGATATCATATTGATATCATATTTTTCGGGCGCTGTCAAGAAAAAACTGGAAATTCTCCGCGGGCAGCTTATAAATATGTGCAGCATGCGAAGATATCCGGCAGGAAAAGCCTTTCGGGACGTCATTTTGAATAATATTTATTTTTCCGCTTGACATTTCGATCTTTATGAATTATTATCCAAATATAAATGAAATATATCGCCTTCCGCATCACCGGGTGCGGGTCAGAAAGGTGTCCGGGCAATTCCGCAGGTACGGCGCGCAGGCGCTATAAGGAATGCCCCGGACACCTTTTGCTTATATCCGGAAGCGGCGGGCGGAAAGGAGAATTATTATGTATATCAAGCCGTTCGCTGTGGAGGAATGGATGAACGAATGGGAGGTCGGCGCGCGATACAATATTGCGGAAACGTGCGTCGATTCCGTGTCGCTCGATGAGCTGTTCGCGCTGACCGGCGAGGACAAGGCCGCCTTTCTGGCTTCTCTCGCCGCGCGCCGTCTGACCTACGGCGACATTGAGGGCGCACCCGCGTTCCGGCAGGGCATCTGCTCGCTTTATAAAACGATCCAGCCCGAAAACATCGTCACGACGCACGGTGCGGCGGGCGCGAACCATCATGTGTTCTGCTCGCTCGTATCGCCGGGCGACCGCATTATCAGCGTTCTGCCGACGTACCAGCAGCTCTACTCCATCCCCGAATCGCTCGGCGCGAAAGTAAAAATTCTCCCGCTGAGCCGCGAAAACGGGTATCTCCCCGATCTGGACGCGCTGCGCGCGCTTGCCGTGCCGGGGACAAAAATGATCTGTCTCAACAACCCCAACAACCCGACCGGTGCGCTCATGAGCCGCGAAATGCTCGAAGAGATCGTGCAGATCGCGCGCGAGGCGGGCGCGTACATTCTCTGCGATGAGGTCTACCGCCATCTCTCGCAGTCGGACGAGTGGAGCGAGTCCATCGCGGATCTCTACGAAAAGGGCATTTCCGTGAGCAGCATGTCGAAGGTGTTCTCCCTTGCCGGGCTGCGGCTCGGCTGGATCGCCACGCACGACAAGGATGCGCTACGCGCACTCATTTCGCACCGCGACTATGATCTCATCAGCGGCGGCATGATCGACGAGGCCATTGCCGCGCTCGCTCTCAAACACAGCGACAAGATGCTTGCGCGCAGCCGCACCATCGTGCGGGAAAATCTCGCCATTCTCGATGCCTGGGTCGCCGGGGAAAAGCACGCGAGCTACGTCAAGCCCCTCGGCGGCACGACGGCACTCGTCTACTACGATTTCGACGTGCCGTCCTACGAGCTGTGCGAGGAGATGTACCACAAGACCGGCGCATTCGTCACGCCCGGCGACTGCTTTGAGCAGCCGAAGAGCATGCGTATCGGCTACGCTTACGGCAAGGAAGCGCTCGTAAACGGGCTGAAAGCCGTGAGCGAGTACTTTGCCTGGAAGGAAAAGGAGCTGAAAGCATGAGCGTCATCCGCATCATCGGACGGGAAGACATCAAAAAAGTATTCACCGTGACCGCGGCGCTCCGTGCCGTGGAGAGCGCCTACGCCGGGAAGTCCGGAGGAACGGGCAGCGTATGGCCGATGGTCTTCCATGAGTTTGATCCCGGCCACACCGATCTCGACATAAAATCCGGCGATCTCGCGACTGCGGGCGTATACGGGCTGAAGGTCGTCTCGTGGTACGATTCGAACGCCGAAAAGACGCTCCCGGCGCTTTTCGGCACCTCGCTTCTCTTCGATCTTGCCACCGGTGAGCCGAAGGCACTTTTGAATGCCGGCCCCATCACGGCGCTGCGCACCGGCGCGGCCGCCGCCGTGGGCGCAAAATATCTCGCACGCAAGGACTCGAAAACGCTCACGATCGTCGGCTGCGGCGAGCTCTGCCCGTACCTTGCCGCGGCAGCGATCTCGGCGATCCCGTCTTTGGAGACCGTGTATCTCACGAACCCGCACCGTCCGGAAAAGGCCGCGGAGCGACTCGCCGCCGCGACGGAGAAGACGGACGCGCTGCTCGAAGCGTGCGCCGACAAGCGCGCCGCCCAAATCATCGCCGAGACGGATACCGCCGCGGCGATCGGCGCGAGCGACATCATTTTCACCGCCACCTGCGCCAAAGCGCCGGTCGTGAAGCGCGCATGGGTCAAGCCCGGCACGCACCTGAGCTGCATCGGCGCCGACCTGCCCGGCAAGCAGGAGGTCGAATCAGCCGTCCTCGCCGCTGCAGCCGTATATGGCGACGACACGGCGCAATGCTTCGCCGTCGGCGAGTGCGAGCTGCCGCACCGCGAGGGCGTTCTCCCCGCTCTCGCCGGGGAGCTTGGCGAAGTTATTCTTGGTGAGAAGGCCGGGCGGACGAGCAATACGGAAATCACCGTTTTTGACTCCACAGGCATCGCATTGCAGGATATCGCCTCCGCCGCGATCATTCTCAAAGCGTGCGAAAAGCAGGGTCTCGGCACGGTCTGTGAAATATAAAGATAACAGCTCGCCCCGGACGGGATCGTCCGGGGCGAGCTGTTTCATGCAATTATTCAACGTGGCCTTCGAGTACCTTGAGATCGTAGGGCTCAAACTTCACATGGCGGTAGGCTTCCACATCCAGCGGCACTCCCGTCCAGTCGGAGTGCGGCTCGCCGGTCTGCTTGACGAGGACGTCGTAGAGAATGTCGTATGTCACGCCGTCGATCGTCTCGGTCATCGTGCTGTAGGGCAGCGTGCGGTGATAGGCGATGTGCTGGCCGTGGTTGTTAAAGTGGTAGCCGCAGCGGATGCGGCAGCCGTCCAGTCCCATGTACTCAAAGTTCTTCATGAGATCGGCAAGGATCTGGTCGCCCTCGCGCTCATAGAGGTTTTCGGGGGTGGTGATGGTGTAGTCCGCGCGGAACTGGATGGGCAGGCCATACTTTGCGAAGCGGTTGGCAAAGTCGATCATGCCGTCGTGCGGATAGTTCTTGAAGAGCACGCAGTTGATGCGCACCGGCACCTTGAGCGAGCCGAGCAGCTCATCGTTGCACTCCTCCACATAGTGCACCATGTGGCGGGAGATGTTGATGCAGGTGATCTTGTCCTTGTTGCGCTCAGTGAACGCAATGATGCGCTCGGCAGGGAAAAGATCGGATACCGGGAGCGTCGTGTTGATGAACACGCGGTGCCCCTCCGGGATGCAGTCCATCATCATCTGCAGCGCGTCCGGCTCGGAAAACGGCTCACCGCCGGTAAAGACAAAGTCGCACTTGGGCGTGATCTCATGGAACATGCGAATGCTCTCGCACACCTTCTCCACGCTGAAGCCTTCGGGATTCTGATATTCCTGCTTATTGATGCAGAACGGGCAGTGGTTTTTGCAGTCGTACGGGACGAACACCGTGACGGTCGCGCCGCCTTCGCGGGTCATATACGGGTTATGGTTTGTCATATTCTTCACCTACATAGGGTATTTTCAAAACGGAATTATAACACAGCCTTAACAGAAAAGCCAGAAAAAATCAACATAAAGTTGAAAAAAACGAAAAATTTCCGGTTTTGCCCGCTTAGTATGTGACGTCCCAGAGGAAAAGTCCCTGCGCCGGGGCGGTGAAACCGGCATTTGCGCGGCTGTGCGAGGCGAGGATCGCCGCCATACCGTCCGCCGGTCGCTCTCCGAGCCCGACCTCGAGCAGCGTACCGGTCAGGATGCGCACCATGTTATACAAAAAACCGTCGCCGGTAAACGTGAAGCGCACCTCTTCCCCGCAGCGTTCGACCGTGATGGACTCCACGGTGCGCGTGGCGGCGCGGCCTGTTTTCTTCCCGGTGGAGAAGGCAGAAAACTCGTGCCGCCCGCAAAGAGCTGCCGCGGCGCGGCGCATGGCGTCAAGATCGAGCGGGCGCGGCTCTGCGCAGACATACTTTCTTTCAAATACGCAGGGGCCTGCACTGTTCCAGACGCGGTAAACATACGTTTTGCGCACTGCCGAGAGGCGGGCGTGAAACCGTTCCGGCGCTTTTTCGAGCGAGAGCGCACCGATGTCCTCCGGCAGATACTCCCGGAGCAGCGCCAAAATTTCCTCGCAGGACTTATCCGTCTCCGCATGGAAGGAGCACACCTGCCGCCGGGCGTGGACGCCGGCGTCCGTGCGGCCGCTGCCCGCGATCTCAACGCTCTGTCCCAGCGCGCGGGAAAGCAGCGTTTCCAGCTTTCCCTGCACCGTCTGGGCGGTGTTTCCCTGCTTCTGCCAGCCGCGGTAGCGCGTGCCGTCGTAGGAAAGCGTCAGTTTATAATTCTGCATCGGGCAGCCCCCTTTTTCACAGAGCCAGTATAACACATTTGAATCCATCGGTGCCATAAATTTAATTTTTATGCCGAATCTGCGCCATTGTTCCAATTTGTTTACATTTTTCCCGGAATTTGTTCATGGAATGTTCACTCTTTGATTTCTCCGCCGGTTATAATAGCATCATACAGAGCATCCGGTGTGCAGCCGCCGAATGATCTGATGCCTCCACCTTAATTTGAAAAATCCGCCGCTTCACCGCGGCGGATTTTTTATTTTGCCGTTTCTATAGCGTCAATTGACAAGCAACTGTTGCATTTTCTCTTTATACTTGGTATATTTAAATAAATACAACGCGAATCCCCTTTCCTGCGCAGCCTCCCTCACTCCATTCGGAAAGCGGCGGTCTGACCGCTTTGAAATAAAAGAAGTGAAATGGGCGGACACCACATGAAAAAGATTCTCGCTGTTATCCTCGCGCTGACCATGGTTTTGGCTCTTGCCGCCTGCGGCGCAGCGCCCGCCACGGTGGAACCTGCCCCGGAAGCGCCCGACCCGCTCAAATCCGAAATGCCCTCGAAAATTTACGAGGAATCCGCCGCCGCGAACCCGGAGGGAAAAACTGTGAACATTCTCCTTGTCATCGACATGCAGAAGGACTTCGTCGATCAGGCGCTCGGCACCGCCGAGGCGCAGGCCATTGTCCCGAACGTTGTGGCCAAGATTAACGAATACAAAGCGCGCGGCGACGTTATCATCGCCACAAAGGACACGCACGAGGAATCCTACCTGGAAACGCAGGAGGGCGTCAACCTCCCGTTCATCCACTGTGTGCAGGATACCGATGGCTGGCAGCTGGACGACGCAGTACAGGCCGCGATGCCGGAGGACGCCACCGTTGTAAATAAGCCCACCTTCGGCTCGACCGATCTTGTGGAGATTATCGGCGAATACGTCGCGCAGTATGGCGAGCCGAACGTCCATATGGAAATTATCGGCCTCTGCACCGACATCTGCGTTATTTCCAATGCCCTGCTGGAAAAGGCGTTCTATCCCGAAATGCCCATCACGCTCGATGCCTCCTGCTGCGCGGGCGTCACCCCGGCCAAGCACGATGCTGCCATTGAGACCATGAAGAGCTGCCAGATCGGCGTATACAACGACACGATCACCGCGCCGCTCTCCACCGAAGTTCTCAAGGCGCCGAAGTCCTCGGAAATTTACGCCCACGCTGCGGAAGTAAACCCCGAGGGCAAGGCGATCAACGTTCTGCTCGTCATCGACATGCAGAAGGACTTCGTCGATCAGGCGCTCGGCACCGCCGAGGCGCAGGCCATCGTCCCCGCCGTTGTGGCCAAGATCAACGAATATAAAGAGCGCGGCGACATCATCATCGCCACGCGCGACACGCACGAGGACTCCTACATGGATACGCAGGAGGGCAAGAATCTGCCGGTCATCCACTGCGTGGAGGAGACCGACGGCTGGCTTCTCAACACCGAGGTCGCCGATGCGCTCGGCGATTACGCCACCGTCATCAACAAGCCCACCTTCGGCTCCACCGATCTCGTGGCACTCATGCGCGAGTACGTGCAGCAGTACGGCCAGCCGAACGTCAATGTGGAGATCATCGGCCTCTGCACCGACATCTGCGTCGTCTCGAATGCGCTGATGGAAAAGGCGTTCTACCCCGAAATGCCCATCAAGCTCGATGCCTCCTGCTGCGCGGGCGTCACCCCCGCAACGCACGACGCCGCGCTCGCCACGATGCGCATGTGCCAGATCAACGTTATCAACGACGACTGATCCCTTCCCCGATATACAACTCGCCCCGCCGTTTGGCGGGGCGAATTTTTATTACAGTATTACGACTCCTCCGTGCCGAGGGTGATGGCGCGGATGGCTTCGGCGAGAGTTACGACCTGGCTGCGCGGCACGAGCGCAACACTCTGGCCGTTTACAACGGCAAGGCAGCTTTCCCCGCCGCGGCGGTAAAAGGTCAGCGTAAGCTCCGGGAAGCTCTCGTTATCGAGCGCGAGCGTCAGCCGCAGCTCGACCGTGCCGCCGGTATTATCGTCCGTAAACTCTGTCGCCTTGACCGCGGCAAGCGCCGATTCGATAGAGGAGGCGTCGATCTCCTCCCCGTTCCAGAGCCAGAAGGTCTCTTCTTCGCCATCTTCCGTTTCGCCATTTTCGGCGTCCTCATCGGTCTCCGGCACGCCGAGCGCAAATTCATACGTTTCACCGTCGAGCGCGATCTCCATCGCCGTCACCTCGGTGAAATCGGCGGTGAATATCTCCGCGTGGCGCAGCGCATCCGTGCCGGCGCGCAGCAGCGTATCGTAGCGCGTCCCGGCGATCTCGTACACGATGCCGGAATCGCCGACGCGCGCATAGCACGTCACGGCGTCATACTCGCCGCTCTCCGCGGCCTCTTCCAGCTCCGCGGCGTTCTGGCCGAGATGCAGCGTGAAGCTTCCCGTCTCCTCCCCGTCCTCCGACAGGGGATATACAAGCGAAACGGTGAGCGCCGGGGCGTCAAGGCCGTAGGCGGCAAGCTCTTCCTCCGTCGCATTATATGTCACATACTCCGTGAGCGAAAGGCCGCTGAGCGAGGAGAGATACGACTCCACCCGGCTCGTATCGAGCGGCTGTTCCCCGGCAAAATACACGTCGCCGGCGCAGATGCTCTTTCCGGCCTCTTCGCGCTGGATCGTATAATTTTCTGCGCCGGTGAAGGTGATCTCCTCCGCTTCCGTAATTTCCGGGACGGCATCGTGGCAGATGACATCGCTGAGCACAGCGGAAAACTCATCGAGCGGGTCGTGCGAGAGAAGATACACCTTCCCGTCGCCGATGGAGGCGTAGCGCTGCGAGTCCATCTGGCTATAATCGCCGAGACGCACCGTATACGTCTCGTCCCCGGCGGTGAGATCGATCGTACAGACCGGATCGTCCAGCCCGTACAGTCCCTCGTCGTCCACGTTTTCGATCACGAACGCCGCGCCGCACGAGGCGAAGGGTTCAAGCAGCGCCTCGATCTTCTCCGTGTCCGCCGGGAAGGCGGCATCCGCTTCATAGACCCACGTGCCGTCCTCAAGCGTGAAGGCAAAGCTCCCGCTCTCGTTCGTCCACGATACGGCGGTCACGCTGTCCGTAGGAAGTGAGAGAATGATCTCGTCGCTCGTGCGGATCTCCTCTTTTTTCTCCTCGTACCGGCTGACGGCAAACACCGCCGCGGTGAGAACAGCCAGCACGGCGAGCAGGATATAGAGCTTCTTCGTTTTAGGCATGGCGCTTTCTTCTCCTTTCCACCACGGTGATGATGCCATAAGCCACGAACGCGGCGGGCAGAATGCCGACCAGCCATGCTTTGAGCACCGACGCCGCCGACTCGCTGATCGTGAGATAATTGTAGCTCAGGCTCTTGCTGCGGATGGAGATTGCATCGCTCTCTCCGGTGAGCGCAGAAAGAGCATTCATCGTAAGATCCAGATTCGCGCCGGAGGAATAGGCGTTATAGAGCTCATCCAGGAAATGCGCGGACGAGATCCAGACGATCTCCCCGCCGCCGTCGGTCGTGATGTCCACGGCGAGGGCAAACGGCCCAGGCGCGTCGCCGTCCTCCTTTTCGTAGGATGTGAGGCTGTAGCCCGCCGCCTTGCTGAACGCGGCATCGGACGTCGCGAGAAGCGTCGTGACCGAGCTTTCGGCCTCGCTCACATCCAGCCCCTGCGCCACCGGCACGATGGCATAATACCCTTCGTCGAGCAGCGGGCCGGTGATATCGCTGCTTTCGATATCCGGCAGGAGAATGTACGGCTGGCGGAAGGCATAGTGGCCGCTGTCGCCCTCGACGACGATGCCGTCCACGGCCTTCACGCCGTAGGACGCAAGCAGCGCCGTGAGGTTTTCGAGCGTTCCGTCCTCCACCGGCCCCGCGATCACAAGCAGGCGTCCGCCGTTTTCGGCGTATTCGGAGAGAATTTCTCCCTCTTCGTCAGAGATATCGCTCTCCGGCGCATAGATAAGCACGCACGAGGCATCCTCCGGCACCGCATCCTCCTTGAGCAGCGAGAACGAAGCGAGCTCCATGTTCGCCTTTTCGATCTGCGTCTGCACGTTTTCGGGAAGCTCCGCCTCGCCGTGACCTTCGAGCGAATAAACAATGGGCAGATCGTCGCTCACGACATAGGCGATAGCGGAGGTAAGAGCGCCCTCGCCGTCGAAGGAGTAGACATAGGAATACGTGGTGTAGTCAATGTCCGTAAGATAAATATCGCTGTAGGCGATGTACCGGCTTTTCTCCCCGCACTCGACGATGAGGCTGTTGTTGGAAACGGTCTCGTCCGTATACTGCGCGGCGAACGTCGGATAGACGTCCGGGTTCTTTTTCACCACGGAGATGTGGCCGGACAGGCTCTCATACTTTGCCAGCAGGTTTTCCACCACGCTGTCCTCCTTCCCGGACTGCGTGATCCAGTAGATCGTCACGTCCTTTTCGAGCGCGTTGACGACGACCTTCGTGTTGCTCGTGATGGAATAGAGTTTGGTGGAGCTGATATCGTAGCGCGTGGCGGAGGCCGGAAGCGCGCTGAAAAGAGCGTTGAGCGCCACGAGGATCGCCAGCACGACCGCCGTTACGGCGAGAGAATACGTTCCTCCCTTCGCCGCAATGGCGTTTCCGGCGGAAGCATTTTTCCCTTTTTGAAGGAATTTCGGCACTTTCATCAGTTGTACCTCCTCTTCTCCAGCGACTGCACGGTCAAAAACAGGAAAAACGCGATGACCGAAAGGAAGAATATGATGCTCCTTAAATCGAACACGCCGTCCACAAACGTATAGAACCGCTCAAAGAGCGAAAGGCTCTGCATGATGTTCGGGAGCAGATTTTCGAGGAGCGTGCCGTCCAGGAAATATACGCCCAGCGCTATAACAGCAAGTCCCGTGCCGGTGCCGATGGCGATGGCGTCGCTGCGCGTCAGAGCACGCACGAGAAGCGCGAGCAGCACCGCAATGATGACGAGCGCCGCCAGCGCGCCGAACGCCGAGGCCGACACCTGTTCGGCCAGCGAGACACTATAGTAATTAAAGAGCATCACCGCAATGGAGATCCCGGCGGCAATCCCCTGGTTTTCCGTCAGCGACGAAAGGAACAGCCCCACGGCAATCAGCGCCGCGCCCATCAGGAAGAAGGCGAAAAGCGAACCGTAAGCGCTCGGGAGATACACCTCGCCGTACTGCGAAAATACCAGCGGATACACCGCGATGATGCACACCGGCAGTAAAAATACCACCGCGAGCGCCAGATACTTACCGAGAACGATGTCGGTCGTTTTCAGCGGCAGCGAATAGAGAAGCTGATCGGTTTTCTGCCGCCGCTCCTCGGCAAGGCTCCGCATCGTCAGCACCGGGATGAGCACCGCCATGCCGATGCACACGAATTGCAGCACATATTCAAAATTTGCCACGGCGGCCTGGATGTTGTAGTACACCGCGCCGATGCCGACAAAGATGAGGAAAAACGCGCAGAAAAGATACGCCGGAAGGCTCTGAAAGGCGCGGCGCATCTCGTGGCGGAATATGGCGGTCATTTTGCTTCCTCCTTTTCGCCGTCCGGCTTCTCCGGCGCGGCGTCCGTTTCCGTGAGCTCAAGAAATACATCCTCCAGATTGGCTCTCCGGCGCTGCATTTCGAGCACCGGCAGTCCCTTGGCGGCAAAGGCGAGCGTCAGCGCCCCGCACACGCTCTCAGCGCTCTCGCCATCCGAAAGCTGCGCCTGCACGGAAAGCGCATCGCCGTCAATCTCGGCCGTCCAGTCCGCCACGCCGGATACGCCGCGCAGGATCTCCGCCGCCGTCTCCTTCGATGCACGCACGTGGAATACCGCCGTCTGCGCGCCAAGCAGCTTTTCCAGATTTTCCGGCGTATCAAAGGCGACGAGCTTTCCCTTGGAGATAATGAGCACCTTTTCGCAGACGGTCTGCACCTCGGAGAGAATGTGCGAGCTTAAAATGACCGTGTGCTCCCGCCCCAGCTCCCGGATGAGATTGCGAATTTCGATGATCTGGAGCGGATCGAGCCCGACGGTCGGCTCGTCGAGAATGATGACCGAGGGCTCGCCGAGCAGCGCCTGCGCGATGCCGACGCGCTGCCGGTAGCCCTTGGAGAGTGTGCCGATGAGATTATTTCGTACCGACTCCAGCCGCGTGCTCTCCACCGCCTTTTCGATCTGGGCGCGAAGCGCCGCGCCGCGCAGTCCCTTCGCCTCACCCACGAAGCGCAGATACTCCACGGGCGTTTCGTTCATATAGAGCGGCGGCTGCTCCGGCAGATAGCCGATGAGCCGTTTGGCTGCCTCCGGCTGTTCGAGAATATCAAACCCGCCAATCTTCACCGTGCCGCCGCTCGGGGACAGGCAGCCGGTCATGATGTTCATTGTTGTGGATTTTCCCGCGCCGTTCGGCCCGAGAAAGCCGTAGACCTGTCCCTCCCCGATCGTAAAGGACAGGTCATCCACGGCGGTAAAATCGCCGTAGCGCTTGGTGAGATGGGAGACCTCTATCATCGGCCATGCCTCCTTGGATGTGTTGCATGGAACCATACACAAGCGACCTGAAACGGACTTGAAATTCTTCCCAGCAAAAATCGCCCGTTGGGGAAATTCCCAACGGGCGATTTTGACGAAAAATTCAGTTTTTGGAGAACTCCGCGAGCTCGAGGCCGGGGTTCTGTTTGAGCGTATAGGCGATATTCCACTCGCCGCCGAAAAGCAGCAAGTTGTTGCCCTTGAAGTCCTGCACCCACTTGGTATCGCGCGTGAGCGTGAGTGTTGTGGGGTCGGTGTCGCTCACGATCCAGCGGATGTTTTCATACGGCAGCGCGCGGCGGCGCACAGCGGTGGAGTATTCGCTCTGCAAGCGGTATTCGAGCACATCGAACTGCAGCACGCCGACGACACCGACGATGACCTCCTCGAGGCCGGTGTTCGGCTCGTGGAAGATCTGGATGGCGCCCTCCTGCGCAATCTGTCGGATGCCGGTCTCGAACTGCTTGCGCTTCATCGTGTCCTTGCGCTCAAAGGCGGCGAAGTGCTCGGGCGCAAACGTCGGGATGCCCTCGAAGCGCACCTTTTTGTCCTTGGCGCAGATCGTGTCGCCGATGGAGTAGATGCCGGGGTCGAAAACACCAATGATGTCTCCGGCGTAGGCCTCATCGATGATCTGGCGCTCCTCGGCCATCATCTGCTGCGGCTGCGCAAGCTTGATGGGCTTGCCGCCCTGCACGTGGAAATATTCCTCGTTGCGCTCAAACTTGCCCGAGCAGATACGCATAAACGCGATGCGGTCGCGGTGTGCCTTGTTCATGTTCGCCTGGATTTTAAAGACAAACGCGGAGAAGTGATCGTCCGTCGGCTCGACCGGCTCGCCCTCCGAGAGGCGCGCGAGCGGCGGCGTTGTGAGATCAAGGAAGCTCGCAAGGAACTGCTCCACGCCGAAGTTCATCAGCGCCGAACCAAAGAACACGGGGCTTAAATCGCCGCTGCGGACGAGATCGAGATCAAATTCGTATCCCGCGCCGTCAAGCAGCTCCACATCGTCGCGCAGCGTTTCATACAGCCGCTCGCCAAGCGATTCGCGAAGGCCGTTTTCGTTATCCATGGAAAGCTCCGTCGCGTGGATGGCACGGCTGCCCGCATGGCGCTGCGTGAAGGCGAGCACTTCCTTCTTCTCGCGGTCGTACACGCCCTTGAAATCCACGCCGCAGCCGATCGGCCAGTTCATCGGGTACGTGCCGATGCCGAACTCCTTTTCGAGCTCTTCAAGCAGGTCGTAGGGGCTGCGCGCCTCGCGGTCCATCTTGTTGATGAACGTGAAAATGGGGATGTGCCGCATGGCGCAGACCTTGAAGAGCTTGCGCGTCTGCGGCTCGATGCCCTTGGCCGCGTCAATGACCATGACGGCACTGTCCGCCGCCATGAGCGTGCGGTACGTGTCCTCCGAGAAGTCCTGGTGGCCGGGGGTGTCGAGAATGTTGATGCAGTAGCCGTTATATTCAAACTGGAGCACGGACGACGTGATGGAAATGCCGCGCTGCTTTTCCAGCTCCATCCAGTCGGAGACCGCATGGCGCGCCGCCGCCTTGCCCTTTACCGAGCCGGCGAGCTGGATCGCCCCTCCGTAGAGAAGGAGCTTTTCCGTCAATGTCGTTTTGCCCGCGTCCGGGTGGGAGATGATCGCAAACGTCCGCCGCCGCGAGATCTCCCGCTGTAAGTCACTCATGTTGATTCATCCTTCCGGTAAATTTTTTAAGAGAAAAATCTACCGTCTTTTTAATCCTTCATGTCCCATTCTTCCTTTGAAAAGTATTGGCGTCGATTGACAAGGACACACGCGGTTCTGCCGGGCGGAAATGCCCTTATACTGCGTCAAAGCCCTTGAGAATACACAAAGTATTCTCTGCGGACTTTTCCTTGTCTGCGAGCATTTCTGCTCCGGCAGAACTGCTTCGCATCGGACAGCCTTGGATTTTCGAGGGATTTTTGTTCTTTTGGACGCAGGCGGGCTGACGCCCGCCAAGGAGAAAAGGGCAAAAAGCACCGAAAAGACTGGCTGTCCGACGTGCGTGCCCTTGTTAATCGACGCTAACGTTTATTTTTACCATATTTTCAAAGAAAAAGCAATGCACGGCGACCGTCTTTGCGCGGAAAATGCAAAAACACTCTTGACTCTCCCATTGTGGGAGGCATTATGATATGCCTGAGCTCAAGAAATGCAACCGGAGGTACCGCCATGCTGAAGATCGGAGAATTTTCAAAACTGTCCAGAGTCAGCGTCCGCATGCTGCGCCACTACGATGAGATCGGTCTCTTAAAGCCCGCCGAGATCGACCGCTTCACCGATTACCGGTACTACCGGGAGGATCAGCTCCCGACGATGTGCCGGATCACGGCGCTCAAGGACATGGGGTTTTCCCTCGCCGATATCGTGAAGGTCCTCGAAATCTATGACGACCGTGAGGCGCTGGAGGGCTATTTTTCCGCCCGGCAGCGCGAGCTGGAGGAGGTCTCGCTCGATACGGCGCGCAAGTTGGCGCTTCTGGACGCAGCCAGAGAACGGCTGAGAAAGGAACAGACCATGAGCTATGATATCACGCTGAAAACGGTCCCTGAACGCTACGCCGCCACCGTGCAGATGACCATCCCCCGCTACGAGGATGAGGGCATGGTGTGGAGCACGCTGGTGGGCGAGACCTGCCGGATGAATCTCGCCGAGGCCGATCCGTGCCTCTGCGCCGTGACGTTCCTCGACGGTGAATACAAGGAAACGGACGTGGAAGTCCTCGCCTGGAAGACCGTGAAGGGAAGCTATCCCGACACGGAGCACGTCAGATTCCGCACACTGCCAGAGGTCACGGTAGCAAGCTGCATCTACCGCGGCAGCTACGCGCAGATCACCGACGTATACGCCGCCGTGATCCCCTGGATCGAGGCCAACGGCTACGAGGCCGCCGGGCCGATGTTCAACATCTACCATGTGAGCCCCCACGACACGAAGAACCCGGACGAGTTCGTCACCGAAGTCTGCTATCCCATCAAGAAGAAGTAAGCACCACGCGAAAAGATCCCCCGCGCAGCCGCTTTCCGGCTGTGCGGGGGATCACTCGTTTTATTCTCTTATGGGAGCTCCGTATACGGCGTATAGTCGAGCGCCGTATAGCGGCTTGTGTGGGAATCGACGATGGCCTGACAGGTCGTCTCGTCGGACGGCGTATCGTTGGAAACGTCGTAGTCCGTATCGTACGTCATATACCATGCGCCGGACTCGCTCGTCACGCCCTGCACGAGAGAAAGCTCGCCGTTCTGGAGCGCGTAGTAAAACCACACGCTGCTCGCCGCGCCGTTCGAGCCCTCGTTCGCGATGAGCCAGGCATTTTCGTCTGCGAGATATTCCACAAAGTACCGGTCTCTCGCGTGGCTCTGCGCGAGCATCACCGGCGCGCCGTCTTTGACCGTCCAGATCTCCAGCACCGCGGGGTCAGAGTCCGCGCCAAGGATCGCGCCGATCACCATCTCCGGCGAGCCATCATTGTCAAGGTCGGGGAAAAATACGCCGACGTTCGCACGGGCATCACCCTCGTAATAGTACCCGGCGAGCTCGCTCATGCCGTTTTCAAAATACCGTCCCTCCGGCCACTGCTCGGAGAGTGCCGCGGCGTAGCGGTCAAGCTGCGCGGCATAGAGCGTTTTCCCCTCTTCGGCCATGTTCACGATCTCCGCCGGTTCGTCCGTGGGCTGCGTAACCGGCTCCGCCGTGGGCTCTGCGGCCCGGTTTTCCGTGGGCTCCGCAGTGGCCGTTGGGACGGGCGTGGCGGTCGGCTCGGGCGTGGCCGTGGGTACGGCTTCTGCGCCCTGCGCGCCGCAGGCCGTCAGCAGCAGACAGAGCGCCAGAACGAGTGCGCCGATCCATTTCATCTTTTTGTTCATTGCATAATCCTCCTGCGGCTGTTTTTTCCAGCTCGCAGGATATTAGACGCGCCCGCCCGGAGAATGGTTCGATGCTTATTTTAAAATTTCCTGACCCGACGCCCACGCCCAGGCGTGCTCATCCACGGCAGTCTTCCCCTCGTGCAGCGCCGCGATCTCCCGCAGGCAGAGCGGCACGGCGGCGGCCAGAAATTCCTCCGCAATGGCTTTGGTGAAGTATACGCAATCGCCCGGCGGGGGCGGCGTCGTGAAGTCCGCATGCAGCTCGGCGAGAAATTCCGGCAGCGCAAAATCGGAAACAGCGCAGATCGGCTCGGCGGAAAAATCCTCCGGCGCGGTAAGATCCTCGCGCAGGGCGAATTTCTCAATGGCCCAGGTATTCAGAATGCGGTAATCGTCGTAAAGCCGCTCGACCTTCTGCGGCGAGTCCACCTTCCAGCCGTGGTCGAGATAGAATACCTTGCGGAACACGATGTCCTGCACAAGATGGAGATAGTACCCGAGATAGAGCGGATCGTCCATTTTGTCCGCGAAGCGCGCGCGGAAGCCGCCGAGCGCCATCATCGTCTTCGTTCCGCCGTCGATCCGCACGCGGAAATGCGCGCTCACGCGATCTCCGGCGTCCGGTAAGATCGAGCCGAGACGAAAGCGCTTTTCGTCCGCCGCGGGATGCTCGTCCAGAATGAGCTTTGCCGCGGCGAGATGAAGGATACGGGATGCCATGGTCTTTCCTCCTGTATACGAAAAAGACGGGACGCTGTCCGAAGGCGCATCCCGTCTTTTTCCCAAAAATTACTTGAGGCCGTACTTCTTGTTGAACTTGTCCACGCGGCCGCTGGTGTCGACCAGCTTCTGCTTGCCGGTGTAGAAGGGGTGGCACTTCGAGCAGATCTCGACGGTGATGTCCTTCTTGGTGGAAGCGGTCTCGATGACCTCGCCGCAGGCGCAGCGGATGGTCGTGCGCTGGTAATTGGGATGGATTCCTTCTTTCATGTCGTTCACCTCATGATGAGCTGCCCTGAGGCCGAAATATACGGAGATACAAGGCGCAACGCAAATTATAGCAAACCGCGCCGCGCAATGCAAGCATTTTTTGCATCTCCGAAAAAATTCCTCCGTTTCTGGCTTTTCCCGTGAAAATCATAGAAAAAGGCTAAGACCTTGTAAGGATGAATATTGAAAAAAAATGTTCCATCCGGCGGATATTATGGTATAATCTCTTTATGTGACTAAAAGGCGGAGATTTCCCCATCTCCGCCGGCAGTATGGAAAAGCAAACCAAAGGAAGAAAGGAAAGAAGCTATGTTTCCTATCGTAAGCAAGCGGCCCCTGAATGAGGCCGGCACGGTCCTTGAGTATGTCATCAAGGCCCCGCTGGTCGCCAAGAAGTGCCTGCCCGGTCAGTTCATCGTCCTGCGTCTGGACGAGCACGGCGAGCGCGTTCCTCTGACGATTGCGGATTACGACCGCGAAGCGGGCACCGTCACCATCATGGTGCAGCCCGTCGGTCAGACGACCCGTATGCTCGAGCTCATGGAGCCGGGCGACTGCCTCGCCGACTTTGTCGGCCCCATGGGCAAGCCCACCCAGATCGGCGGACAGAAGCGTGTCTGCGTCGTTGGCGGCGGCGTCGGCTGCGCCATCGGCTACCCCGTGTGCAAGGGCTTCTTTGAAGCCGGCATCGAGGTCGACATGGTCGCCGGTTTCCGTTCCAAGGACATCGTGATTCTTGAGGACGAGATGCGCGCCCACTCCACCAACCTCTACATCTGCACCGACGACGGCAGCTACGGCGAGAAGTGCTTCGGCAACGCCAAGCTGGAAGAGCTCATCAAGTCCGGCCGCGAGTATGACGAAGTGTTCATCATCGGGCCTCTGAAGATGATGAAGTTCACCGCTCTCACCACCAAGCCCTACGGCATCAAGACCATCTGCTCTCTCTGCCCGATCATGATCGACGCCTCCGGCATGTGCGGCGGCTGCCGTCTGACCGTTGGCGGCGAGACCAAGTTCGCCTGCGTGGACGGCCCCGAGTTTGACGGCCACGAAGTCGACTGGGACGAGCTGATCGCCCGCAACTCCTTCTACGCCGGTGAAGAGACCGCCGCGAAGGAACATATCTGCCGCATCACCGGAGGTGTAAGACATGGCTAATATGAGTATGACGAAGAACCCCATTCCGGAGCAGGAGCCTCTGGTACGCAACAAGAACTTTGACGAGGTCGCTCTCGGCTACACCGAGGAGATCGCCATCGACGAGGCCAAGCGCTGCCTCAACTGCCGTCAGCATCCCTGCGTCAGCGGCTGCCCGGTGAACGTCCGCATTCCGGAGTTCATCGCCAAGGTCGCCGAGGGTGAGTTTGAAGAGGCCTACAAGATCATCACCTCCACCAACAGCCTGCCCGCCGTCTGCGGCCGCGTCTGCCCGCAGGAGCATCAGTGCGAGGGCAAGTGCGTCCGCGGCATCAAGGGCGAGAGCGTCGGCATCGGCCGTCTCGAGCGCTTCGTCGCCGACTGGCACGCCGCTCACGCCGACCCCAACGCGAAGGTCGAGAAGCCCGTTTCCAACGGCCACCGTGTCGCCGTCGTCGGCTCCGGCCCTGCCGGTCTGACCTGCGCGGGCGACCTCGCCCGCATGGGCTATGAAGTCACCGTGTACGAGCTCTTCCACAAGGCCGGCGGTGTTCTGGTATACGGCATCCCCGAGTTCCGTCTGCCCAAGGCGATCGTGGCGCGCGAAGTCGCCGCGCTCGAGGAGATGGGCGTTAAGATCGTGACCGACGCCGTCATCGGCCGCGCGATCTCCATCGACGAGCTGCTCACCGAGGAAGGCTTTGAGGCCGTGTTCCTCGGCTCCGGCGCGGGTCTGCCCCGCTTCCTCGGCATTCCGGGCGAGAACCTGCTCGGCGTTTACTCCGCCAACGAGTTCCTGACCCGTATCAACCTCATGAAGGCTTACCGCGAGGATTACGACACGCCGATCAAGCACCACAAGTGCGTCGCCGTCGTCGGCGCCGGCAACGTCGCCATGGACGCCGCCCGCTGCGCGAAGCGTCTCGGCGCGGAGCACGTCTACGTCGTCTACCGCCGCGGCATGGAAGAGGTCCCCGCCCGTAAGGAAGAGGTCCACCACGCCCAGGAGGAAGAGGTCGAGTTCAAGCTGCTCACCAACCCGGTGCGCGTCATCGGCGACGAGAAGGGCTACGTGACCGGCATCGAGTGCATCAAGATGGAGCTCGGCGAGCCTGACGAGAAGGGCCGCCGCCGTCCGATGCCCGTTGAAGGCTCCAACTTCGTGCTCGAAGTGGACGCCATGATCGACGCTCTCGGCACCAGCCCCAACCCGCTGCTCCGCATGACCACCCCCGGTCTGGAAGCGGACAAGCACGGCTGCCTGATCGCCGACGAGAAGGGAAAGACCACCCACGAGGGCGTGTTCGCCGGCGGTGACGCCGTCACGGGCGCTGCCACCGTCATTCTCGCCATGGGTGCCGGCAAGACCGCCGCTACCGCCATCGACGAGTACATCAAGAATAAGAACGCCTGAGTTCTTACATACGGCATAGAACATCCGGTTCGGAGCTTCCGAACCGGATTTTCTTATGGACTTTTCGCCGGACTTCTGCTATGTTCCATATATCCCATGCTGCGCCGCAAAGAATTCAAAAACGCCAGAGGAAGCGAGATATCCATGACCTGTACCGACTGGATAAACTATATTCAGGATACATACGGCGCGCCGGCAGAGCATCCGTGGCAGGACAAGCCGGAGTTTGCCGTATTTCGTCACAAGAACAACAAAAAGTGGTTTGCTCTGTTCATGACCGTGAAAGCCTCGCGGCTCGGCCTTCCCGGGGACGAGGACGTCCCCGTGCTGAATCTCAAAGCCGATCCGCGCCTGATCGGGTCGCAGCGGGAAGAGCCGGGATTCTTCCCCGCTTACCATATGAACAAGGAGCATTGGATCACCGCCGCGCTTGACGGCAGCGCACCGGAGGACGAAATAAAGGCCCTGCTTGCCATGAGTTACGATTTGACAGCATCGAAAAAAGGCATCGGCTCGAATACAGCCCCAGCGAAGCCAAAGCCGACACCTGAGGGAGGAAAAGCATGAAGAAAGTCCTCGTGATCGGCTGTCCCGGCTCCGGGAAGAGCACGTTTTCCCGGCGGCTGCGCGACGCGGCCGGTATCCCGCTCTATCCGCTTGATCTGCTCTGGCACCGGCCGGACAGAACGACCGTTTCCGAAGAGGAATTTGACACGGCGCTTGCCGAAATTCTCGGAAGAGACCGCTGGATCATCGATGGGAACTTCAGCCGGACGCTGGAGCGGCGGCTCACGGAATGCGACACGGTGTACCTCTTTGACCTGCCGGTCGATGAATGCATCGCGGGCGTAGAGGCGCGCATTGGCACGAAGCGCGAGGATATGCCGTGGATCGAAACGGAATTTGACCCGGAATTTCGTGAGTTCATCACGCATTTTTCTGAGACCCGGCTTCCCAACATCTATGCGCTCCTGGAAAAGCACAGCGATATAACGCTTACGGTATTCCATTCCCGTGCCGAGTGCGAAGCCTACAAAATACCGGCGGCAGACGCCGGACAAATCGCCCAGGGAGGGCTGATATGAATCCAAACCAAACCGACATTTTCCGGCCGCTGTTCGCGGAGCTTGACCGGCAGCTTGCCGGAGAGCTTCCGGTACGTCTCGCCATTGAGGGCGGGAGCGCGAGCGGCAAAACGACGCTCGGCCAAATTCTCGCCGAGAGATATGGCTGCACCGTGTTTCACATGGATGACTTTTTTCTCCGCCCGGAACAGCGCACCGCCTCGCGCTTTGCCGAACCTGGCGGAAACGTTGACCGCGAGCGGTTTCTCGAAGAGGTACTTCTGCCGCTGCGCCGCGGCGAGAAGGTTTCCTACCAGCGGTTCGACTGTGCTTCCATGACCCTGCAAAGCGCCGTAGAGATCACGCCGGGGAAGCCTGTCGTCACCGAGGGCGCGTACTCCATGCATCCGGAGCTCGCGCCGTATTACGATCTTTCCGTTTTTCTCGATATCTCGCCCGAATTGCAGCGTGATCGCATTTCGCACCGCAATACGCCGGAGAAGGCGAAGCGCTTTTTCACCGAATGGATTCCAATGGAGCAGGCGTACTTTGCCGCGTTCGATATCCCGGCGCGCTGTACGCTGCGCATTTCCATATCATAAAGAAAGGGACAGGAATTGCTATGACCGGGAGGAACGGTATGGAACGTCTTTTTGAACACACGCTCAACACCCGCCCGATACTGGAAAACAGTCTCCGCTTTGTTCGGAGCGATGTCCCCGCGCGGGTATCCGAGGCGGAAAAAGGAGCGCTGATTGAGCGCGGCATCACCACAATCGTTGATCTTCGCACCGCGGCAGAGCGTGCGGAGCGGCCCTGCCCGCTCGCGGACGACGCGCGGTTTACCTATCTCTGCATGCCTGTCACGGTGGGAAACGCCGTTCCCGCAACGGTGGACGACGTGTCCCGGCTCTATATCGCCATGGTGGACGACACGCTGCGCAGCACGATCGACACGATTTGGAACGCGAAAACCAACGTTCTCTATTTCTGCGCTGCCGGAAAGGACCGGACAGGCGTTGTTTCGGCGATCCTGCTCCATAAATCCGGCATGAGCCGCGAGCATATCGTGGCGGATTTCATGAAAACCCGGGCCAATCTGAAAGCATATCTTGAAGAGTATGCCCGCGAGCACCCCGGCATCCGGCTTGATGTCATCCTCCCGCAAGAGCGCTATATGGAAGAATTCCTCGCGTGGCTTGAAACACAGGAAATATAAAGCGCAGGCAACAGCGCGTTGCTTGCCGATAGCGGCTGCTTTGGGTATAATCTCCTTACGAGGTGATTAGAATATGGAAACAAAAGATGTGATCTTGCAGCTTCGGAACCGGGAGAACCTGTCGCAGGAGGAGCTCGCAGAAAAGCTTTTCGTTACCCGGCAGGCGGTGTCCCGCTGGGAGAACGGTGAGACGCTCCCCAACACGGAAACGCTCAAGCGCCTGTCCGCGCTCTTTGACGTCTCCATCAACACGCTTCTCGGCTCGCCGCACCGGAACATCTGCCAATGCTGCGGCATGCCGCTCGAGGACGCGACGACCAGCCGTGAGCCGGACGGCTCATTCAACGAGGAATACTGCAAATGGTGCTACTCCGGCGGCGAATTCAAGTATGATAGCGCCGAGCAGCTCATCAAGTTCTGCGTGGAGCATATGGCAACGGAGGCGTGGCCCGCGGAGCAGGTCCGCGCGCACATGGAAGCCGTTGTGCCGCAGCTCCGGCGCTGGAAGCGCTGACAAAAGGGCCTGTTGCAGAATGAAGGATTCTGCAACAGGCCCTTTGGGTTTTTACAGCAACCTGCTTGGCTCTCCCTCTGGGAGAGCTGGCGAGCCAAAGGCGAGACTGAGAGGGAATCCAAGCGCGCCGCCGTCTCCCTCTTACGGCTTTAGCGTAACCGTTTCGTTCACAGCGCTCCCAGGCTGGTCGGGATCGTCTAACCAATACTGTATTTCAATCTCCTCAACCGTTTCGATTCCATGCTCCTCCAATGCGCTTGCACTCCATATCATGGAAGGAAACGCAACATGGCCGCCGCGCACAAATTGCGACCCGTTCAAATCCGCCTCAATGCCATTAATCGAATGAACATAGCAGCCGAGGTACAGCTCCCTATCCGTTTTGTTCACGAGGTACAGATCCACCGTATAACCCCAGACGCTGTCCATCTCGAAGCCTGTCACAATGATACTGGCATCGTCATTGTCTACAAGAACGATATCCTCCGGCTGCGCGGCGCGAACGTATTTTACCGCGTTCTCTTCCCCATAGGGGTAGATATGCACGGATTCCTGTGCCGCCACATCCCCCGACAAGGCGTCCGGAGCCACCGCGAATGTCAATTCAATATCCGTAAAGTCTCCGACCTCCGGCATATACAGCTTCCTGTCCAAAAGCCGTATTTCCTCGTTGGTGTTTTTTCCGGCTGGAATTTCGGCAGAAAAAACCGAATAGGTCTCAATGCCGTTTACCGATGCCAGCCCTGCTCCAAAATAAAGGTTCTCATCCGTCAGCCGATTTTCCAGATATACGTTTACCGTATATCCCCAGTCATTCTCCGGATCGACGCCTGTGATTTTAACGAGGCATTTTTCATCGTCGAACACGATAATTTCCTCAAATCCGGTCTGCGCTTCATCGGGCTGCTGTGCCGCCCCGGCTCTCGTTTTTCCCTCCGTTGTTTCCGCGGCCGCCTCCGTTTCAGCCGTTCCGGTTGAAGCGCTCTCTTCGCTGCCGCCGCAGCCAGCAAGGGACAGGCTCAGGGCAAGCGCAATCAGCAGCGCCAAAAGTCTCCGCATTTTCTTTCCTCCGTTTTTTTCTTTATTTTTCTTCGGCCGGAGAGTCGGCTTCGGCCGCTTCGTCCGGCGTCGGTTCTCTAAAATCTGCCGCAGGGACAGGCGCGCTTTCCGGCTCGTCCGGCAGCTGCTCCGCTGCCTGTGCCGGATCAAGCTCAATGACGGGGGCTTTCCCGGCCATCAGCTCGGCATGGGCCTTGCCGTGCGCCAGCGCCACGGTGGTGAAAAGGCCGGACAGACCGTCCAGCAGAAAGCCGAGCGCCGCGGCAAGGAGCAGAGCACTCTCCTGCTCAAAGGGATTGACGAGGATCAGCACACCGGCCGCGCAGATGCACACGCCCAGAACAAGCACCGCCGTCCAGCCGCCGGTACTGCAGCTTTTGATGTCCAGCCCGTGCTTGCAGTCTATGAAGCCATGGTAGAGCAGCACAACGCCCATCACGATGACCGTGAGGCGCATGATCTGCTCCGCAAGACTCTGCGTGAGCAAAATCCAGACGCCCGCCACCGCGGCAATGATGCCGGAGATGAGCAGCAGCTTTCGCAGCAGACCGACGCGCTCGCCGGTAAGGTACGAGGCGATCTGTAATATGCCCGAGAGGATCATCACCGCGCCGAAGCCGTAGCTGATCCATTTCATGGCGGTCGCCGTCCAGATCAGCATGGCTACGCCGAGCGCCAGACAGAGGATGCTTACGCCGAACGCGGCAAAAGCAAAATGACGGAAAAATCGTTTCATGGCGTCTCCTTTCAAATGACCGAATAGATCGTGGAAACAAGATCGTAGCGCGCGCCGTAGTGCGTCATGGTGCCGAGAGCGGAAGCGTCGGTCTTCTTCATGAGCATCACATCGGTCTCACCGCCAGCGGCCAGGGCGGCAAGGACGGAGGCGTCCCCGGCATAGACCTCGGCAATGTACCCGGTCGCAGACTCAAACGCCGGGAGCCACACGGCGAGAATGCCGCTTTCCAAAAGCTCTGTATCCGCCGCGACGCGCACATGGCGCGTTTCATCAGTCGCCGCGGGGATCTCCTCCGACGCACGCTCCGCCGCCGGGAGCGTGTACATCGGCGTATCCAGTCCCTCGGGGATAAAGCCTTCCGCCGCGTCCCTTCCCGAGGAACGAAGCCAGATGCTGAGCGCCTTTGCCCCGTCGCTCTTCCCCTCGCAGAGGACATACGCTGTCTCCTCCCCTGCAGCAAAGCGCGGCGCGGCCGTCGGTTCCGCCGTTGGCTCCGGCGTCGGTGCCGGCGCGGCCGTCGTCTCCGGCGCGGCACTCGCCGCCGCGGCCGGATCGGCGGAGGGCTCTGCCGTGTCCGGTGCTTTGGCGCAGCCCGCCGTCAGCAGCAGACATGCCGCAAGCAGCGGCACAATATATCTCTTCATGGTCTGTTCTCCTTATCGCAGCCGCCGGAGCAGCGGCCGCAGTCTCCGCCGCAGTCTCTGCCGCAGCCGCGCTTCCGGTCTTTCCAGCCGCGCTTTACGGCGATCACCGCCCACACAGCGACGCCAAGCAAAATAACAATATCCGCTATGGACATAGGATCTCATCCTCAAATAAGCAGCGCGATCTGATAGACCGCCGCGCCGAGCGCCCAGGCAAGCAGACATTGGAACAGCACGACGCCGAGCGTTTTCCATGCCGAGCCGAGTTCCCGCCGGATCGCCGCGACCGCCGCCACGCAGGGCGTGTACAGCAGCGTGAACACCAGAAACGCCACAGCGCTGCGCACGGAGAAGAGCGTGGAGAGCGCCGCGCCGCCGGTGAGCACGCCGAGCGTACTGACCACGGCTTCCTTTGCCATGAAGCCCGCGATGAGCGAGGTGCACACGCGCCAGTCGGCAAAGCCGAGCGGCGCGAAGAGCGGCGCCAGGAGCCCGCCGAGCGCGGCAAGGAGGCTCTGCGAGTTGTCCGAAACGGGGTTGATGCGCGTATCGAACGTCTGCAAAAACCAGATCACGAGGCTTGCCACGAAGATGACCGTAAAGGCACGGTGGAGAAAGTCCTTCGCCTTGTCCCACATGAGCTGGAGCGTTGTGCGCACGGAGGGCATGCGGTAGTTCGGCAGTTCCATCACAAACGGGATGGGGTTGCCGCGGAAAAGCGTTTTCCCAAACACAAGCGCCACAAGCACGCCGACGAAAATGCCGAAGAAGTACAGCCCGCCCATGGCAAGCGCCTTAAACCTCGGGAAAAACGCCGCAACGAACACGGAATAGATAGGAATCTTGGCGCTGCAGCTCATGAACGGCGTGAGCAGCACGGTCATGCGGCGGTCGCGCTCGCTCGTGAGAGTCCGCGTTGCCATGACCGCCGGAACGGTGCAGCCGAAGCCGATGAGCATCGGCACAACGCTCTTGCCGGAAAGGCCGATACGGCGCAGGAGCTTGTCCATCACGAAGGCGACGCGCGCCATATATCCGGTGTCCTCCAGCATGGAGAGGAAGAAGAACAGCACCACGATGACCGGCAGGAAGCTCACCACGTTGCCGACGCCGCCGAACAGTCCGTCGATCACGAGCGAGTGTACGACCGGGTTGATACCGTAGGCCGTGAGCGCCGTGTCCACCAGTCCCGCCAGCGCGTAGATCCCCGCGGCGAGCAAGTCGGAAAGAAATGCGCCGAACACCTCAAACGTGAGATAAAACACCAGCAGCATGATGCCGACAAAGATCGGCAGGGCAAATATGCGGTGCGTGAGAACGTTGTCGATTTTGCGCGAGCGCTTCCGCTCGCGGCTCTCCTCCGGCTTTTTCACCGTTTCGGCGCAGACCGACTCGATGAACGAATAGCGCATGTCGGCGATGGCGGCGTTGCGGTCAAGCCCCGTCTCCCGCTCCATCTCCACGATGCTGTGCTCACACAGCTCCAGCTCGTTCTCGTCGAGCTCGAGACGCGCAACGATATCGTCGTTGCCTTCGATCACGTTCATTGCCGCCCAACGGGCGCTCATCCGGGCGCGCTCGGCGTGATCCTCCACCACGTGGGTGACGGCATGAATGCAGCGGTGCACCGGTCCCGGCGGGCAGAAGTCGTATATCTCCGGCTTGCGCCCGGCGGAGGCCGTGCGGCAGGCGAGCTCCGTCAGATCGGCGATACCCTCGCCCTTTGCTGCGCTGATTGGCACGACCGGGATACCGAGCAGCTCCGAGAGCTTCACGGTATCGACCGTGCCGCCGTTGGCGCGCACCTCGTCCATCATGTTCAGGGCAAGCACCATCGGCACCTGCATTTCGATCATTTGCAGCGTGAGATAGAGATTGCGTTCAATGTTCGTGGCATCCACGATGTTGATGATGCCGTCGGGCCGGCCGTCGAGAATGAAATCGCGTGTTACGATCTCCTCGGCGGAATAGGGCCGCAGCGAATAGATACCCGGCAAATCGACGACCTCGTCGCCCTTCGTGTTGCGGATGGTGCCGCTTTTGCTGTCCACCGTGACGCCGGGGAAATTGCCGACGTGCTGATTGCTCCCGGTGAGCTGGTTGAAAAGCGTTGTTTTGCCGCAGTTCTGGTTTCCGGCAAGAGCGAATCTCATGCGAGCTCCACCTCCACCTTGGCGGCGTCCTCCAGCCGCAGCGAAAGCGTATACCCGCGCAGGAACACCTCCACCGGGTCCCCCATCGGCGCAATGCGCGTTACGGTAACGTGCGTTTTGGGAATGACTCCCATATCGAGAAGCCGGAGCCGGAGAGCTCCCTCGCCCCCAACGCTCCGGATGATCCCCGATTGTCCCACATGCAGCTTATCCAGCGTCATCTCTCTTTTTCTCCCGTTTTATATTGTATTTTCTATTTTACGGCATAATCGTCAAAAATCAATATCCAATCTGACAGTTTTGTTCCACCTTACACTTTTGCCAAAAACGTATATTGATTTCATTATCGAGTTTTGCTAATATAGTACACAAGATGTAACGATATAGATTTCATATATCATGGAGGTTTCATCATGTGCGCACAAGCTCTGCCGGAAGGCGTTTACCGTGAGGAGATCGTTTTCACGCCGGAGGAAACGGACGGCTTCGGCCGCATCCGTGCCGACGCGCTCGCGCACCGGTTTCAGGAGATCGCTGCGGTGCACCACGCCTCGCTCGGCGTCGGGCAGGATATCGCCGTGACGAAGGGCTGCTTCTGGGCGCTCGCGCGCACGGAGATGCGCATTTCCCGGCTGCCCGCCGTAGGGGAGCGTGTGTTTCTCGATACCTGGGTCGGGCGGCAGTCGCACGGACTGTTCTGGCGGCACTACCGGATCGTCGGTGAGGACGGCGGGGCGCTTCTCTACGCCGTTTCGATCTGGGTCATCATGGATATCGAGAGCCGTGCCCTTACGAAAGATCACGCCTGGGCGGTCGTTTCGCGCGCGACGGTCGAGGGCGAGCTGCCCGCGGCGTTCAAGCCCATCCCCTTCCCCGGCGAGCTGCCGGAGCATACGTCCCGCCGCGTGACTGATGCCGAGACCGACGGAAACGGCCATCTCAATAACTGCTTGTATCTCCGTTGGGGACAGGATCTGCTGCCGGAGGCGTTTGCACGCACGCACGCGCTGCGCAGCGTATGGATTGAATACCGGAAAGAATTGCCGCGCGGCACAGAATCGGAGTTGACGTATTCGCTCAGCGGGAGTACTCTGTATGTGCGGGGAACCGCAGAAAACAAAGAACGATTTTTGCTGAGGATGGAATATGATGAAACGGTTTGAAAGCGATTATCTGGAAGGCGCGCATCCCGATGTGCTCCGGGCGCTGATCGAAACAAACGGCGAGCAGACCCCCGGCTACGGAGAAGACCCCCATTGTGAGGCCGCCCGCGCCCTGCTGCGCGAGCGCTGCGAGCTGCCGGAGGGCGAGGTGCAATTTCTCGTTGGCGGCACGCAGGTCAACCGCACCGTGATCGCCTCGCTTTTGCGTCCCCATCAGGGTGTCGTCGCGGCGGACACCGGCCACATCGCCGTGCACGAGACCGGCGCAATTGAAAACTCCGGCCACAAGGTGCTGACTGTGCCGCACAAAGACGGCAAGATCACCGCCGAACAGGTCGAGGAGCTTTGCCGCGCGCACTACGCAGACGCGAGCTTTGAGCACACGGTGCAGCCGGGCATGGTGTATATCTCGAATCCCTCGGAATACGGTACCGTATATACCCGCAACGAGCTGGAAGCGCTCTACGCCGCGTGCAAGGCGCGCCATCTCCCGCTCTTTATTGACGGCGCGCGTCTCGGCGCGGCGCTCCACAGCCCGGTGTGCGACTATACACTTGCCGACATGGCGCATATGTGCGATGTCTTCACGATCGGCGGCACGAAAATGGGGCTTCTCTTCGGCGAAGCGGCGGTGTTCTCCGCGCCGGAGCTTGCCAAGGATTTCCGCTACTTTATCAAGCAGAACGGCGGCATGCTGGCCAAGGGCCGTCTGCTCGGCGTGCAGTTTTGCGCGGCATTCAAGGACGGGCTCTACGACCGCATCGGCGCGGAAGAGGTGCGTCTCGCGCTGCGCCTGCGCGACGGCTTCCGCGCCCGCGGCTGGACGTTCCTGATCGAGTCCCCCTCCAACCAGCAGTTCCCCATCCTGCCAGACACACTCATTGAACGGCTTGCACCCGAGTTTTCGTGCAGCCACATCCAGTCTCTCCCCGACGGCATGAGCGCGGTGCGCTTCTGCACGAGCTGGGCGACGACCGACGCCGACATCGACGCGCTGCTCGACGCCATCCCCATCAACGCCTGAACTGCTGTAATGCCTCCCTCTGACGAGGGAGGTGGCAAAACCGGAGGTTTTGACGGAGGGAGAGAAAGGTTCTGCGCGAAATCATCTGGTTTTTCTCTCCCTCAGTCAGCTTTGCTGACAGCTCCCTCGTCAGAGGGAGCCAATGATAATTGCCCCTCGTTACAGCACTTCTGGTGTCCCCTTTAACACATTGAGCCGCCCCGCCCGAATCGGTTTTCGGGCGGGGCAGCTGTCAATAAGAAAAGTTGCGCGATAGTTGGTGGCGCAACCGGCGGCGGGATGCTATATTGGCGGCAAAAAGGAGGTTATTTTATGCGATTTTCCATTCTTATGACCCTTGTGTCGTTTCTGATTCTTGCCGTGGGCGTTTATGTGCTCGTGCTGCTCATCCGTGCGCTGCGAAAGTACATCCGCTCCGAGCCGGTGCGAAAAGAGAAAGCGGCGAGCGCCCGATCGCTCGGCGAAGTTTTGAAGCGCCGCCGGACGGAGTGCAAAATGACGCAGGAGTTCGTGGCGGAGGCGCTGGGCGTCAGCCGGCAGGCGGTCTCCAAGTGGGAGAGCGGCGCATCCGATCCAAGCACCGCAAATCTCATCGCGCTCGCGAAGCTCTTCAGCACAACACCGGAGGAACTATTGAAGGAAATACAATAAAAAGGCGTCCCTCGTCCGAACAAGTCAGGCGAAGGACGCTCTTTTCTTCTTTTACGCAGCAATAGTCTTCCCTTTCCGTATCTCCCGGATATAAAACGGGATGAGCAGCGCCGTGGCGCCGATCCATGCGAGCGGCGAGGAGAAGCACACGCCGGTATAACCAAGCACACGCGAAAGCCCCAGCGCGCCGCCGATGCGCATCACGAGCTCGACAACGCAGGCGAGAAACGGCGCGGTGCTGTTGCCCATGCTCTGCACCGTGGAGCGGTAGACGATGAGAAGGCCGAGCACCACGTAAAACGGCGCGACCACCGTGAGATACCCGCCGGCATAGGAGACGATCTCTTCCGTCGGCGCATCGATGAAAAGCGAAACGATCGCCCGCCTCGCGAGCAGCATTACCGCACACATGAGGATATTCGCGCTCTCGATCTGAACGAGGGAGGCGCGGACGCCCGCGCGGATGCGATCGAAGCGGTGCGCGCCGTAGTTCTGCGCAACATAGCCGGAGATGGCGATCTGGTACGCCGTGTTGACGAGCACCGATAGCTGATCGACCTTCGTCGCGGCGGTATACCCCGCCACCGCCGCCGTGCCGAGAGAATTGACGCACGCCTGCACGACGAGCTGCCCGATGCACATCACGGACATCTGAAAGCCCATGAGGAACCCGACGCGAAGATGGCGCACCGCGGTGATCCGGCTCCCCGAAAAGTCCGCCCGGCGGGTGCGGAGCACCGGGTATTTCCGCAGCCCGACGATCGTGCAGAGGATCGCCGATAGGAGCTGGCTGAGCACCGTCGCCCACGCCGCTCCCGCGACGCCCATACGGAACGGCACAATGAAAAGGATATCCAGCCCGATGTTGAGCAGTGACGAGAGCACAAGGAAGACGAGCGGCGTGCGGCTGTCGCCGAGCGCGCGCAGCATATAGGAAATGATGTTATAAAATACCGTCGCGCCCGTGCCGAGCAATATCACAAAGAGATAGGCGTAGGCATCGGCAAAGATATCCACCGGCGTCTGCATCCAGCCGAGCACCGGCCGAGCAAGTACGCACACGATCGGCGTGAGCAGCGCCGTGAACGCTGCCGAGAGCGCCCACGACACCGCAGCGCTCCGGCGCATGCCGGTCTCATCGCGCGCGCCGCAGCATTGGCCGAGGCAGATACCGAAGCCGCCGGTCAGTCCCTGCACGAAGCAGAGAACGAAATAGCTGATGATGCCCGTGGAGCCGACGGCGGCAAGCGCGTCCGCGCCGAGCGTTTTGCCGACGATGACCGTGTCGGCCAACGTATAGAAAAGCTGGAAGAGATTCCCGCCGAGCACCGGCAGCGCATACCGCAGCAGCACGCCGAACGGGCGGCCCTCCGTCAACTGTCTTTCCATGGAAAATTCTCCTTTGGGATTTGCGCGGATACTATACTCCACACCAATCAAAATGAAAAGCGGCAAAATCCACAAGGATGCAAAACCGGCCTTCAGCGCTTTTGTGCGCCGAGACCGGTTTTTCTATATATAAGCGCCCTGCGGCGATCGTTGTTGGTCTGCCGCTTTCGGCTGAGCCGCGGTGGACAGTTACCTCTTAAACACAGCGCCGGGTCATTCGCGCTTTCCCGTGCCGTGGAGCATGGCTGCATCATACCGGGCACACCTGAAACCAAATCGAAAAATCCGGCAAACAAATTGTAAAGGTGCGCAGCGGAGAACGCGAAAAGAAAAAACTTTTTTCGGCCGGATTTTTTCAGGCGCATTTCAGCTTGGAATATGATATTATACCCATCAAGGGAGGGAGCTCTATGCGCATTCTCATTGCCGAGGACGAGGTGAGCATCGCCAAAGCGCTGCAGCTCATGCTCGAAAAGAACAAATACTCCGTGGACGTTGTCCACAACGGCACGGACGCACTCGACTATATCTGCGCGGGCGAGTACGACGCGCTCGTGCTCGACATCATGATGCCCGGCATGGACGGCATTTCCGTGCTCACGGAGGCACGGCGGCGCGGCATTACGACGCCGGCGCTCTTTCTCACGGCCAAGAGCGAGATCGAGGACCGCATCGCCGGGCTGGACGCCGGGGCGGATGATTATCTGCCGAAGCCTTTCGCGGCGGGTGAATTTCTCGCGCGGGTGCGTGCGCTCGTGCGCCGCAGCAGCGCCTACGCGCCGGACGTGCTCTCCTTCGGCGGCACAACGCTGGACGCGAGCGCCTATATTCTCCGCGCCGCCGGGGGCGAGGTGCGCCTGAACAACAAGGAATTCCAGCTCATGGAGCTGTTTCTGCGCCACCCGCACCAGATCTTCTCCGCCGAGCGGCTCATGGACAAGATCTGGGGGCTCGACAGCGACGCGGAGATCGACGTTGTGTGGACATACATCGGCTTCCTGCGCAAAAAGCTGCGGGAAATCGGCTCCGGCATTGAGATCAAAACTATCCGCGGCGCGGGATATACGCTGGAGGAGACGTCATGCTGAAAAAGATGCAGCGCCGGTTCGTCGGCGCGGCGATGGCAGCGTTCACCGCCGTGATCCTTGTGCTGTTCTGCGTGGTGAATGCCGGGAATTACCGGAGCGTTGCCTCGCAGCAGGACGACACGCTCTCGCAGCTGCTCGCGCTGGGCTCGCAAAGCGCTCCCACGAACGGCGAAACGCCGCCGGACAAGCCCGACGGAGAGGTCGGCGCCGCGCTTCCGGACAATGTTCCCGTTCCCCGCATCGACGGCGGGAAGAACTTCTCGCCCGAGGTGCCGTATATGTTCCGGTATTTCTCCGTGCGGTACGATGCCGACGGCACGCTCGCGCAGGTCGATCAGGATTTCATCGCCTCCATCTCGCGCGGCGAAGCCGAGGCGTATGCCGCCGACGTGCTCGCGCTCTCCCGCCAGCACGGCTATTATAAGGGGTACCGCTATCTCGTGGCCGCCTCCAGCGACGGCACGAGCGTCATTTTCCTCAACTCCGAACGCGAGCTGCACTCGATCCGCGCACTCTTCTGGATCACCGCCGCCGTGGCGGGCGGGTGTCTGGTCGTTGTGTTTCTGCTCGTGCTGCTCTTCTCGCGGCGCGCCATCGCGCCGTATATGCGCAATCTTGCCATGCAGAAGCAGTTCATCACCAACGCCAGCCACGAGCTGAAAACGCCGTTGACCGCGATATCGACGAGCGCGGACGTGCTCGCGATGGAGTATGAGGACGATGAGTGGGTAAAAAACATCCAGTCCCAGAGCGTCCGTCTCTCGCGGCTCATCTCCGATCTTGTAACGCTCTCGCGCTTGGACGAGGAAAACCCGTTCCCGGAGCGCGCGGAGTTTTCGCTCAGCGACGCCGTGTGGGAGACCGCCGAACCGTTCACGGCGCTCGCGCGTTCCCACAGCCGGAGCTATACGCAGAATGTCGAGGACGGTCTCACCATGACGGGCGACCGTGCGGCGGTGCAGCAGATGGTATCCATTTTGCTGGATAACGCCAACAAGTACACGCCCGAGAGCGGCAGCATCTCCCTTTCGGCGCGGCGCGCCGGGCGGAAGAACGAGATCGCTGTTTCCAACACCTGCGAAGGCGCGGAAAGCATCGACGTAACACGGCTCTTCGACCGGTTTTACCGCGCGGATGAGTCGCACTCGACACGCATCGGCGGCACAGGCATCGGCCTTTCGATCGCACGCGCCACCGCCGAGGCGCACGGCGGCACGATCGAGGCCAGCGTGAGCGGTAACACCATCACGTTCCGGGTGAAGATATAAACAGCATAAGACCCGCCGCACGAGTATCCGTGCGGCGGGTCGTTTTTTGGGGGTAGCTTATTCGAGAGAGAGCGTACAGTCGTGCCCGGTATCGGTGCGGGCGATGAGCGCGGTAAGTTTTTCAAAGAGGGTCTCTCCCTCGCCCCGGCGCGCCTCGGCAAGCAGCGCCTCCATACGCGGGCGGTTATTCGGATGGCAGCGGCGCAGGAGTTTTTCATAGTAGAGCACCGTGGCGCCGTAGCCGAAGTCCTCGCGGCTCTTTTCGGAATTGAGCCAGCGGATGTGCAGCCGCGCGCCCGCCGGGATCCTGCCGACACCGCCGCCGAGCAGATCGTTGAGCGCATCAAGACTGCGGACGGTCTCGTCCGGCCCCACGTCAAAGAGGCGGTTAAACTCGCGGAACAGGCCGTCCATCGTGGAGAAGTTCGCCCCGTCGATCACGAGAGTACGGCGGCGTCCGTCGTCCGGCTCGGCCGCGGGGGTCGCCGCGCCGCTCCTGCCGCCGCTCTTTTTTGCTTTGACTTTGCCGATATAGTCCCGGAAGTTGGCGGTATAAAAGCTCTCCGGGATGCGCTTGGAAATGGCGTATCCGGCAAAGCCGCCGATCGAGCCGGTGATCACGCCGCCGAGCACGTCGGTGGCATAATGCACGCTGAGATAAATGCGCGAAACACCCATGGCGAGCGCGAAGAGAAGTGCCGTCCAGCTGACCTTTTTGTTGCCGCGGAGGAACACCGCGAGCGAGGCCGCCGTCGCGGCGGTCATGTGGCCGGAGGGGAAGCTCTTGTCGCTTTCGGTGTGCTTGCCGAGCATTTCCCAGTACTGCTGAAAAATGCTGCCGTCGTGCGTATACGGGCGTGGCCGGGCAACAAGCGGCTTAAAGCAGACGTTTGTTACTAAAGCTCCGATGGCGAGTGCGAGCAGCATCGTTGTGCCGTAGCGCCGCGTTTTGCGAAACAGCATCAGCACGATCGAGAGCAAAATGAGGAAGATACCGCCCTTGCCGAGGAGCGAAATGAACGAGAGGAACGGGGTGAAGAACCACCCGGCGGCGACATAGAGCTGATGGATCGCGGTAGCGACCGCTTCGTCAAAGCCCGCGAAGGCCGTATTCAGCCACAGCGCCAAAGCCGTGAGTTGCATAAGCCGGACTCCTTTTTCTTTTAAATAATCTCTTGGGTATTATAACCGAGCCGTGCCGGAATTGCAAGTCAGCCGACGACGCGGCCGAACACGCGCAGCTCGTCCCCCGCCGCCACACGGATGGGGGCGTACCGCGGGTTGAGCGACACGAGCTCCACACGCCCCGGCGCTCGCTCGAGCCGTTTGCAGTACCCCGCGCCGTTATAGAGAAACACGCCGATCTCGCCGGAGCGGAGCGTCTCCTGCCGGTGCACCCAGACGATCTGCCCGTGGACAAAGCGCGGCTCCATGCTGTCCCCGGCGATACGCACACCGAAGTCCGCATTCGGTGACACCTCGTCGCCGACCTCAACCGTATCGTAATCCGTCCCGTCGAGCAGCTCGCCCGTACCGGCGGATACCGCCAGCCGGTAGAGCGGCAGCGTCCGTACGGCGCGCCGCTCCTCCGCAGGCGCGAACGCCGCAACAACGTCCCGGATGTGATAGAGCCGGCAGAGCTCCACGAGCTGGCGGGCGCTCGGCAGCGTGGTACCGCGCTCCCACTTGCTCACCGCCTGTGTCCGCACCGGGAAACCCGCCTCGGTGATGTATTTCGCCACCTCCGTCTGGTTATACCCTGCGGCGCGGCGCGCCGCCGCCAGACGCGCGCCGAAGCTGTTGTCGTCCATGGGCGTTCTCCTTCCTGTGGGTGAAGTTCTTTCTATCTACAATATATAGGGCGCTGCCAAAAAACGCAAGAGTTTTTCTCTTATAAAGCGAAAAAATACCGCTTGATTTCGCTTGTAAAGCGAATTATAATGCAATTAATCGCTTGCAAGGAGATTTTCGGTATGGATACGCTGAACATGCCTCTGGAGATGATCGCCGTATGCTCGCCCGAAGGGGAGCTTTCCCCGGCGCGGTTCCGGCTGGAAACGGAAAACGGCGAACGCGTCACGGTGCGCATCCGCCAGATCCGCCGCCGGGAGGAGATCCGGCTCATGGGCGTGGAATCGATCCGGTTTGACTGTCTGGCGCTGCTGGGCGGGCGGCTGCGGCGCTTTGAGCTGCGCTACGGCGTGCGGGCGCACCGCTGGACGCTCTGGCGGTTTCTCGACCGGGACGCCTCCGGGCAGCCGGGCGTTAATACACATGTGTGACAAACCTTGAAATCTGTAGCAGTTTTTTAGCGGCTCTCCGGGTTGAAAAACTAAAAAAATGCTCTATAATGTAGTATATTGTCAATTGGTTATGGGGTGGTTCTCATTCGCTGGGGCGTTTTCTTCCTGCTTTGGGCAGGGATGATGGTTTTTCATCTGGTCACATATTTCGGCTCGCAGTATCTCGAGGGCGAGCCGCACACCGTAGGCGGGGCGCTCGATGAGCGTATCCCTTTCCGTCCCGGCTGGATCTATATTTACAGCTCCTGGTTCGTGCTTTTGTTCGGCGTGCCGCTGCTGCTCAATATCGTCGCGCCGGAGCTCTGTCTCAAATACATGCTCGCGCACAGCATCGACCAGCTCTTGAGCAACATCATTTATCTCATCTACCCGACGACGTTCGAACGCCCCGTGCCGCCGAAGAAGGGGCTGACCGGCTTCGTCATCGGCACCGTATACGGTGCGAACCACCGCTTTCTCAACTGCGCGCCGAGCGTGCACTGCTCGGTATCATTCCTCTTCGCGTTCGCCGCACTCGCAGCGCCGATGCTGCCGCTGTGGCTGCGGCTGGTGATCGTTGTGTGGTCGCTCGCGATCGTCGTATCGACGATGCTCGTCAAGCAGCACATGGTCATCGACGCCGTGACCGCGCTGCCGACCGCCGTGGTCTGCTGGCTGCTCGCAGGACTGGTGAATTTCTCCTCCCTCGCCGCGAAGTTCTCTTAACACAAATAACAAATGTCCGCCGCATTCCGATGGAACACGGCGGACATTTTTTTACTTCAGAGCGCGGCGCAACGCGTCGGCGACGGTCTGCACAGTCTCGCGCGTGAGATACGGATGCATCGGCAGGCTCAGCACCGTGGCGCAGAGCTCCTCCGTCACCGGGCAGGGGACGTACTGCTTCAGTCCGTCAAACGCCTGCTGGGTGTGCATCGGCTTCGGATAATACACCATGGTGGGGATACCCTGCGCTTTGAGCTCAGTCTGCACACGGTCGCGCTCCTCCCGGCTGCGCAGCCGGAGCGTATACTGCGCCCAGCTTGAATACCAGCCCTCCGGCACGACCGGCAGGATGGCCGGGATACCGGCGAGCGCTTCGTTGTACATCGCCGCCGCAGCGTTCACATCCGCGAGCTCATACTTTTCAAAGGCGTCCATCTTTACGAGCAGGATCGCCGCCTGGATGGTGTCGAGGCGGGAGTTCATGCCGACGCGGACGTTATCGTACTTAAAGGAGCCCTTGCCGTGGACGCAGAGAGAGCGGATCAGCGCCGCCGTCTCGTCGGAATCAGTGAACACCGCGCCGCCGTCGCCGTAGCAGCCGAGGGGCTTTGCGGGGAAGAAGGACGTGCACGCCGCGTCGCCAAAGGCGCTGTTGCGCTTGCCGTGCAGCATGCCGCCGAAGCCCTGCGCCGCGTCCTCCAGGAAAAGCAGGCCGTACTTTTCACACACGGCGGCGACCGCCTCATGGTCGGCGGGCAGGCCGAAAAGATCCACGTCTACCACGGCCTTCGGCGTAAGCTTGCCCTCGGCGATGACCGCTTCGACGGCCGCCTCGAGGCTCTTCGCGTCCGCGTTGAACGTATCGGCGCAGACATCGTAGAACACCGGCGTGCCGCCCACGGAGGAGACGACTTCGCCCGAGGCGAAGAACGTGAAGTCCGGTACGAACACGGCGTCGCCCGGGCCGATGCCCCAGGCCATCATGCACAGCTCCAGCGCGTCGGTGCCGTTGCCGCAGGTGATGCAATGCCTGCGCCCGACGTAAGCGGCAAGACGCTCCTCGAGCGTTTTCACCTGTTCGCCGCTGATGAAATGCGCGCCGGACGCTACGGCGGTCATGGCCGCGTCCATCTCCGGCTTCAAAACCTCATATTGCTTTTGCAGATCACGAAATTGCATTAGTCCTTTACCTCCGTAAGTCCGTTTTCGCCCTCGCGGTATTTCCGGCCGCATTTGGGGCAGGTGAGTCCATCCTTCAAAAGCTCGCCGCACTCGCACGCCCAGCCGCAGCGCCGCGCCGGGACGCCGAGCATCAGCGCGTGATCCGGCACGTTGTCCGTTACGACTGCGCCCGCGCCGATGAGCGCCCACCGCCCGACGGTGTGGCCGCAGACGATCGTAGCGTTCGCGCCGATGGACGCGCCCTCGCGGATGAGCGTTTTTTTATACCCTGCCGCGCCCTTGGGGTACTTTGCGCGCGGCGTGAGATCGTTCGTAAATACGCAGCTCGGCCCGCAGAATACATAATTTTCGAGCTCCACGCCCTCGTAGACCGAAACATTATTCTGCAGCTTGCAGCCGTCGCCGATGCGGACATTGTTCGATACATTCACATTCTGGCCGAGCGAGCACCGCTCGCCGATGTGAGCGCCCTTCTGGATATGACAGAAGTGCCAGATGCGCGTCCCCTCGCCGATCGTGACGCCCTCGTCCACAACGCTGGACGGATGCACATAGTATTCACTCACCGGTCAAACCTCCCAACATAGTCCATCGTCGAGCCGTGAGAGAGCGGGAAGCGCACCGGCTTGCCGCTCGCAGCGGATTCGTAGATGCCAAGCACAAGCTCGAGCGCCTTTCGTCCCTCCGTGCCGGAGCAGAGCGGTTCGCGCCCGGTCTCTATGGCGTTGAGCATATCGCGGTAGAGCGGCGTGTGGCCCGTTCCCATGTCCGCAACGGCATATTTTTCGATCGAGTCCGGCAGGGAATCCGTACCGTTCAAAAACTGCCAGCGCTCAACCTGATCCAAATACTTGCCGGACACGGAGACTGTGCCGGTCTCACCGAACACGGCGAGCGCATCGCTGAGGTTGTTGGGATATACGTTCACCGTGCCCTCGACGGTCGCATACGCGCCGTTTTTGAACCGTATGAGGGCAAGCCCCATGTCTTCGGCCTCAATGTATGGGTGCGTCAGGCGGTCGGTATAGGCGAACACCTCGTCCACGTCGCCGAATATCCATTGCAGAAGGTCGGTATAGTGGATGCACTGGTTCATGAGCGTGCCGCCGTCATTCTTCCAGGTGCCGCGCCATTTTCCGGCGTCAAAGTACGCCTTGTTGCGGTTGCGGCGGATCTGCGCCGCGCCGTGCAGGAGCTTCCCGAAGCTGCCGTTTTCCGCCTCCGCATGCAGCGCGCGCATCGAAGGGCAGAAACGCACCTGATGGTTCACGCAGAGCTTCACGCCGTTTTTCTTTGCAGCTTCGATCATTGCGTCCGCATCCTCGAGCGAGAGGGCGATCGGCTTTTCAACGATCACGTTCGTCCCGGCATTGAGGCAGTCACAGACGATCTGCCGCTTGATGCCGCTGCCGAGAGCGACCGCCGTGAGCTCGGGGTGCTGCTCGGAGAGCATGGCGTGGTAGTTAGCATAGAGCTTTACGCCGGAGCGCTTTTCCTCGGGGATCAGCGCGAGCGCCTTTTCGCGGTTTCCCTCCACGAGATCGCAGAGCGCCGCGATCTCCAATCCGGTTTCCAGCGCGGCGCGGATATGGTTGGCGCAGATCATTCCGCAGCCGATGAGAGCGTATTTCATACGGTGTTTTCCTTCTTTATCAAAAGCACCCGCCGCCCCCGCTCCCCGAAAACAGGGACGGAAGCGGCGGTGTTTTTTATCTCAGAGAATTTCGATATTATCGCGCTCAGCCACGGCCTTCATCGCGTTCTTGGTGTCGAAAACGAATTTGGCGTTTTTCTGCACGAAGGCGTAGTCCACGTTCGTGTGCGCGGTGGTGACCATAACAAGGTCGGCATCACGGAGCGCCTCTTCCGTCAGCGCCGGAAGGCCGGTCATGGTCATGCCCTTCCAGCGGAAGGACGGCACCCACGGGTCATAGTAGACAACGTCCGCGCCGCGCTTCTGGAGCTCCTTGATGACGTTGATCGCCGGGCTCTCGCGGAAGTCGGCAATGTCCTGCTTATAGGCCACGCCCAGCACGAGGATCTTCGCGCCGTTCATGGACTTTTTGAACGTGTTGAGAATGCGGGCGGCGCGGTCGACACAATACTCCGGCATACGGTCGTTGATCATCATGGACGATTCGATCATCGAGGTATGGAAGCCGTACTCGCGCGCTTTCCAGCTCAGGTAATAGGGGTCGAGCGGGATGCAGTGACCGCCGAGACCGGGGCCGGGATAGAACGCCTGGAAGCCGTAGGGCTTGCTCTTGGCCGCATCGATCACTTCCCAGATGTTGATGCCCATACGGTCGCAGAGGATGGCGAGCTCGTTGATGAGGCCGATGTTCACGTTGCGGTAGGTGTTCTCGAGGATCTTCTCCATCTCCGCGATGGCCGGAGATGAGACCTTATAGACCGGTGCTTCAAGCACGGTCTCATACATGGCCGCGGCGACCTCGGTGCACTCGCTTGTGCAGCCGCCGACGACCTTCGGGGTGTTCTTCGTTTTATAGATCAGGTTGCCTGGATCGACGCGCTCGGGCGAGAAGGCGAGATAGAAGTCCTCGCCGCACTTGAGACCGGACTTTTCCAGAATGGGCTTGCAGAGCTCCTCGGTCGTGCCGGGATACGTTGTGGATTCGAGCACGACGAGCATGTCCTTGTGAAGATACGGCGTGATGCTCTCCGTGGAGGCGCGGACATAGCTGATGTCCGGCTGCTGGTGGGCGTCGAGCGGCGTCGGCACGCAGATGCACACGCAGTCGCACTTCGCAGCGTCGGCAAAGTTGGAGGTGGCAACGAGCTGGCCGGCCCTGACGAGCGCTTCGAGATCCTCGTTCACAACATCGCCGATGTAGTTTTTCCCGGCGTTGACCATGTCCACTTTTTCCTTCTGCACATCAAAGCCGTAGACCTTGAAGCCGGCCTTCGCCTTTTCCACCGCGAGCGGCAGGCCGACATAGCCGAGACCGATAACGCCGAGAGTGGCCTCTCTCGCAAGCAGTTTTTCCTTGAGTCCCATATGTATTTCCTCGATTCCGTTACGAAATTGAAAAGCACAGATGCTGTTAACTTTTAAATGATAGCACAGTTGCCGCTTTATTTCAATAAAAGACTATTTTGACAAACTAACTATTTTCCCGCTTTTTTTCGCAGGCCGCGGAGGAGACCGAGCGCCGTATCGCGAAGATACAGGAAATTATCGTTTTTCCGGAACAGGAGGAACCAGAGTCCGTTCGGCACGACAAGGCACAAAAGCACCCGGACGAGGAAGTTCACCACCGTATAGGCGGAAAACGGCAGCGCGAACACATACACCAGCGCGCCGGTCGCGGCGGTGAGCGCGAGATAGCCGAAGTACGTCCGGTAATACCCCCACGCCTTTTTGTGGAACACCTCGCGGAAAACGAGGATCGGGTCGAAGGAGAGCATGATGACAAGGCTCGCCGTTGTGCCGATGAGCGCGCCGGTCACACCCAGCCCAGCGGGGCCGACCAGAACGATCGAAAAAACGGCGTTGAATACCGACGAAAAAATATAGCGGTACTTTGTCTGCCAGAACAGGCCGTTCGCGTCGCGGTAGATGATGACCGCCTTGGCCATGCCCTCGATGGCGAGATTGAGCGCATAAAAGAGAACGCAGTCCGCCGGGAGGAGCCAGCCGGTGCTGTGCAGCCACACGCCCGCGATAAAGTGGTCGCTCACGATCCACAGGCCGATGGCGGAAAAGCCGTAAATCCAGAAGCAGGTGAATTGCAGATGGTTGAAAAAGGTCTCCTTCTTCTCCGTGGATTCCACGGCGCAGAGATTGCCGACGCTCGCCGTCAGCGGGTCGAGCACCGTGCGGATGATGTTGACGACATACTGCCGCAGCGCCACATAGTTCGTAAATACGCCACTGGTCGCAACGCCCACCATGGCGGAGATGACCGTGGTGTCGATGCCGTCGTTGAGCACGCGGCAGACGTTGTTGGTGAACATCCCGGCAACGTTGCGGAAAATGCCGCCGCGCTCCTCGCTTGTCAGCGTGCGGGCGTCCTTCTCCTTCAGCCACGGATAAAGCTTATGGCAGCGGGCGCGGGTCAGGAGATTCTGCACCACCGTAAACGCCACGCCGGTCGCGGTGAACAGATAAAAGCAGAGCGCCGGTGTGCCGCGCAGGGCGAAGAGCACGGCCGCCTTGACGATCGTGGAGGCCGTCTGGGTGAAATATGTGATGCGCGTTATGACATACTTTCGCTGATCCGCCTGCAGCACCGTGCCGAGATAGGAGAAAAACCAGTACGACGCCACCGTATCCGCCAGATACAGGCAGTACACGATGCGGATATCGACAAGCTCCGTAGACCCCTTGAGAAGGTACGGCAGCACGGGGATCAGCGCAAGACCGACAGCCACGATGGCAAAGCCGATGATCCGGTACGCTTTGCGGTAAAACGCCACGAGCGCTTTGGACTGCTCGGTATTTTTCTCCGCCAGCGGCTTGTACATCGCGTAAACGATCGCGCCGTCGATGCCGAGATTGGCAAGATTGAGCACCTGCAGCACGCCGGAGAGCACGCCGTTGATGCCGGCGTATTCCTTGCCGAGCGAATAGAGAAATACCGTGCGCAGCGCAAAGTTGAGCACGATGTTGAGGATCTGCCCAACGGCTCCGGTCAGAATGTTCGTTATGGAATTTTTGATTCGACTGGAAGCCAACGGTTTACTCCTTTTTTCGCTTTGTCACGTCCGTATAGATTTCGGTGAGGCGGCGGCAGACGCTCGGAGCGGAGAAATTCTCCGCGCAGAAGGCGCGGATGATCCCGGCATTGTACCGCTCGCTGTGCTCCGCCATATACAGCATGGCGGCAGTGAGCTGTTCAACGTTTTCCACATCCACGGCAAGGCCGGTCTCCTCCCGGGCAAGGATCGTCCACGCGCCGAGCTTTGTCATGATGACCGGCAGGCCGCACGCCATCGCCTCCACATATACAACGCCGAACGTCTCCGCGCGGCTCGGCAGGACGAACGCCTGATTTTCACGGAGGCAGGCCGCGCATTCCCCGCGCGATACCTGTCCTTTGAAATCCACCGCGCCGCTCACGCCGAGAGCTTCGGCCTGCGCGCGCAGCGCGCTCTCCTCCTCGCCGCCGCCGCAGACCGTAAGGCGGGTGTGCGGAAGCTTTTCATGCACCGCGGCAAAGGCATCCAGCAGAAGGTCGATGCCCTTCTTTTTCGACAGCGCGCCCACGCAGACAAAGCCGAAGGTCTCCCCCTCTGCGCGGTGCAGTGCGCCTTCCAGAAACTGTTCATCGACCATGTTCGGCACAACGAGCACGTCCTTATTCGTGCAGTACGGCAGGATATGCTCGCGAAGCCCGGGGCTCACGGCGATGAGTGCGTCTGCGGCGCGATAGTCGCGCGAAATGGCGGCAAGATCCTTCGGGCTGAGCAGCTTCCGCTCGAACCACGTCGCATGCTCCGTGACGACAATGGGGATGCCGTAAAGCGCGCGGATCGCGCGCGCATAGCGGATCGCACGGAAGGAATGCACATGGATAACATCCGGCTTCGCGCCGGAAAGCTCCGTGTGCAGAAGGCGGAGCATCTCCTTCATGATGCGGAAAAACGTCAAATGGAACCGCAGCGGCTTTGCATGGATGCGAAACTCCGTCAGATTCCCGCTGACGGACGTTTCCGTATAGACACCCTTCGGCGCATCGGAGAAATACGCAAACACGCTGACGCGGTGGCCGAAATCCGCCAGTGCCTGCGCCTGTTCGCGGAAAAAGCAGCCGCTGATCGGATCCTCCGGTGTAGGATACCACGACGGGATAACCAAAATGTGCACAGCCCGGCTCCTTACTTCTTCGTTTTCTTTTCGGAAAGCTCCCGCACCACCTGCTCAACGCGGTGTAACCAGAGCCCGTCGCGCAGCAGCGCCTCTTCCGCCCTCTCTGCGTATTCGTCCCGGTGCGCGAGAACGTATTTTACTGCCTCGGCGATTGCTTCGGGCGTGCATTCGGCTCTTTTGCCGAATCCGCCCTCCTCGATCAGGCGCTCCATGCTTTTGGAGCCGCATACAACGACCGGCAGACCGAAGCTGATGTACTCATAGAGCTTTACGGAAATGGCGTGATCGTCATACTCCGTCCCCCGGTTGATGGCAAGGGCAACGCCGGCCCGCTCATAATACGGGATCAGCTGCTCAGAGGAGGCGTGATGCACCTCCAGCCACGGCTCCGCCTTGAACGGCGAATCCAGCTTCTCCCATTCGTTCTCGCGGCAGATGAGCAAAAGGGGATAATCACCCTCCTTGTTGAGCCGGTGGAAGGCCTCCAGCATCAGTTCTCCGCCGTAAGAGACGGTAATGCCGCCGACATAAATGGCGGTATTCCCCCCCTGCCCCCTGTATTTCCGGCGATCCTCGCCCGCCGGGGGGAGCGGCCGGACATCCGCATACTCGGAAAAGATCTCCCGGCATTCCCGGCACGGCACATACACAATGTCCACCTGCCGCAGCAGCCGGTCGGTTTTGGCTTGCAGAAGATCCTTGAGCGTATCCTTGCACCAGCCGGCCAGGTCGTTCCGTTTGGGAAACTCCTTCGGGAATTTTTTATAAAAATCGCGGTAAAAATACCCCGTCGGCACGCCCATGCGGTGCAATTTCCGAATGAGACGGTAATCTTCCGGCAGGATGATCGGATAGACGTGCGATTCGATATAGCAGAGATCGGGCGTGTTCGTATCGAGCCACTCCATGATCTCCCGGATGGCTTTCTTCCGGCGCGGCCACTCGCTCCGGTTCTGGCTGACAGCGAGGAGCTTCACCTCGTGTCCCGCGTCGAGAAACGCCCGGTACATTTTCTGCGGACGTACCGCGGAGCCGGACTGCGTGGCTTTGAAATCGATATAGGCAATATACAAGACTTTCACGGCGTTGTTTCTCCTTTCCGACATCCCGAAAAAAGCACCGTTCTGCATCGGATCGCGGCAGCGGCTCAGCGGTTTTTCAAAACCGCCGTATAGATCCCGGTGAGCTGCGCGGCAACGGTTTCGGGCGCAAATCTGCGGCGGACATCCGCCGAGATCGCCGCGCCGTCGTAGTCTGCACGGCAGCGCATCATGCGTTCCATGGCATCGGCGAGAGCGCACTCGTCGTCCACGGGGATCAAAATGCCGTTTTCGTCCGTGACGAAATCCTCCGGGCCGCCGCAGCGCGTAGCGATCACGGGAAGCCCCGCCGCCATCGCCTCGATATAGGCAACGCCGAACGTTTCGCTCCGCGAGGCCAGCACGAAGCAGTCCGCCGCGGCGTACGCCTCGGCGAGTTCCTTTCTCGGACAGTGGCCGCGAAAGGAAACGCGCTCTTCCAGCCTAAGCTCTGCACACAGTGCGCGCAGCGCGCCGCTCTCTGCCCCGGCGCCGAAAATGATCAGCTCCGGCTCTCCTTTCAGACGGACAAATGCGCGGAGAAGCCCCGCCATATTTTTCACCGGGAGAAGATTCCCCGTGGAAACAAACGTAAAGTGCTCATGCCGAACGCTTCGGGGGGCAAACTGCGCCGTGTCCACAATGTTGGGCACGACCGCCGCCTCCACGCCGGTGTTTCCGCGCATATTCTCCGCAAGCGCCCGGCTGACGGCCAGCACGGCGGCACAGCGTTCGTATTCCCGCTTCAGCCGCTCTGCCTTTTTCGGCGGAAGGGGGCGGTTGTGGTGGGAAGAATGCTCAGTGAAAACGAACGGAATGTCCTCCCGCTCCGCCATGGCGGCAAAATCAAAGCCAAAATGCTGGTGGATGATTTCCGGCTTCCAGCCGTCATTTTCCATGGCGCGGCAGATGCCGGAGACCGCCGCGCGTCCCGCCATCTCCAAAAAGGCGGGCGGCAGCGCGCCGCAGGGGATCGCGCCGTAATATACGGGGATATCCTCCAGCGTGTATGTATCGAACCCCCACGGGCGCACGCGGCGGATCGACCGGGTATCTACCGCGGCGAAGCGGACGTCATGCCCGGCCGCACGCAGCGCCCTGGCCTGGTCGAGGGCGAATATATTCACTTCGTGTTTGTCCCGGCTGTCGTAGCCGGGACCGGCAACGAGGATCTTCATCGCTCAGTCTCCCGCAAGAATGTCCGCGATGCGGCGGCAGGCATGGCCGTCGCCGTAGGGGTTGGCGGTGCGGCTCATTTTTTCATACGCCGCCGCGTTGTCCAAAAGCTCCGTGAAGCTCTCGTAGATCGTTTCCTCCCGCGTGCCGACCAGCCGGAGCGTTCCGGCCTCGACGCCCTCGGGGCGCTCGGTCGTGTCGCGCATGACGAGCACGGGCTTGCCGAGACTCGGCGCTTCCTCCTGAATGCCGCCGCTGTCGGTGAGCACCAGATAGCTTCGCGCGAGAAAGTTGTGGAAATCCAGCACGTCCAGCGGCTCGATGATGTGGATCCGCTCGTCGTTTCCGAATACCTCCGCCGCCGTTTCCCGTACCAGGGGGTTTCGGTGGATGGGGTAGATCGCACGCACATCCTCGTGCTCATCGAGCACGCGGCGGATGGCGCGGAACATGTGGCGCATGGGCTCGCCGAGATTTTCCCGGCGGTGCGCCGTGATGAGGATGAGCCGCTTCCCCGCCGCCCATGCGAGCTCCGGGTGAGTATAGTCGGCGCGGACGGTCGTTTTCAGCGCGTCGATGACCGTGTTGCCGGTCACATGGATCGCGGCGGCATCGCGACCCTCGGCGAGAAGGTTTTGTTTCGCCCGCTCCGTGGGGGCAAAATTGTACCGGCTGAGGATGGAGATCGCCTGCCGATTGAATTCCTCGGGATAGGGGCTGTCGATATTGTACGTGCGAAGCCCGGCCTCCACGTGCCCCACCGGGATGCGCAGGTAATACGCCGCGAGCGCCGCAGCAAAGGCGGTTGTCGTGTCGCCCTGCACGAGGACGATGTCCGGCTTCTCCGTTTCCAGCACGCTCTTCATGCCGTCGAGAACGCCGGTCGTGACGTCAAAGAGCGTCTGCGCGTCCTTCATCACGGAGAGATCGTAGTCCGGCACAACGGAAAAGGTCGCGAGGATCTGGTCGAGCATTTCGCGGTGCTGTCCCGTTACGCAAACGACGGTCTGTATCTCTCTCCGGGTGCGCAGCTCGCGCACCAGCGGGCACATTTTGATCGCCTCCGGCCGCGTGCCGAAAGCGAGAAGGATCTTTTTCATGGCGTTCCCTCCTTTCCGGGAAGGCTTTGACGGACGCTCTCAGAGGATCCAGCGATCCGTTTCAAAGACCTCGGCATACTTCCGTCCGATCTGCACGCCGTGGCTCACGGCCAGAGAGCGGATGTAATCGCCGGAGGCGTAAATGCGTCCGCGCTGCGAAATATATCTTTCCACGGCGGCGATCTTCGCATTCACGTGGCGCTCCTCCAGCGTGACATATACCTGATTATTAAAGGTCAGGTTGTTCCACGGCTCCTCGTAGCCGAGGATGCTCGTGCGTTTGAACGCGCGGATGGTCTCCTCCGCGATGGTGTGGTGATCCTGATGCACATCGTGCATGGACGGCGCGAACACAAGATCGGGCGCGATGCGCCGGTTGAGCCGCACGAGCTCCTCCAATATCTCCTGCCGGTGCGCCGGGAAATGGCGGACGGGGAAATCAAAAATGGTGATCTGTTCGGCCGGGATGCCGTAGCTCTCCATGGAGGAGAGAAATTCCGTTTTCAGCTCGTCCGCCGGGAAGCCCGTCGGGACGGACTCCGCGCAGGTGGAGAACACCGCGAAATGCACCTCGCAGCCTTCCTCCAGCAGCCGCGCCACCGTGCCGCCGCAGCCGAGCTCGCCGTCGTCCGTATGCGGCGCGAGAACCAGAACTTTTTTCATCGGTCTATGCTCCTTACCAGTCAAGTCGGTTTCCGGCGGCGTCGAAAAACGCCTCCTGATACCGCCGGGACATCCGTGTGCCGAAATGGGGCGTCAGCTCCGGCAGAGGCTCGCCAAGCAGACGCTTTATGCCGAGATACGGCAGATTGATGCCCGCCGCAGCGCACGAAACCACGCCCGCCGTGAGGCGCGGGTTGATCTCGATAACGTACGGCTCCTTATCCCCTTCGTTATAGAGAAGATCGAAGCCGAAGTTGCCGTCCAGTCCGAGCGAGCGCACGACCTGCGTGCAGAGCTCCTGAACGGCGCGGTTGTCGTCTACGATGAGCGACATCATGTTGCTCGTGACGACCGAAAGGCCGCGGCGCGAGACCGTGTAAACCGGCGTGCCGTGATCGGCAAGGAAGTCCACGCTGTATTCCGTGCCGGGAAGATATTCCATAACGAGCATCTCCGGCATGGTCTCCCGCTCGGAGAGCGTGCGGATCAGCTCCTCGTAGCTGATAAACATGGAGTTCGGCTTCTGCTCAAAAAAGAGGTCAAAACGCGAGATGTTCGCATTGAGCACGCGGATGCCGCGGCTGCCGTTGCCGACTGCCGCCTTGACACACAGCGCCCTTTCCGGGTAGCCCATCGCGGAAACGGCGGCCTTCAGCTCCTCCACGGTATGCACGCGCCGGTACTCCGGCGTGCGCAGACCGTGCGCACGCATCGCGTCGAGCAGGTGTGCCTTGTTATTGACGATCTCCAGCTTATCCGGCTCCATCACGGAGACTTTCGCGCCGATAGCTTCAAACTCCGATCGCGCGCGGGCGAATTTCATGAGCTCGCGCGTCACGATGGGGACGATGACCTGCACACCCTCACGGCGGCAGATATCCAGCACCGCGGGAATGAAGTCCTCCTTTTCCGCCGAGGGGACGGTGCAAAACGCATCGACAAGATCGCGCGCACCGGCGTTTTCGTTGCGGTCTACGGCCACGATGCGGATGTCCCGCTCGCCGTTTTTGCGCAGGCACCGGATGATCCCCGGTGCGCCCGGCGCGCCGCAGCCGGTCATGAGAACCGTACATTCTTTCATAGCTCTTTCTTACTCCTCGAAAACATACTGTGCGAAGATCTCCTCCGCCGTCTGCGCCCGCTTGATAAGGCGCAGGGAATCGTCGCTTCTGCGGTATTCAACCATCGGCACGTCCGGGTGGATAAACGGCGGCTTGAGAACGTTGGAATAGGAGCCGATATTATCGAAGATCACTCCGCTCCCAACGTCCAGCGGTCCGGTGTAGCCCCGGTACAGGATGTCATATTCCAGGCAGGTGTAGCCGGTGAAGTTCAGATTTTCCCGCGGCGTTTCCGCGTCGAGCACGAGCAGGGGGAGATTTCGCATCTGCGAGATGACGCCGGCGGTGTGGATGCTCGCATCGAGCACCGCGCAGTCGTTCCCCGGCAGGGATTTGATCGCCGTTACGGGCGCGGCGAACTGCATCGTGTCGGCCACGAGCGTGGTGCCGGGCTCCGTGATGAGCACCGGGCGCTCGCTCTCCGGCAGCGCGCCGTACTGCGCCTGAAACAGGGCGCCGACCGCCGCGCCGTACTCGGCAAACGTCGGGATGCTCTGGCCGAATGAGGCGCGCATTTCCTCCGGCAGGCGGCCGAACATGCCGCTGCCGAGATCGATGAATTTCGGCGGCGCATCCGGGAACAGCTCGCGGGCGAGCGCGAGCATGACTCTTGCGCGGCTCTCCCAACCGGCAATACTGCGGCTGCCGCTGATGTGGCACTGGATGCCGTCAAAGGCGAGGTTCCCCACCGCGCGCAGCCGCGCGGCGATAGCGCGGAGATACTCCGGTTCGGCGCGCAGCCCAAAGCGCGAGGGCTTGCCGCTGCCGATATCCACGTGCAGCCGCAGCGCCGCATGGCAGAGCCGCTCCGGGTGCGCCACGGCGGCACGAAGCACCGCGGTGAGCTCCTCTTCGTTATCGATGATGACGCATGCGCCCTCGAGCAGGGCGGCGATACCGTCCGCGCCCTTGCACGGCCCGTTGAAGAGGATGTTCTCCGGCGCGTTGCCGATGCGCCGCGCGAGGCCGTACTCCATACCGGAGACGACCTCCGCCATGCCGCCGAGCGAATGCACGAGCGAAACGATGCGGGGCGTATAGTTGGTTTTATAGGAATATGCCGCGCGGTAGGGCGCATAGACGGCGCTCATGCCCTCCGTCAGCAGACGGTAGTTCTCACAAAAGCGGCCGGAGTCAAAAATATAGGCGGGAAAACCGTACTCCGCGCGGATGCGGCGATAGATGGATCCTTCCAGCATGGGTCATTCTCCTTTTGCGGAAAGCAGTTCTTCATAGAGCGTCAGGAGCTTTTTTGCCTCGGTCTGCCAGTTGAAGCGGCTTTGCAGCGCGCCGTAGCCGCGCTCGCCCATGAGAGCGCGGCGCTCGGGATCGTCCAGCAGCAAGCGGATGGCAGCGGCGATCTCCTCCGGCTTATCCGGATCGACGCAGACGCAGCAGTCAAACTTCTCTGCGAGCTCCCGGGCCGAGAGCGTGTCGGAAACGATGGATGGGAGACCCGCGCCCATATATTCAAAGACCTTGGTGGGGAGATTATCGGTGCAGACATACTGGTGGATGTTCAAAAGCGTCGCCATGCCGACGGCAAAATGACGGCAGTACTCCGGCACGGCATCATACGGGATGGCTCCGGCATAGTCCACGCAGGAAAACTCCGGCATTCTCTTCAGCTCATCGAGATACGACGGCAGAATGGGCCCGGCCAGACGCAGCCGCGCCCCGGCCAGCGCGCACGCACGGACGAGATTCGTCACGCCCCGCGCGGCTGTCAGACTGCCGACGTAGCCAACGGCGTTTTCCGCGTCTGCATACGGCTTTTCCGGCGGCGGGAAGCGGTCGATGTCCGGGAGATTATCGAGGATCACGGTGCGCTTCGCGCAGTTTTCAAACGGGTTCTTTCCGTAGGAGGTGCAGGGGATGATGACCGCGTCGAGCTTTTGGAATACGCTCGCCTCGTATGCGCCGTAGAGCGCGGATACGGCTTTTTTGCACGGCTTCGGGATGTACCCCCGGCATTGAAGCTGCATCGCATAAAACTCGTGGCTGTCAAAAACGACCGTTTTCCCGTGCTTTTTCAGCCGCAGCGCAAACGGCAGCAGCTCCGGGTCGTGCAGATGGTAAAGCTCGCAGTCGAGCGCGAGCGCCGTTTCATAGGCGTGCTTCGGAAAGGTGGACAGGATACGCCGGAGCGAGCCGGCGGGCTTTTCGCCCACACCGACAACGTGCACGCCTTCGTCCTCCCGACTCTCGCCGGGGGCGACGAGCGTTACATCATACCCGGCGCGGGCAAGAGAAACGCATTCTTTATGAAATACACGCGTATCGTCGCTGTTGTGTACGCTGGTAAGGTGGCAGACTCTTGTCTTAGCCATAGCTTTCTCCCTGAAGTATAGTTTTCGCGATTTACCGGTGCTCGTGCCACGTCGGGTGCGTCAGCTTGCACCAGAACACGCCCGCCATGGCGAGCGACGAGCGGGCCACGCCCAGCCCTTCGATCTGCCGGTACAGCTTCCACTGGTACGCGATCAGCTTTTTCTTATTCGATGAAACGGAGGATTTTCTCACCCGGTAAACGGCCAGCGGCTCCTGCAGGCCGTACACCTTCGGAACGGTGTGCAGGATCTTCAGCCACAGGGCAAAGTCGTTTCGCTTGCGGATCGGCGGCACACGGAGCTCTTCCAGCCCCTCGCGAAGGAACATCGCCGTGGAGTTCCCCACAGGGTTGCCGGTGTACAGCACCTTTCGGTAATCCGCCTCGGGAAACGGCCAGACGCGCCTGAGAAGCGCGCCCGATTCGTCCACACGGTCGTACGCCGTGCAGGAAAAGCGCGCATTTTTCTCCTCCATGAAGGCGATCTGCCGCTCGAGCTTTTCCGGGAGCCAGAGATCGTCGCTGTCCAGAAACGCCGCGTATTTTCCGCGGGCGTGGGAGAGCGCAATGTTGCGTGCCTCGCCCGGCCCGGCGTTGCCCGGCGTTTGAAACGCGCGGATGCGTGGATCCTGCGAGGCGAGAGAGCGCGCCGTATCATAGGTATCGTCCGGGGAGCAGTCGTCCACGATAAGAAGCTCCCAGTCCGGCATCGTCTGCGCCTGTACCGATGCCGCGCTCTCCCGGAGAAGCACGGAGCATTTATAGGCCGGCATGATCACCGACACGAGCGGCATTTTCTTCGTTTCTTCCATGGCGTTCAGCATCCGGCCTCCCCCGCTTTTGTGATGCTCATACGGTCGTCTTCTCTTTGGTTTCGCGCTTTGCTTTATCCGGCGCCGGGGCGCTGTTCGCGGGCGAGTCCACGCCCTCGGTGCTCTCCTTGACGAAGATGATCTTCAGCGTATAGAAAATAAGCTGCAGATCCCAGAGGAAGGACGCCTTCTGGATGTAGTACATATCCAGAAGCGCCTTGTCGGCAAAGGTGGTGTTGTATTTGCCGTAAAGCTGGGCGTAGCCAGTAAGGCCGGCCTTCGCCCGCAGGCGGTAGGCAAACTCCGGGTACTCCGCACAGTATTTTTCGTAAAACTCCGGGCGCTCCGGACGCGGGCCGACGAGCGTCATATCGCCGCTGAGAATGTTGAGGAGCTGCGGCAGCTCGTCGATGCGCGTGGCGCGCAGAAACGCGCCCACCTTCGTGATACGGGAATCCTTTTTGCCCGCCAACACCGCGCCGGTGGCGGATTCCGCGTTCACGACCATGCTGCGGAACTTGGTGAGATAAAACGGCTTTCCGCCCAGCGTGAGCCGCTTCTGCCGGTAAAATACCGGCCCGCCGTCCTGGATCTTGATGGCGATGGCCGCGGCGAGGAAGATCGGGCTGCAGACGATGAGCCCGCACACGGAGGCGACAATATCCAGCACGCGCTTCGCGGTCAGATACCCGCGGTCGTGGTTGCCGGTGTGCACGGCATAGAGCGGCACATCGCTCATGATGACCGTGTCGGCACAGTTTACCATGATGTCCTGCATATCAGGTTTGAGCAAAACCTCCACGCCGTGCCAGAAGCAGTCGTCCATGATGCGGCAGCGAAGCTCCTTTTCCATCGGCAGGAGCACAACGGTGCCATAGGAGCGCATGATTTCGCAAAGCTCATCCCACGGCAGATCCGTGGAAACGACGCGATCGATATAATAGCGCGTGCGGCGGCGGTCAAACTTATTGCGGACGCTCTCTTCGGCGTCTTTTTCCGTCACGATGAGCAGCGCGGGCGTTGTCGGCTCCAGCCGGTCGGCCAGAATGCGGGCGAGAATGAATATCCCCGTCTCAATCAGGCACTGCGCGAGCAGCGTGAAGATGACATACTTCGGCGGAAGGAGCGCTTTCGCGATCATGCACATGAGGAAATAGGCGATAGCGTCCGTGAAGAAGCTGGAAAGGCCGAAGGCAAACACGAGCTCTCTCGTGCGGTACTTTCGGACGCTGAAGCTGCCGTAGATCGTCATGAACAGCACAAGGATCGCCGAATAGACAACGAAAAACAGCACATTGCCCTTCAGATAGAAGTTGGCGGCCGGGTAATGGTGGATATAAGTATAGTAAAACAGCAGCGCCGGAACAAGCGCCAGCGAAACTTCGAGCAGCGCGCCGAGCGCCGCCTGCCCGGTATGGGAAGATTTTTTCATTCTTTTCTCCCGATCTCAAGGTGATTTCGTAAAAATGCCCTTATCTGAATATTGTATCAGATAAGGGCGTAAAGAGCAAGGTTTTCCGCGGGAAATCCGGCCGAAAAACGTCCGGAACGGTCATCACCGGTCTTTGTCGTGCTCGCCCCAATCCATCGTTGCGATGAACTCCGGATCGAGCTCGTACCGGACGCCGTCGATCATCTTATAGGTGATGATGCCGGTGCCGTTCATATAGAACATATGGCCGAGCGCGTCGCGCATGTCGTAGTAATCCTGATCGTACCGCCAGGGATCCTCGTTGGATTGCAGCCAGCCCTCCACGCCGTGGTACACGATGTCCGGGTGCGCCTCCTGAAGCCGCTGCTGCTCCGCCCCGGTGAGCACGCCGTAGCTGAACCACACGCGCTCGAGCTGATCCATTTCCATCAGCGTTGCGAACGTATCCTCCGGCTGGAGGAGCGTCATGCACGTGATGTTCAGATCGCGCAGGCCCTTGCAGTTCTTGAGCGGGGCAATGCTGGTCGTATAGGCGCGGTTGAGCTCCAGCCAGATGAGCTCGTCGCACGAGGCGATCGGCGAGAGATCAAGCGCGTGGCAGTCGAGCAGCACCAGATATTTGAGCTTGGGCATCTCATAGAGGAAGCTCAGATCCTCGATCGGCCGGTGGCCGAGATCGAGCGCGATCATATCCGGGCAGTAGGCGAGGCGCTTGACAGACTCGCTCGTGAAGTATCCGTAATAGCGCGAAGAGGCGCGGAAATACGTCGTATCGGTGCGGATATCGTAGTGCGTGATGTGCAGCGTCCATACGAAGCGCACGTTCTCATATTTTTTGTTCAGCGCGTCCATTTCCTCATCGGAAAAGCCGCAGTCGGACATATCGACCTTTTCGAGATGGTGCATCACGGGGAGAATGCTCTCCACCGCCTCGGCAGAGTCCATTGTGATGCCGGTAAAATCCACGAGCGTATCATCGGAACGGATCGGCACGCCGAACAGTTCAAACGAAAACACGAAATCGACCGCCGGATACTTCTCGCAGATCGGCGTCATCTGTTCCAGGGTAACGCCTGTATCGGTGAGATCGACGCGCGCGAGCTTCGGCAGGGAGACGAGCTTTTCCGAAAGCTCCGAGAGCTCCGTCTCCGAAAGCGCACGGGAGGCAAAGCTCAGCTCCGCGGTGTCGCTCTGGTAGGTCGTGCCGAAGAGCTCCACAGGCCAGATGAACGCGATATCGGGAAACTCCGCGCGAAGCGTGTCCTTTTCCGTCTCGCTCCAGGGACACGCCGGGAACGACACGCTCTCCGCCGCCGGGAGATACCGCAGCGCCGCGGCGAGCGCCTCCGGCGTGATGGTCACATCGTCCACGGCGATCTCGGCAGCGTCTGCGAGATATTCCGTGCCGCCGAGCGGTACCTGCCATTGCAGCTCCAGCGCCGGGTACTTTTCCCGCAGGGCGAGGATAGCGTCGTAGCACGTGCACCCTCTCGCGTCGGCAGCGCGCAGCGCCGTGAAATAATCAAAAAGCGGCAGCTCGGAAACCGTAAAATCCGTCAGCGCGATGCTCTCGGCATCGGAGGGGTACCGTCCCTCGCCGATGGGGATGCTCCAGCGCACCGAAAGCGCTGGGTATGCCGTGTGGACGGCGTCAAAAAGCGCCGGGGTTACGTCCGCCGCCGTCAGATCAAGTGCCGTGAGCGCCGGGAAGTAGGCAAGCCGGGCAATGTCCTCCTCCGAAAACGCCGTGAGCGCGATGGTCTCGCTCTCGCAGCCGAACGTCCCGCCGCCGATGGGCACATCCCAGAATATCTCGCAGTTCGGCAGCTGCTCGCTCAATCGGAGATACTTCTGCTCCGAAATGCTTTTCCCATGCAGATCGATCTGTGCGCTGTCCCGGCGGTGGAAGCCTCCGGCGTAAACATAGACGGAGTTGAGCCACACAAGCGCCGCCGCGAGAAGGATAACGGCGATCGCCGGAATGAGAAGCCACCGCTTTTTTCCTCCGCGGCGTCTTTCGGAGCGTCTGGTATCGGTAGGTACGGACATAGGGGGTTCCTCCCATGCGCATAAATTTCCAGCTATATTTTACCCGGCGGCAGCGGGAATGTCAATGCGCCCGTCCCGCGCCGATCCCGGTACATACATTCCGCGAAAAAAAAGCGGACGCGGGAGGCCGTCCGCGTTGGTTATCCGAAATCTTGCTTGCCGTCTCTGAATTTCATCTGTATCAGGCACCGGCGATCTATGATATCTGCCCTCCGAATTTCCCGCGTGCGTACTTTAGCGTCGATTAACAACCGCGTACATCAAGCAGTTAAAGTCAGGAAGTGAGCTCGTGATCCCTTTCTCCATGAGGGTCAGGCCGTTTCGTGTCAATTCTTCTTCAAAGGTATTCCATGATACCATCCTGCACGATGTTCCCGCAACCATCATTTTACCGGAATCATGGTTTCTCTCCTGCAAGGTAAATGCAGTGGAAATGTCGCTTTGCATTTCAAATTCACCATCACCCATTGTACAGATCAGAGCTATTCCATTTGCGGTCAGGTGGCTGCGGATAAACTGATAAAAGCCATCTCTGTCCGCGTCAAGCACCAGCATATGAACAACGGCTATGGCAAAAATGAAATCAAACGTTTCCTCCGGTGCGTCGGACAAGCAGTCTAAAACGCTGAAATGGTTTTCGTACCGGGGCATCTGCCGCTTGCAATATGCGATCGCTTCTTCGGAAATATCCGTTGCCATTAACGGAAAACCATGTTCCAAAACCGTCCTGGAGTCTCTGCCTTCCCCGCATCCGATCTCAAGGAGTTTATGCTCCCGGCGGATTCTATACCTGTCGATCACATCCATCACAATCGGCGTACTTACCTTGCTTGACCAACTGACACCGTTTGCATGGGCGGTTTTGTAGCGTTCCTCATAGGCGGAATAATACTTCCGATCGTCTTTTTTCATAATACACCTGCTTTTTTAATGCCGGCTGCTCCTATCCCCTTGAGTCTGAAATTGCAGGAAAACATACCGTTCCGATCCTGTCCAACGGATGCCGTAATCCGCAGCATTACGAGCACTCTGCTTTGACGGAGGGATTTTTACTGGATCGTTTCGCTGTGGTTGATCACGCCGGTGCTGTAGAGAAAGAGTACGTCGTCCGCTTCCGATAGATCCACGAACCGCCCGATGAGCGCGGGCGCCATATAGCGGATGTCTACGATCGTCACCTTGGCATACCCCTGCGCGAGCAGCGGCGCGATGCTGCTGCCGAACGAATCGCGGAAGAGCACCAGCTCCCGGTCGGTCTCGGCGGCGGGATTCTCGATCGTGAGCAGCGCCTTTGTCCCGCCGAGGAACATCTCATACCCATCGCGCCCCGCGGCGAGAGCGGGATCGTAGACCGGGATCTCCTTTCCCGTCTCATAGTCGTGCACGCGAAGCGCCGCTATCGTATCGTTCGTGAGATAGCGCAGCGCATCCGGCTCGACCGGAAGCGCGTACTGCCCGGCGTACACGCCGCGAAACGCGGCGGACATATCCACGGTCTCATATTCCGCCGGAAGAGAAGCGTCCATCGCCGCGGCGATTGCCGACGCCGTTTCGCCAAGCTCCTCCTGCCGCCAATGGGCATCGGTGCGGTAGTATTTATCGAGCGAGAGCGTACCGAAACAGTCGATATACTCTGCAAACGGCATCCCCTCGCGCAGCGTATCGGTAAGGAGCGCATAGTCCATGGCGGGATAGCCGTTTTGCGCGGCGAGGAAATGATTTTTGTCCGGCACAACGGTATAGTAAATGTTGGCGTCACCGCCGGTGAAATACGTCTCATACACGGCGGAAAAGCGCTCCGCCGCGCGCCGGACAAGATCGGTGTTCACCGGATAGTCCAGCTTCGCAAGATGATCTTCGGCAGAATATACGCCGTTGTTGTCCCGCTCCCTCAGGATGTTCCCGGCGAAAAACGCCTTGAGCGCACGAAAGTTGTCCCGCAGCGGGAACTGGTCGAGCGTGTATTTCTCGAAGGCGGTCATATACGTTCCGTCCGCCACCGCCGAAGCGCGCAGCGCCGGGCGCTGGGCAAGCGTGCGCCGCTCGGAGAGCGAGTCGGTCTTGTCCGGCGTCAGGATCGCCGCGAGCAGAAAGCCCCCGAGAAAGAGCGCCGAGAGCGCAGCTGTCAGGATATTTTGGATCTTTTTCATGCCGCACCTCCTCAAAACCGGAAATAGAGGAACGGGTTGAACGACCCGTCCACCAGAAACGCCGTGCAGAGCGCGAGCAGCGCCAGCGTGCCGAGCGGCGCTGCCACCGCAAGCACCGGCACAAGAGGCTTTGTCTCCCGCGCCTTTTTAAAGGCCAGCGCTGGGAGCGGCGTAGCACCGAGTATGGCAAGCGCGAGGACAACGCCGTAGCTTCGGAGCATATAGAGAGCTTCCGTGCCGAGCCCCGGCGCCGCGCCCGCGCCGAAGAGAGCGCCGAGCCGGTGTGCCGCGTCGCGCATCGACGATGCGTCAAACAGCACAAAGCCGAGCATCACGGCGAGAAGAACATAGACACGAGGTAGCACGCTTCCTCTTTTCAGCACCGGCAGAAGGAAAAACTTTTCCGCAATGAGCAGTACCGCATAGAAAAGCCCCCAGAAAATGAAATTCCACGCCGCGCCGTGCCAGAAGCCGGTCGCCATCCAGACAACGAGGATGTTGAAAATGTGCCGCGCACGGGAGCAGCGGCTGCCGCCGAGCGGGATATAGAGATAGTCCCGAAACCAGGTGCCGAGCGATATGTGCCAGCGCCGCCAGAACTCCGTGATGCTCTTCGAGATATATGGATAGGCAAAGTTTTCCGGGAAAGTGAAGCCAAAAACACGCCCCAGCCCGATGGCCATGTCGCTGTAGCCGGAGAAATCGAAATAAATCTGGAGCGTGAACGCGGCCGCGTACAGCCAGGCATAGAGCACCGTCTGCTCGGCGGAGGCCTTGTAGGCGGAGACGAGCTGCGCGAGAACGTTTGCAAGGATCACCTTTTTCGCCAGTCCGGCAGCGAAACGGGAAGCGCCCGAGGCTGCTGCCTCGAGCGAGTGTGTCCGCTCTTTGAGCTGGGGAGCAATGTCGCGGTAGCGGACGATCGGCCCCGCGATGAGCTGCGGGAACATGGCGACATACGCCGCAAAGTCGATGAAATTATGCTGCGCCGCCACATCGCCGCGGTATATGTCGATCTCGTAGCTCGCGATCTGGAACGTGTAGAAGCTGATGCCGATCGGCAGAGCGATCTTCAGAAGCGGGAGCGAGAGCCCCGTGACGGCGTTGAAGTTCTCAAGAAAGAAATCCGCATACTTGCAGTAAGCAAGCAGCGCAAAGCTCACGGCAAGCGAAAGGGCGAGGAAGAGCTTTTTGCCTCTCCCCCGCTCGATCAGCTGCGCGAAGACGTAGCCCTGCACAATGGAAAACACCATGAAGAGCAGGAATTTCGGCTCGCCCCAGCCGTAGAAAAAGAGGCTGGCGGCGAGCAGCACGGCGTTTCTCCCCTTTGGCGGCACAAGGAAGTAGACGAGCAGCACGCACGGGAGAAAATAAAAAAGAAATGGAATACTCGAAAAGAGCATGGCGGACGGTTATGCCACGATCGGCTCGTCGCTCACGGTCTTGGCGTTCGGGTACGCCGCCGCGAGCTTGGCAGCGAAGGTGTCCACAAGCTCCTCATTACCGTATACGGAGACGATATAATCTCCCACCGTCACGATCATGAGCTTATCGGGAAAGCCGCACATCCAATGGCGGGCGAGGATGTTTTCGCGAAGCGCCCCGCACAGCGCGGAAACGTCGCCGCTACTTTTCACATGGAATGTGCCGCAGGTGAACGTGTTGAGATTCATCATGTGCACGAGAGAGGCCGCGCCATCGATCTTCCCGGCTTCCGCCGCGGGAAAGCCCAGCGAGGAATCGAGGATCTCGGCATCGCTGATGCTGAAATTGCCGGGAGCACCATCGCGCATGTTCTCTTCGGAGTAATCACCGCCGGCGGCGGGGAATTTTTCATCGTCGGCATAGCTGTTCCAGACATTTTCCAGCAGCTCAAGCGCGCTCGCCGGAGCGTCGGATTCCGTGTCCGCCGGGGCGGACGCACCGCAGGCCGCCAGAGAGAGGAGCAGCACCGCGCAGAGAAGGGCGGATACGATTCTTTTCATGGATGTTTTCTCCTTTTTCATTTCATGGGTGTGATTCTATGACGAAATTAGATTTCCCTTTGTTCCCGAAAAAAACCGGACGGCAAAAGCTCTTTTTGCCGTCCGACGTTATTTTTGTCAGCCGTTTTCTTTTTCCGGCGGATAGTAGACCTGGATCGCTTCGCCTGTCCAGTAGCTCGTGAGTTCCCCGGCGGTCATATCTTCGCCGTAGATCGTCGCGCGCAGGAAGTTGCGGTTGACCACGAAATCCACATTGTAAATGGAAAGGCCGTTCGCATCCAGCCCGCGCCAAAACGAGCCCTGCACCGGGCATTGCTGCGCCTGAATGTCATAGGTCAGAAATTCGGGTGCCTGCAGCAGCAGCGAGGCGCACTGCCCCATGGTGAGGTCGGTATCGATGATGGACATGATCTCCTTGGCAAGCGCGTACTGGTCGGTAAGACTCATTTTCTTCACATTGTCCCACATCTGCATGAGCACATCGCGCTGCTTCTCACTGCGGCCGGTGTCGCCGCCGAAGTGGCGCTCACGGCAGTAGCCGAGGATCTGGAAGCCGTCGGTGATGGTGTAGGTGCCGTCCTGATCGGTCGGGAAATAGCAGCGCGGCACATCGGTACCGTAATAGGCGTCGTTCATCCGACACGCCTCGCGGATGCGGATGTTGATATCCTCGGCCTCTTCCCTGGTGACGGAGACCGTGATGGGGCCGACCATGGTGGCGATCTTCGCAAAGTCAAGGAAGTCCACCATCGCCCAGTTGTCTATGGAGATGGCAAAGTTCCGGTCGCTTTCGATCGTGTCGATGAGCATATCCACGCCGCCGAAGCCCGTCGCCCAGTTCAGATGGCCGACGCCCCAGTTGGCGATCTCCACCTGCGTATCGCGCATCAGCGAGGTGAGCCACATGGTTTTCGTCGCCTTGTTGATGGAGAGGAGGATCATCGCATCGCTGCGCTCGAGCTCTTCCGTGCGTCCGTCCGAACCGATGAGCAGGACGTTATAAACGTTCTTATCGCTCATGACCTCTTCGGCGGATTCCGCCAGACTGCTGCGAAGCTCCATTTCGGCAAGCTCCGCCTGCTCCTCTTCCGTGAGCGGCCGAGGCGTCGGCTCCGGCGTGGCCGTTGCTTCCGGCGTGGTCCCGGTCATTTCCGAGGCGGCCGCCGTCGGCACCGGCGTGGTGCGCGGCTTGCTGTTGAGCTGGCCGTACATGTCGCGGAAGATGAGAAACACCGCGAGCAGTATGACAAGGATGACCGCCGCAATGACAATGATGACGGTGCGTCCAACGTGTTTTTTCTTCTTTTCCGGGCGCTCGCTCGCCGGGGCTTCCTTCAGATGACGGCCGCCCTTCCCGGAAGAATTCGTATTGTTATTCATAATGGTCCCCCTGTGATGCTTCGGGTCAGAGTTTTTGTTTTTCGGGATTTTTGTATTTTACCATACCCGCACATCGTTTGCAAGCGCAGGAAAAAGCAGACGGGACGCATCCCGTCTGCTTTTTCGGAACGATTCAGTTCTTCTCGACGTCGTACACGGTCTCGGTGCCGTCGGGCTGCACGAGGGTGTACACCGTGAAACCGTCATAGGGCAGCACGCCGTCCTTGCCGCCGGTGACAAGGCAGCTGGAAGCATATTCCGCTTCGCCGGTCGGCATGCCGATGGCGTCATAGAGCTCCTGCACCGGCTGTCCCTTGAGCGCGAGCACCTGCTCGATCAAACCGGCAACTTCGTCCTCCGCGCCGTCGCCTTCCGGCTCGGCAGGAGCTTCCGTTGCGGCAGGCTCTTCCGCCGCCGGAGCTTCGGTCACAACGGGAGCTTCCGTCGCGGGCGCTTCGGTGGGGGCAGGCGTTTCGGCGTTCCCGCCGCAGCCGGCGAGGGCGAGCGTCATCAGCGCGGCGAGCAGCAGAGCAATGATTTTCTTCATAAATGTGTCTCCTTTAAATTTTTGGTTAATCTATGGCATAGACGGCGGAGAGGCGGAAAAAGTTCCCTCCTGCCGATGCATATACAGCGTCAACGGCGCTGCCGTCCGGCAGCGATACGATAAAGCCGTCCGGGCGCGGCACGGCCTCGAAGAGCGCGCCGCCGGAGAGGACATAGACGTTGGCCTCGTCGTCCGGCGTCACGCCGTCCCACGTGCCGGAAAAGACCGTGTACCCTTCCGTACCGGCGCTCTCCGTCAAAACGGCACGCCCCTCTCCCGGCTCGGCGTCAGCAGCGAGCAGAGATTCCCGCTCCGGCGCAGGGGCAAGCGAATCATACTCCACAAGATAGCGGATGTTCCGCTCAACGAGCTCGATCAGGAGCGTTCCGCCCTCCGGGAGCGTCGCGGCGGTGTACTCGTTCCGGCGGGAAAATTCCGCCGAGGCGAAGCTCTGCGCGAGATACGGATAGAGATTTCTCCCGAACGAGTCGCGGTAGCAGAGAAGCGAGCCGGTACCGGCGTCGTTCTCGGTCGTGATCGTCACGCGGTCGGAGTTTTCGGTGTTCGCGGTGAACGAAAAACCGGGAGCATACGTGAAATCTTCTTCCAGACTTTGCCCCGCGGGATAGAGCATTTCGTAAAGGTCGCCGCGGTGGGTGTTCCCGGCGGACACGGTATTCGCAAAATATCCGCCCTCGCAGTCAAGCGAGGCAAGCAGCGCATCGGCGGCGAGAGCCGCGCCCTTCGCGTTCCAATGGCTGTCCGTTTTAAAATAGAGCGGCTCGCCCGAATGCGCAAGCTCATCGCGCAGGAGATCGGACGGCTCGGCCTCCGATGCAAACACATCGCGCAGATCGAGATACGAAACGCCCATCTCGTCGAGCCGCGCATAGAGCGCATCCATGTTGGAAGCGCCGCCGAGGCGCGTCCGCTCCGGCATATACTCTGAATAAAGCGTATTCTTGTTCGGCGCGGCAGTGAAGAGGAAGTCTCCGCCGCGGTTTTCCGCGTACTCCTGCAAAAGATAGAGCGTGCGCGCCGCGCAGTAGAGCTCGCGTGCGGTCATGGGCGCATCGCCGGTATAGTCGTGGATTGTCGGCGCATAGAAGAGCCAGCCGTCACGCCCGAGCAGGACATTCTCCGCCGTGGATGTGTGAAAGAGCACGGCATTGAGCCCGGCCCAGGCGGTGATGCCCTCCAGCCGGAAGGAAAACCGGCCGTTTACGTAGGCAGCCGTTTCCGCGAGAACATCGGGATTAAACTCGCCGTCCGCGGCGATCACCGGCGCGGCGGGCAGTATCTCGTTTGCCGCGGCGTCCGCCCCGCCGGTCAGGAGAAGTCCCAGACCGGGGACAAGGCACACGGCGAGGAACAACACCGTAAAGATAAGAGAGAGCGTTTTTTTCATACCGTGCGCCCCTCCTTAAAACTGCTGATAGATGAACGGCGTGAAGCTCCCACCCGAAAGGACGAGGATCGCCGTAAGAAGGCCGAGCAGCGCGAGTATATCCCATGCGATCTCCCAGCCGCGACCAACGCACCGCCGCGTGAGCGCAGGGACAACGGGCGTTGAGAGAATGACGCCGAAGATAAGCGCCGCGATGCGCGCGCCGGTCAGTATTTCTTCCGCGGCAAGCATCCCGGCAACGCCCGCGCCGGCAAAGGAGAGCATCCTGGAAAGAAGCAAAAAGCCCTGCTGCACAGAAGACGCGCGGAACATCGCAAAGCCGAGGATGACCGCGAGCAGCGTATAGACATGCATCGCGATCCGCCCGCCGCGCTTTTGGCGCAGCTTTTCGATCGGCGCTTTCAAAAGCCCCTCGCCGGAGACGAGCACGCCGTGCCAGAGGCCCCAGAGGATGTATGTCCAGCCCGCGCCGTGCCAGAGGCCGGTGCAGAAAAAGACGATGAGCTTATTTCGCACCGTTGTCCACTTTCCGCGGCGGCTGCCGCCGAGCGGAATATAGAGATAGTCCACAAACCAACGGTTGAGCGTCATGTGCCAGCGCCGCCAGAACTCGCTCACGCTGCCGGAGACATACGGATAATTGAAGTTTTCCGGGAATGTGAAGCCGAAGAGCATGCCGATGCCGATGGCCATGTCGCTGTAGCCGGAGAAATCAAAGAAGATCTGGAGACAGTAGCTCACCGCGCCGAGCCACGCAAGCCCCATGCCGAGGGAATCCGGCGCGAGGGCATACACGGCATTCGCGACCGCCGCCGCGCTCTCGGCGAGCAGAAGCTTTTTCAAAAGGCCGCGCACAAACCGGCGAAGCCCCGCCGCCGTCATCTCCGGCGAAATCGGATGATCGTCAAGCTGCGCCGCGGCGTCCTGCCAGCGGACGATCGGCCCTGCGATCAGGCGGGGAAAGAACGCAAGATACAGAAAGAGCGTGTCCGCTCTCCGGCAGACGCGGGAAGGCTCGCGGTACACATCCACAAGATAGGAAATGCCGTGGAACGTGAAAAACGAAATGCCAAGCGGCAGCGCAAACGGCTGCGAGAGCGCCGGAAGCCCCAGCGTTTCGAGCACGAACGCGAGATATTTATAAAACCCGAGCAGCGCAAGATTGCCCGCCGCGGCGACGCCGCACCAGAGCTTCGCTCTCTTTTCGTCTCCGGCAATGAGCCGCCCGAAAAGATAGTCCCAGAGAAACGCCGCGAGCAGCACGGGGAGCGCTGCAAGGCCGCCGAAGCCATAGAACACCGCGCTCGCGAGAGCGAGAAACACGTTCTTTATCCGGCGTCCCGGCATGAGCCGGTAGAGAAGAAATGCCGCAGGGAAAAAGAGAAACAAAAATCCCGCCGTATTGAACGCCACAGCCGCGCCTCCCTTCCTTGGTACATGAACATAGATAGGAGTATTATAGCGTATTTCTCTGTCCAGCGCAAGACGGAGCTTTTCTGCGCGCTGCGGCACCAATTCGACAAATTTACAGTTTCTCCATAGATTTTTTGAGGGACGGTGCTATAATGGATAATGCAAAATACGGAAACAGCCAACCCGTGTCATCATCGGAAAGGAGCACATACAATGAACGAAAACAAAGTGCAGACCATCGTAGAAAAGGTCAAGGAGCTCGTGCAGCGCGGCAACGTCTCCCGCATCGTCGTCCGTAAGGGTGAGCGCATCCTGTTCAACATTCCCGTGAACGTCGGTATCGTCGGCGGCGTCGTGGCGGTTGCCTCCGCCAAGTGGCTGCTGCTTGCGAGCATTCTCGCTACGGTCGGCTTCGGCTGCTGCGTCGAGGTCGTGAAGGAAGACGGCAACGTTGTCAACGTCATGGACGAGGAAGACGCCAAGCGCGTCCGCACCGCCGCGCAGAGCGCGGTCTCTTCCGTGAAGGACGCCGTGCATTTTGAAAAGGTCGTCGACCAGACGACCGAGGCCACCTGGACCATGCCCGAAGAGGATACGTCCGAGACGCCGGAAGTGTACACCGAAGAACACCACGAGGAGTAATTTCCCCCTCAAAAAAGCACTTGCATCAGCAAGCGGGATGTTGCCGATCTGCTGAATGCGGAAGCAAAAACACGGTTTGTCCGTGATTTTCTGCGGCAAAAGCAGAAAGCGCATCAGACACAACTGCGAAGAAAACCCAAACGCCACGAACAGGAACGAGAAATCCATTACGGGGGTGCATTTTGAACAATGCACCCCTGCTTTTTGCTTTATGCAAGAAAAGTGTGGGAAAGCTCATATCTTGGTGTTATTATAATTATAGGGTTTTTATTGCTGAATGGAGCTTTAAGATGGGAAAAGGGCTGCAAGTTTTGTGAGGGGTGCTGATATGAACAATATAGAAAAGCAATATCAAACAGCAAGGAACCTTAATACCCGCATTTCCATCCATGAAAAATACTCTACCAATCACCAGCCGTTTGGTGACTGGATAATGTCGCATTACGAGATCAAGCCTTGCTGTCGAATCCTTGAACTGGGTTGCGGCACCGGAGAGATGTGGAAAGGAAAGCTACCACTTCTTGATGGTGGCTCTCATCTTACACTTACTGACTTTTCAGCAGGAATGCTGGAAGCAGCGAAGCAGAATATTCGCTGCTCTGATTGTGTGGATTTCAAAGTAGCCGATATTCAAAACATCCCCTTTGGCGATGCTGCATTTGATGTAGTAATTGCTAATATGATGCTATATCATGTTCCAGACCTTGATAAAGGAATATCCGAAGTGCGCCGGGTTCTAAAACCGGGCGGTGTCTTTTACTGCGCTACTTATGGGGAGCACGGCATCATGGAGTTTATCAATGACACACTGAGGGAGTACAACATTTGCGGCAGCATTGGCAAAACATTTACTCTCCAAAATGGCGGCAGCACACTTGGCAAGCATTTTGCAGTAGTAGAAAGGCTGACCCGTGAAGATGGCCTTGCCGTAACCCATATTCCGGATTTTGTAGAATATGTACTGTCTATGTCCAATCTTTCCGGTTTGGAAAGTGCCAGTGCGGAGCTGCTCCTGCTGGCATTTGAAAAGAAAAGTATCAATGGAGCACTGTATGTTCCAAAAGAATATGGAATGTTCATTTGCAAATAAAGCGTCGATTAACAAGGGCACATACGTCGGACAGCCAGTCTTTTCGGTGCTTTTTGCCCTTTTTGTCTCGGCGGGCGACAGCCCGCCGTCGCCAAAGAAGAACAAAAATCCCTCAAAAATTCAAGGCTGTCCGATGCGAAGCAGTTCTGCCGGAGCAGAAATGCTCTCAGATTAGGAAAAGTCCGCAGGGAATACTTTCTGTATTCTCAAGGGCTTTGACGCCATATGAGGGTATTTCCGCCCGGCAGAACCGCGTGTGCCTTTGTCAATCGACGCAAGGAAAACTAATATAGAAAAACAATGCGGAAGTGTCACAGCTCCCGCATTGCAGCTTTTTATGTGCTTTGAATTTATGTTTCTCACAGCATGGTCTCGTCGTACATTGCTCTCGCGCCGCCGATGAATTTGGGGCGCGTGCGCGCCGCAACGACCATCGCCGCGCCGATCGTGTGGTTCTCGAGCCGCACCGGCACGGCGACCTTTTTGAGGTGCATGCCGATGAGCGTAAGGCCGATGTCGAGCCCGGCGTCCGCTTTGATCTCCTCAAGCGCGACGGGCTCCTCCAGCGCGGCGTACACCTGCGTGGCGAGCGAGCCGCCCGCCTTCGGCTGCGGAACAACGTTCACGATCTCCGCGCCCGGCACCGCCGCGCGCTCGGTGATGATGGCGCGGTTCAAGTGCTCACAGCACTGCACCGCGAGGAAAATGCCGCGGCTGCGCGTCACGTCGAGAAGCGCCCGGGATATCTCCCCCGCCGTCTCTACGCTGGAGTTTGTGCCGATCTTCGATCCCATGACCTCGCTCGTGGAGCAGCCGACCACGAGAATGCTCCCGCGCTTCAGCCCGGCTCTCTCACAAATTTCGGCGGCGGCCGCCGCCGTCTGTTCATATACCGTCATGACTTTTTCCCCTTTCACGCCTTTTGCATAATCCGGCTCTTTTCCAGCGCCTTCACGAGCAGCACGCCGAGGATGAGTCCCGCCGCGCCCTGCACGCCGTTTGCCGGAACGTTCACCGCCGACGGCGTGAAGCCGTACAGGCAGCCTTCAAACACATAGTAGCCAAGAACCATCCACACCTCTGCCGCTGCGCCGCTCAGAATACGCGCCGCAAGATTGCCGGTCTTACCGTGAAGCGCCTTAAAGCCATAAAAGGCGATGAGCGCCATGAGGCCCTTGATAACGAATGTGGCAGGCGCATAGGCGGCGTACCCGGAAAAGAGATCCGCAAGCGCCGAGCCGAGCCCCGCAGCCGCAAAGCCATAGCCGGGCGTGAGCATCCATCCGGCGGCGAGCACCACGCAGTCGCCGAGATTCAGATATCCGTCCATCGGCGAGGGGATTTTGATCACCATGGTCGCCACACACGTGAGCGCGGCAAAAAGCGCCGCCGTTACGATCTGTTTTGTTTTTCCGTTCAAAGGAATCTACCTCCCTTTTGCTTTATCCATAGCATAGTGTATATGCAAATCTGGTTACATGCAATTACCAAATAACGATAATTTTATGTAACCAGATTGGGAGGCAGATAATATTTCGTTGTTCGTTGTCAGCGGACGAGCGCCACGGCAAAGTCGTTCACGTTCGTTCCGGTCGGGCCGGTGATGATGAGATCTCGGGTGTCGCGCAGCGCATGGTAGGCGTCGTTGTCCGTAAGCACGTCCGCCACGGTCTTTCCCGCTGCAGCAAGGCGTTCTACCGTGCCGCCGTCCACGAGGCCGCCCGCGGCATCCGTCGGGCCGTCCGTACCGTCGGAGCCGACGGAGAAGACGACGGCGTTCGGAAGCTTTGCGATCTCCGCCGCCGCGGCGAGAGCGAGCTCCTGGTTGCGCCCGCCCTTGCCGTTTCCTGTGAGCCGGACGACCGTTTCGCCGCCGAGGATAAACGCGCGGGGCGTGTTCGCCGCGGCGCTTTCCCGCGCCAGCGCACCGAGGCGCGCGCCGACCTCGCGGGCAACACCCTGCTCGCAGTCGGTGAGGATTTCCGGCGCATAGCCCCGCTCGCGGCAGGCTGTCGCCGCCGCGGCGCACAGCTCGCGAACGCTGCCGGTAATGCGCACCATGACATTGTCCGCCGTTTTCGGCGTCTCGCGCGCGAGAAGCTCCTGCGCACGATCGCTCAGCCGGAGAGCGTACTTTTCCGCAACAGCGAGCGCGTCCGCACACGTGGACGAGTCCGGCGATACCGGCCCGGAGGCGATCATGTCCACCGGGTCGCCGACGATGTCGCTCAGGATCACGGCGAACACGTGCGCCGGGGCGCAATGCTGTGCAAACCGGCCGCCCTTTACCGCCGAGAGGCGCTTGCGGATCTTGTTGATCTCCACAATGTCCGCGCCGCAGGCGAGAAGCTGGGCGGTAATGTCCTGCAATTCCTCGCCCGGCACGAGCGGGCTTTCGAAAAGCGCGCTGCCGCCGCCGGAGAGAAGAAACAAAACCGTGTCGTCCGCGGTGAGGTTTTCGGTGAGCGCAAGCGCCTCGCGCGTAGCCGAAAACGAGTTTTCGTCCGGCACGGGGTGCCCCGCCTCCCGGCAGAGGATGCCGGGGACGGGGCCTTGCACATGGCCGTATTTTGTGATGACGATGCCGGTTTCGATCCTCTCGCCGAGCGCCGCCTTCGCCGCCGACGCCATACGCCACGCCGCCTTTCCGGCGGCGACGAGGATCACGCGTCCCGGGAAATTCTGCCCGGCGAGCGCGCGCCGGACGGCTTCGTCCGGCAGCACGGCTTCAATGGCGCGGGTATAGATATACTTTGCGTCTTCGCGCAGCGTGTTCATTTGTTGACTACATTCTCCGGCGCACCGTTGAGGAACGAGCGCAAGTTGCTGACGGTACAGTCCATGATGCGCTGGCGGCTGCCCTTGGAGCCCCAGGACATGTGCGGCGTGATGATGCAGTTTTTCGCCTTGAGCAGCGGGTTATCGCCGCGGATCGGCTCGGTGGACACAACGTCCAGACCGGCGAAGGCGACCTTGCCGGAGTTTAGCGCGTCGGCAAGATCCTGCTCAACGACCATCTGGCCCCGGCTGTTGTTGATGATGATAACGCCGTCCTTCATCTTGGCGATGTTTTCCTTATTGATGATGCCGGTGTTGAACTCCATGAGCGGCATCTGCAGTCCGAGAACGTCGGAGCGGGCGAACAGCTCGTCGAGCTCCACAAACTCCACGCCAAGATCCTTCGCCGCCTGGGAGGGGTACTTATCGAAGGCGATCACGTGCATGCCGAGACCCTTCGCCGCCTCTGCGGTGTGGTAGCCGATGCGGCCGCAGCCGAGAAGACCATAGGTCATGCCTGCCAGCTCGATGAGGGGGTAATCCCAGTAGCACCAGTCGGGGTTGTTCTCCCACTTTCCCTCGTGCACGGTGCGGTCGTGGTGGCCGATGTGCAGGCAGCACTCGAGCATGAGCGCGATGGCAAACTGGCTCACGGAATAGCCGCCGTAGTTCGGCACGTTAGAGACCGGGATGCCCTTTTCGCGGGCATAGTCGATGTCGACGACGTTGAAGCCAGTCGCAAGCACCGCGATGAAGCGGATGCCCGGGCAGGCGTCGAGCACCGCGCGGCGGATCGGCGTCTTGTTCGTGAGGACGATCTCCGCATCGCCGATGCGCCGGATGATCTCCGCGTCTTCGTAAGGCGTGCGGTCATAGATCGTGACCTCGCCCAGCTTTTCCAGCTCGGCCCAGCTCAGATCGCCGGGGTTTTCGGTGTATCCGTCCAGAATAACGATTTTCATGGTATGCATACCTCCTGAAGCTCTTTTATGAGATAAGTATAGCGCCGTTTATATTGTAAATGTTATAAATCTATGCTATAATTTTTTTAAATTTTACAAAAAGGACGGTTTCGCACCATGGATCTTTCTCCACAGGATGCCATGAGCATCGTAACGGAAATGAAGCGGACAATCGGCCACGATGTCAACATTATAGAGAATGACGGCGTGATCCTCGCAAGCACAAACAAGGCGCGCATCGGCACCGTGCACGAAGGGGCGCGGCGGCTTATAGAAAACCGCCGCGACTCGCTCACGGTATGGGAGGACGATCCCGCGCACGGCGTGCAGCGCGGCATCAATCTCCCGGTCGTGCTCGACGGGCGCGTTGAGGGCGTGATCGGCGTCACGGGCGATCCGGCGGAGATCTCGGTGTTCGGCGCGGTCATCCAGCGGCTGATGGAGATCATGCTCGAAAGTCTCCGGCAGCGGCGGCGGCTCGCACAGATGGACAGCGCGCGCGACGCCTTTCTCGAAGCGCTCTTTCTGGAGGAGAGCGTCCCCGCCGAAGAGCTTGCCGAACAGGGGCGGCTGCTCGGCTTTCCCATGGAGAGCGCCTGCGCCGTCGTGCTGCTGCGTCCCGCCGCCGAGGCTGGGGCGGAGGCGCTCGCCGGTCTCGGCGGGCAGAAGCTGCTCGCACACATCCGCCGGATGCATCTCCCCGGGCAGGGCGGCCATTGCGCCATTTTGCACGGGGAGCTTGTGCTGCTCCTGTGCGGCGTGTGGCGCGAGGAGCTTTATACATTCGCCCGGACGCTCTGCGCCGAGGCGGAGAGCCGCTGCGGCGCAGCGATGGCCGGCGGCATCGGCGGCACGGCCGAGGGCGTTCTTCCGGCACGGCGCAGCTTTCGTGAAGCGCGCGCGGCGGTGCGCGCGGCGTGCGCGACCGGCACCGGCGGGCGGGTATTTTTCTATGACCAGGTGTCGCTCGAATATCTCGCCGAGAGCATTCCCCGCGCGCTGCTGCGCGATTTGGAGGTGACGACGTTCGCCGAGTGTACGGCGGAAGAGACGCGCGACTTTAAGGCGCTTTTGCGCATCTACTTTGCGCAGGATGGCGATCTTCGCCGCTGCGCGGAAGCGCTTTATCTCCACCGGAACACCGTGCAGTACCGCCTTGACCGCATCCGCGACAAGACCGGGTACGACTTTCGAAAGCCGCGCGACGCCTTCCTTCTCTACCTCGCTTCACAAAACGCAAATGAACGTTGACAAAAACTGCCGCGGGGCATAAAGTGGATTTGATTTCGAAAAAGCCATAGGAGGATATATACTTGAAGCTTAACGCCAGAAAAGACGTGCCGGTCAATGAGACATGGGATCTCTCGCTGATCTTTGCCACGGAAGCCGATTTTGAAGCGGCGGTCGAGAAGATGAAAACGCTCGCCGACACGCTCGAGAAAACGTACAAAAATGCGCTCACGACGCCGGAGAGCATTGCCGAATGCCTCGCGCTCTATGAAGAGCTGGAAATCCTGCTCTACCAGACAACAAGCTATACGAGTCTCGCCGTTTCGGTAGACTATACCGACACCGAAGCGCAGAAGAAGGACGCGAAGCTGTCCGCGCTCGCCGCCGAGGTGGAGAGCCGTCTCTCCTTCATCGAAAGCGAGATCGCCGACGCGCCCGAAGAGCTCATCCGCGCCGCCATGGGCAAGACCGAGCGCGCGAAGCACTATCTTGCGGAGATCCTCCGCGAGAAGCCGCACCGTCTGAGCGCTGAGACCGAAAAGGTGCTCGCCGCGCTCAGCCCGGTATTCAACGCGCCCTACGACATTTACCACATGACGAAGCTCGCCGACATGAAGTTTGATTCCTTCACCGTCAACGGCAAGGAATACCCGCTCGGCTACTCGCTCTTCGAGGACGAGTATGAGTACGAAGCCGACACGGACGTGCGCCGTGCGGCGTTCCGCGCGTTCTCCGATAAGCTGCGCCAATACGAGAACACGACCGCCGCCACCTACAACACCTATCTCACGCAGCAGCGCATCATGGCCCATCAGCGCGGCTTTGCCGACATGTTTGAAGCCGACCTCTTCGCCGACCACGTCACGCGCGAGATGTATGACCGGCAAATCGATCTCATCACCGAAAAGCTCGCGCCCGCGATGCGCAAATACGCCCGCCTCGTCGGGAAGATGAACAAGCTCGACCGCGTGACCTTCGCCGATCTCAAGCTGCCGCTCGACGCGGAGTTTGACCCGCGCGTCACGATCGAGGAGTCCCGCGAGTATGTCCGCAGCGCGCTTTCCGTCCTCGGGCAGGACTACGCCGACATGGTGGACGAGGCGTACGACAAGCGCTGGATCGACTTTGCGCGCAACGCCGGCAAGGAGACGGGCGGCTTCTGTTCTTCGCCCTACGGCTGCAATTCGTTTATCCTGCTCAGCTGGAACAACCGCATGGCGGACGTGTTCACGATCGCGCACGAGCTCGGTCACGCCGGGCACTTCCGGCTGTGCAACGGCGCGCAGTCGCTCTTTGATACGAACGTCACCCCCTATCTCATTGAAGCGCCCTCGACGATGAACGAGCTGCTGCTCGCGCAGGATCTTCTGCGCAAGGACACCGACAAGCGCTTCCGCCGCTGGGTGCTCTCCTCGCTCATCGGCCATACCTACTATCACAACTTCGTCACGCACCTGCGCGAGGCATGGTACCAGCGCGAGGCAATGAACATCATCGAGCTCGGCGGCGCGGTGAACGCCGAAACGCTCTCCGGCATTTTCCGCAGGAATCTCGAAACGTTCTGGGGCGATGCCGTGGAGCTGACCGAGGGCTGCGAGCTCACGTGGATGCGCCAGCCGCATTACTACATGGGGCTCTATTCCTACACCTACAGCGCCGGTCTCACGCTCGCGACGCAGGCGGCGCTCAACATTGCCGCCGAGGGCGAGAGCGCCGTGGCGCGCTGGCGTGCGATGCTCGAAGCGGGCAGCACGCGCGGCCCGCTCGGTCTTGCCGAAATTGCCGGCATCGATCTCTCCACGCCGGACGCGCTCGAGCACACGATCGCCTACATCTCCGACATCATCGACGAGATCGCCGTGCTGACCGAGGAGCTCGACGGCATCACACTGGATTGAATTTTTTTCAAAAAGGGTATTGACTTTATCGCCTTTTGGTGCTAAAGTGCTCCCATCAAACCGAAGAGCAAGATAAGTAGCCCGCCAATGAGACGTCTTTCAGAGAGCCGCCGATGGTGTGAATGCGGTAAGAGGTTTCCGCGGGTGAATGGCCTTGCGAGGGCAAACAGAAAGGGATCCTTCCCGAGTATGGGCGACGGAGTTGGCTGTCCGTTATCACAAGGCCGGCGCATGAACCGTGCGTTTAAGTGGGCGCGAAAGCGTCAAGCCGGGTGGTACCGCAGGAGTTTATCCAAGCTCTTGTCCCTGCATTTGCAGAGACAAGAGCTTTTTCTTTTTTCCTGTCTCTGCTCCAGAAAAGAAAACCGACAGAAAAGGAGCAAAACATCATGGAAACGAAAAACATCCCCTACAAGATCTATCTCGACGAAGCCGATATGCCGCAGGCATGGTACAATCTCCGCGCGGACATGAAGAACAAGCCCGCGCCTCTGCTCAACCCCGGCACCGGCAAGCCCATGACCGCCGCAGAGCTCGGCGGCGTATTCTGCGATGAGCTCGTGCAGCAGGAGCTCGATAACGACACCGCCTTCATCCCCATCCCGGAGGAGATCCGCGGCTTTTACAAAATGTACCGTCCCTCGCCGCTCGTGCGCGCCTACTGTCTCGAAAAGGCGCTCAACACGCCCGCGAAGATCTACTACAAGTTTGAGGGCAACAACACCTCCGGCAGCCACAAGCTCAACAGCGCCATCGCGCAGGCGTACTACGCGAAAAAGCAGGGCCTCAAGGGCGTGACGACCGAGACCGGTGCCGGCCAGTGGGGCACCGCGCTCTCGATGGCGTGCGCGTATTTGGGGCTGGACTGCAAGGTGTTCATGGTGAAGATCAGCTATGAGCAGAAGCCGTTCCGCCGCGAGGTCATGCGCACCTACGGCGCGAGCGTGACTCCCTCCCCCTCGATGGAAACGGAGGTTGGCCGGAAGATCCTCGCCGAGCACCCCGGCACGACCGGCTCGCTCGGCTGCGCAATCAGCGAGGCCGTCGAGGTCGCAACGACCAATTCCGGCTACCGCTATGTGCTCGGCAGCGTTCTCAACCAGGTGCTGCTGCACCAGAGCGTCATCGGTCTCGAGACCAAGGCTGCACTTGACAAATACGGCGTGAAGCCCGATATCATCATCGGCTGTGCCGGCGGCGGCAGCAATCTCGGCGGACTGATCGCCCCGTTCATGGGCGAGAAGCTGCGCGGCGAGGCCGACTACCGCTTCATTGCCGTTGAGCCCGCCTCCTGCCCGAGCTTCACGCGCGGCGTTTACGCCTACGACTTCTGCGATACCGGCAAGATCTGCCCGCTCGCGAAGATGTACACGCTCGGCAGCGGCTTCATCCCCTCCCCCAACCACGCAGGCGGTCTGCGCTTCCACGGCATGAGCAGCGTGCTGAGCCAGCTCTACCACGACGGGTATATGGAAGCGCGCGCCGTGGAGCAGACGAGCGTGTTCGAGGCCGCGGAGCAGTTCGCCCGCATCGAGGGCATCCTCCCCGCGCCGGAGAGCAGCCACGCCATCCGCGCAGCGATCGACGAAGCCATCCGCTGCCGCGAGACCGGCGAGGAGAAAACGATCCTCTTCGGTCTGACCGGCACCGGCTACTTTGACATGACCGCCTATCAGGCGTTCAACGACGGCAAGATGACCGACTACATCCCCACCGACGAGGAGCTCGCACAGAGCATCGCCACGCTCCCGAAGGTGCCGGGCATGGAATAAGCATAAAAAATATAGTATCAGCGGGCAGTCCCACAAACGGAGCTGCCCGCCTTTTTGTAAAAAAACAGACGCCTTTTGCTTTCGCAAAAGGCGTCTGTTTTTGGCGGAGAAGCCGGGATTTGAACCCGGGCTCGGCTCATCACCGACTACTCCCTTAGCAGGGGAGCCCCTTCGGCCACTTGGGTACTTCTCCAAACCGCTCGAGTATCATATCACAGGGTATGTGGCCTTGTCAATGCAAAAAATCAGTCCAGCACCGATTTTACGGCGGAAAGTACGTCCGCGGCGACCTCTTCGGGCGTGCGGGCGGCGTTTACGATGCAGATCTTATCCCGGTGCTCGAGCCGCCGGAAGATTTCGTAGTACCGCCGGCGCACGGCGAGCAGGGAGTTTTCGTTCTCGTAGATCTCGCGGTAAGATCGCCCCTGCTCCATGCGGCGCAGGCACTCCTCATCATCAAGATCGAGAAAAACGCAGAGATCGGGCTTTCGGATCTCCGGGCAGTCGATGTTGATATGAAATACCCATTCCGGGTCGGTCACGGTTCCCTGGTAGGCAAGCGAGGAATAGTAATACCGGTCACAGAGGACAACGCGCCCCTCCGAGAGGAGCTTTCCGATGCCGTTGACGGGGTTTACGTTGTGCGCCACGCGGTCAGCCATGAAGAGCGCCGCGATCTCCGCACCGGTGCGCGGCGTGAAGCCGGAGAGCGCATCGCGCGCGAGTCCGCCGGTCGTGCTCGCCGTCGGCTCCGCAGTCTCCGCCACGGCATAGCCGAGCGCGCGCAGATTCTTTGCAAGTGCCAACAGCTGCGTGGTTTTCCCCGAGCCGTCCAGCCCTTCGATGACGATGAATTTTCCGTTCATGGCAGTTCCTCCCGCCGCGAGGCGCGATTTGTTCGCAGATATTATAGCAAAACTCTTTTCTCGCGGCAAGAAAAATGATATAATATATTTTGTATTATTGTCTTTATGGAGCGAATGCATGACAGAGACCGCTTTTTTACAATATACCGGGTATGTGCTCGCGTTTTTCGCCGTTTGGATCGTGGTGCGCTGCGCGCGCTCGATGCTGAGTGAAAAGTATGTGCCGGAGGTCTGGGGCTATCTGGAGCTGCCGGACGGCACATCGCGCGCGATCGAGCATTGGGAGTGCATCCTTGGCCGGGCGAAGGCCTCAGACATCGTGCTCACCGGCGAGGGGATCGAGCGAAGCCACGCCGCCATTCAGCGCTCCGGCGCAGGCGAATGGACACTCTCCGCGCTCGATGGCGGCAGGGGCGTATGGCTCAACGGCGAGGCCGTTACCGGCGACGCGCCGCTCCACGGCGGCGATACGCTCAAGCTCGGCGAAATGGAGCTGCACTTTCTCGCGCTGGACGATGCGCAGCGCGCCACCTTGCAGCGCAAGCGCCCCGTGACCGGGCACAAGGTGCAGCCGGCGGTGACGCTTCTTCTGCTCGTATGCTTCCAGCTCGTGCTGCTCTTTCAGTTTTTCTTCACAACGGAGGGCGCGGCGCTTGCCTATATCGTGCTCGCGTTCGGGCTTCTGTTCGCGATGGAGTGGTTCTGCTATTTTGTGATGCGGAGCATCTCCGTGCGCGGGTTTGAGCCGGAGACAATTGCATTTTTTCTCACGAGCATCGGCTTTTCCGTTGTCGGCTCCTCCGCGCCGGAGAGCATGGGGCGGCAATGCCTTTTGTTTCTCGCCGCGCTCGCGCTCTTCTTTGCGCTGGGCGTATGGCTGCGCGATCTGCGCCGGGTGCGCGCAATGCGCTGGCCGATGGCGTTTGCTGCGCTCGGCTTTCTCGCGCTCAATCTGCTGCTGAGCGAGACGATCTGGGGCGCGAAAAACTGGCTGAGCATTGCCGGGCAGACGCTCCAGCCCTCAGAATTTGTGAAGATCGCCTACGTCTACGCAGGCGCGGCGACGCTCGACCGCCTGTTCCGGCGGCGCAACCTTATATTGTTCATCGCCTTCTCCGCCGTATGCGTTGGCGCGCTTGCGCTCATGGGCGATTTCGGCACAGCGCTCGTTTTCTTCGTGTGCTTTCTCGTTATATCTTTCATGCGCTCGGGGAGCTTTGCTACGCTCTTTCTCGCCATCGGCGGCGCGGCGCTTGCGGTGATGCTCGTTTTGACTGTGAAGCCCTATGTAGCGCAGCGGTTTGCCACCTGGGGCCATGCGTGGGAGAATCCTCTGAATACCGGTTTCCAGCAGGTGCGCACGATGTCCGCGACCGCCGCGGGCGGCCTTTTTGGCCGCGGCGCAGGGGCGGGCTGGCTCAAGAACGTGTTCGCCGCAAACACCGACATGGTGTTCGGCGTCGTGTGCGAGGAGCTGGGGCTCATCGTGGGGCTTTGCTGCGTTCTCTCGCTGCTGCTGCTCGCGGTGTTCTCCGTGCGCAGCGCGGCGGCGGGGCGCTCCTCGTATTACGTCATCGCCTCGTGCGCTACGGTCACGATCTTCATGGCACAGCTCGCGCTCAACGTGTTCGGCTCGCTCGATCTGCTGCCGTTCACGGGCGTGACGTTCCCGTTCGTATCCAAGGGCGGGTCGAGCCTCATCTCCTGTTGGGGGATGCTCGCGTATATCAAGGCCGGAGACACGCGCTCCGGCGGTAGCTTTGCGCTGCGCACGAGCTTTGAAAACGTCCGCCGCAGCGGAAAAAAGGAGGCGGTGAAATGAAGCGCATCGAACACCGCTCCGCCATCGCGCTCCTGCTTGCCGCAGCGCTGCTGCTCGGCATGGGCTTTTTCGTCGTCCGGCTGGCGCTCCATGGCGGCGACTGGGCTTCCTACAGCGCCAATCAGCACATTTACCAAAACGGCGTGCTCAAAAGCAGCACATTGACTGACCGTAACGGCGTCATTCTCGCGCAAACGGAAAACGGCGCTTGGCGCTACGCGGACGAGCTTACCGTGCGGCTCTCGTCGGTGCACGCCGTCGGCGACTTTCGCGGATACATCAGCGGCGCGATCTCCTCCTTTGCCGGTGAGCTTGCGGGATACTCCTTCGTCAACGGCACGCCCGACGGCGGCGCGACCGTCGCGCTCTCGCTCGATACGCGGTTACAGACCGCTGCATGGAATGCGCTTGCGGGGCGGCGCGGCGCAGTACTCGTGATGAACTATGAGACCGGCGAGATCTTGACTATGGTCTCCTCCCCGTCCTACGACCCGAACGGCGAGGCCGACATGAGCATCGACGGTCTTTTCATCAACCGCTGCACGGGAGGGACATTTACGCCGGGCTCGGTTTTCAAGCTCGTGACGCTCATCGCTGCGGTGGAAAACCTCCCCGATCTCACGGAGCAGACGTTTACCTGCAATCAATATCTTGATCTCCCCGGCGGGACGGTCGTATGCACCGGCTGGCATGGCCCACAGACCATTGAGCAGGCGCTCGCGAACTCCTGCAACTGCGCGTTCGGGGAGCTTGCACTCGAGCTCGGCAGCGAGACGATCGTAAAAACGGCGCAGCGGCTCGGTGTGGCCGGGTCTCTTATGCTCGACGGCGCGGCCACGGCCTCCGGCAAGGTTGAGACCGCCGAGGCGGGTAGCGGCAACGAGGCATGGCTCGGCATCGGGCAGTACACCGATCTCGTGACGCCGTATGCCATGCTGCGGCTGTGCGCCGCCATCGCAAACAGCGGTACCGCCGTCACGCCGACGCTCGCCTGCGGCGGCGTGGGCGGCGGCGCGGTGCTCATGGACGCGGCAACGGCGGAGTATACCAGCGATTGCATGAGCTACGACGTGGCCTACGGCTATGGCCGTGACCGGTTCCCGGGGCTCGATCTCTGCGCCAAGAGCGGCACGGCGGAGGTCGGCGACGGCACGACGCACGCCTGGTTCGTCGGGTATCTGCGCACCGGTGCGCCGGTGGCGTTCGCGGTGATGCTTGAGCATGGCGGCGGCGGACTGCTGCAGGCCGGCGGCGTTGCCAATTCCGTATTACAAACCGTAATGGAGTATTATTCCAATGATTGACATTTCCGTCCGTGATCTCACGAAAGCGTTTGAGGTCAACAACAACATTCTCGACGGGCTGACGTTTCAGGTGCAGCACGGCGAGCGCGTCGGCATTCTCGGCCGCAACGGCACGGGGAAAACGACGCTTTTCCGGCTGATGGTCGGCGAGCTCACCGAGGACAAGGGCGAGATCGACATCGCCCGCGGCAAGCGGCTCGGGCTCGTATCCCAGATCCCGCACTATCCAGCGGGGTATACCGTGGAGGACGTGCTCGCCACGGCAGAGGAACGGCTCAACGCGATGCAATCGCGGATGCGCAAGCTCGAAGAGCTCATGGCGGTATCGAGCGACCGTGCACTCCTCTCCGAGTATGACGAGCTTCTCTCGCGCTTTGAAACGCTCGGCGGGTACGACGCCGAGGTGCGCCGCAGCAAGGTGGCCAACGGGCTCGACATTCCGCCCGCCATGCGCGAGCAGCTTTTCGACTCGCTCTCCGGCGGAGAGAAAACGCGCGTCAACCTGGCGCGGCTCATTCTGGAGGATACGGACATTCTCTTGCTCGATGAGCCGACGAACCATCTTGACATGCACGCCACCGAATGGCTGGAAGACTATCTGCTGCACTTCAAGGGCACGGTGCTCGCCATATCGCACGACCGCTGGTTTCTCGATAAGATCGCGCAGCGCATCATAGAGATCGTCAACGGCAAGGCGGAGTTTTATAACGGCAACTATACGTTCTATGCCGAGGAAAAGCAGCGCCGGTATGAGGAGCTGCGCAGGCAATATGAGAAAAACCAGAAGGAGATCGCCCATCTGCAGAAGGCGGCGGACGATCTGCATCTGTGGGCGTTCATGGGCGCGGACAAGCTGCACAAGCGCGCGTTCTCCATGGAAAAGCGCATCGCGCGCCTCCAGACCGCCGAAAAGCCGCGCGAGGACAAAAAGCTCTCCATCCGCTTCCGGCAGAAGGAGTTTTTCGGCGACGAGGTGCTTGTGCTGGAAGACGTGGCAAAATCCTACGGCGAGAAGAAGCTCTTCTCCGGGATCGACGAGCTCATTGAGCCCGGCGAGCGCATCGCGCTCATCGGCGACAACGGTACCGGCAAATCCACCCTGCTCCGGTGCATCACCGGCGAGGAAACGCCCGACCGCGGCTGGATCCATCAGGGGCCCGCGGTAAAGAGCGCGTACCTGCCGCAGCTCGTGCGGTTTGAGGATCCCTCGCGCAACATGGTGGACACGATGCTCTGGGAGGCAAAGTGCGATCCGCAAACGGCGCGAAACCGTCTCGCGGCGTTCGGCTTCCGGGGTGAAGACGTGTTCAAGACCGTTTCGGTGCTCTCCGGCGGCGAGCAGAGCCGTCTGCGCCTCTGCATCCTCATGCGCGACGATATAAACTTTCTCATGCTCGACGAGCCGACGAACCATCTCGATCTTCTCTCACGCGAGTGGATGGAGGATGCGCTCATGGACTACAGCGAAGCGCTGCTCTTCGTGAGCCACGACCGCTGGTTCATTGAGAAATTCGCCACGCGCATCTGGTGTCTGCACGATGGGCAGATCGAGGACTACCGCGGCGGCTTTGCCGAGTGGCGGGAATATAAGGCGCGGCAGGAGGCGCTTCAGGCATCAACAAAAGCGGCAAAGCCCGCCGCACGCGAGGAAAAGCCGAAGAAAAAGACCGAGCCGAACCGCGACCGCCGCCGTCAGAAGATCGAGCACGACATTGAGCGCGCCGAGGCGTCCGTGCGCGATATCGAATCCGAAATGGAGAAAAACGCCTCCGATTATCAGAAGCTGCTGGAGCTCGGCGCGCAGAAGGACGCCGCCGAGAGCGAGATCGAAGCGCTTTACGCCGAGTGGGAAACGCTCGCGGAATAAATCCGAAACAGACCATTTTTGAAAGGAGAGAAGACCGTGCCGGAGCTTTCCACGGATGTCCGTTACATAAAAGGCATCGGCGAGCAGCGGGCGAAGGCTCTCGCGCGTCTCGGCGTGCACACGCTCGGCGATCTTCTCAACGATTTCCCGCGCGCCTACGAGGATCGCACCGTTGTGCTCCCCATCGCCGAGCTTCCCCTCGACGGGACGGCGTGCGTGCGCGCCATGGTCGCAACGGAGCCGCGTCTTACGCGCGTCCGGCGCGGGCTCGATCTTGTGAAGCTGCGCATCGTGGACGAGAGCGGTAGCGCAGACGTGACGTTTTTCAACCAGAGCTATGTCCGCGACCAGCTCATCCGCGGTGAGAGCTACATCTTTTACGGCAAGGCGGGCGGAAATCTTCTGCGCAAAACGCTCACGAACCCCGTTTTTGAGCGGGAGGATCGCGCAGGCGTCGTCACGGGGCGGATCCTTCCGCTCTACCGGCTGACGCACGGGATATCGAATAAGCTCGTCGTGAGCGCCGTGGAGTGCGCGCTCGATGAGTGCGGCGACATGCTGCCGGAGCTTCTGCCCGCGGCGATCACCGAACAGTATAAACTGCCGAAGGTCGGCTTTGCGTACCGGAACGTTCATTTTCCGCCGGACTGGGAAACGCTCGCGCTTGCGCGGCGGCGGCTGACGTTTGAAGAATTTTTCATCCTCTCCTGCGCCACACAGCGGCTGCGCGCGCAGCGCGAAAGCTCCCCCGGCGAGCGGATCCCGCTGCCGGACAGCGAAGCGTTTTATGCCTCTCTCCCCTTTTCGCCGACGGGCGCGCAGCGGCGCGCCGTGGATGAAGCGCTGCGCGACATGGCGTCCGGCAAGCGGATGTCGCGCATATTGCAGGGTGACGTCGGCAGCGGCAAAACGCTTGTGGCCGCGGCGCTTTTGTGGGCGGTATGGAAGGCCGGATACCAGAGCGCTTTCATGGCGCCGACGGAAATTCTGGCACAGCAGCACGCGAAGACCTTGCAGGAGCTGCTTGCGCCTTTCGGCATAAATGTCCTTCTTCTGACCGGCTCGATGAAGGCAAAAGAAAAAAGCGCGGTCAAGGCCGCGCTGGAAGAGGGCGTTTGCGATGTTGCCGTCGGCACGCACGCCCTGCTCACGAAGGATGTGCGCTTTCAAAATCTCGGTCTCGCCGTCACGGACGAGCAGCACCGCTTCGGTGTGGAGCAGCGCGGCGCGCTCGGCGAAAAGGGCGCACAGCCGCACATTCTCGTTATGTCCGCCACGCCCATCCCGCGCACCCTCGCGCTGATGATCTACGGCGATCTCGACGTATCCGTGCTCGACGAGCTGCCGCCGGGGCGTGAAACGGTGGACACCTTCGCCGTTACGGAAAGCTACCGCACCCGGCTGAACGCCTTTATCCGAAAGCAGGTCGAAGAAGGGCATCAGGTGTTCGTTGTCTGCCCGAAGGTTGAGGATGATGAAGAGAGCGAGAGCAAGCTTAAATCGGCCTCGGAGCACGCAGAGGAGCTGCAAAGGCTCTTCCCGGATCTGGCCGTCGCGTGCGTCCATGGGCGGATGAAGCCGAAGGAAAAGGAGGCCGTCATGACCGCCTTCGCTGCCCGGGAGACGGACATTCTCGTCTCGACCACGGTCGTGGAGGTCGGTGTGGACGTGCCGAACGCCACACTCATGGTCGTGGAAAACGCCGAGCGGTTTGGGCTTTCGCAGCTCCATCAGCTGCGCGGGCGCGTCGGGCGCGGCAAGGCGAAGAGCTACTGCGTGCTGGTATCCGACATGCCGACGGAGGAATCCCGAGAGCGGCTGCGCGTGCTCACGCGCACAAACAACGGCTTTGAGATCGCACAGGCCGATCTGGAGCTGCGCGGCCCCGGCGACTTTTTCGGCTCACGCCAGCACGGTCTGCCGGAAATGCACGTCAAAGCCCTTCTCGGAAGCATGGACATGCTGCATGAGGCGCAATCCGCCGCAGAAGCGCTCTGCCGGAGGAATCCAACGCTCGCGGGCGAGGAGCTTGCTCCGCTCCGGAAGCGCATCAACGAGCTTTTTACCGCCAACGAAGGAACATGGAATTGACCCACAGATAACAGATAAACAAAAGGAGGAGTCCCCATGTATTGCCGATTCTGCGGAACGAAGATCCCCGACAACGTGAAATTCTGCCCCGAGTGCGGCGCGAACCTTGCTCCTGCTTCCGCCCCCTCCGCTGCGCCGGAAGAGAGCGCACCGGTCGTCCCCATGGCGCCGGAAAATGCAGCTGCGCCGGCCATGCCGCATGGCACGCCCGATCCCTCCGCCGCGATCGGTGTTATCGCAACGCCCCAGCGCGGCATGAAATGGTTCAAGTTCATCATCTATTTCCAGCTATGGGCCGGTATGCTCGTTAATCTGGTAACAGCCGTAAAGTACTTCACCGGTGCGTATCCGGTGCGTATTATGAGGGGAGCGCCGAGATGGTCTACACCTTCTTCCCCGCGCTGCAGCCGCTGGATATCGTCATGGGTGTTTTCTGCCTTGCACTCGCCGCGTATGCGGTGGTCGTGCAGAGAGCGCTGGCGAAATTCCGCACTAAGGGCCCGATGATGTATTATCTGATGTACATCGTCAGTACCGCGGGCACGGTGCTCTATCTGCTCATCGGAAGCCTCATTATCGGCCAGTCGGCCTTTACCGCCGAAACCGCCGGAAGCTTCACCGGTTCGCTCTTCATGATTTTTATCAACATTCCATACTTCAACAACCGCAAGCACCTTTTCGTGAATCCGTAAAAAATGGCTCCCTCGGACGAGGGAGCCATTTTTTGCTCATTACGTTACATCCACGCGCTGTGGGA